>NZ_NFHX01000017.1:0-46869 GCF_002161515.1 Faecalibacterium sp. An58
CAAAGAGGAATAGAACCATATTCCTTCTGTTGTTGATCGCACCAAAACAAAAGAACTTTTGCGTCACGAAAGATAGGGTCCCTCTGCGGGGGCCGGCTGCAAAGCCGGCCCCCGCATTGTTTTGCGTGTCGCTTTCAGCGTGCAGAAAAGGCCGCCCCGAAGGGTGGCCTGTGCGCGTTATGGTTTGGCGGGAAGGACGGTCAGCCCTCCTGCTGGGGCGGGCCGGCCCGGTGGGGGAGCGCCTCGGCGTCCAGCAGGGCTTTCTTGACGCTGAGCAGGTTCTGCGGGCCCATCGAAAAGCTGCGCAGGCCCATGTGCAGGTACTGCACCGCGTTGTCCGGGTCGCCCACCGCCAGACCGCAGATGCCCACCGGGATGCCGTGGGCCTTGGCGGCGTCCACCGACATACGGATCAGCTTGTACATGGCCTTGCTGGTGGGCTGGAAGTACCGCTCGGCGCTGGTGATCTCCCGCCCGGCCGCGTGGGTGTACTGGGTCAGGTCGTTGGTGCCGATCACAAAGAACTGGCACCCGTGCCGGGCAAAGTCCTCGGCGATCAGACAGGCCGCCGGTATGCTGAGCATGATCCCAAAGGGGACTTTGCTGTTGTAGGGCACCCCGCGTTCTTCCAGGTTCTGGCGGCAGTGTGCCACCAGTTTCATGGCGTCGTCCCAGTCCTCTACATTGGTCACCATGGGGAACACGATCCGCAAAGGCCCCCGGGCGGCGGCCCGCATCAGGGCCCGGATCTGTGCCTCGAACCGGCGCGGGCTGCGCAGGCTGCTGCGGATGCCCCGCATCCCCAGATGGGCCGACTGATCCCCCCGGTAAATGTTGGACAGGGTGCGGTCCGACCCGAAATCGAAGGTGCGCACCGTCACCGGCTTGCCCCCTGCGGCGGCAATGCAGGAAGTGTAGTAAAAGTATTGCTCCTGCTCGTCAAAGGTGTCCCCCGCCAGGATCTGGTAATCGCTGCGCAGCAGCCCCACCCCGGCAGCCCCCGACTGGATGGCGCTGTCGATGTCCTCGGGGCCGAAGCAGTTGGCCAGCAGCTCGAAGGATACCCCGTCCCGGGTCATGCAGGGCATATCCTGCAAGGGCATCTCCATGTCTCCCTCGCTGGCCCGCTGGTCCGTGCAGATGCGGGTCACCGCCTGCTGGCGGGTGGCGGCGTCCGGGTCCAGGATGCACACCCCCTGGTCGGCGTCCAGCACCACGATCCGGCCGTCGCAGTCGTCCAGAAAATCCCGCCCCACCTGCACCAGGCTGGGGATCTTGCGGGCCCGGGCAATGATGGCCGCATGGCTGAGGGTGCTGCCCTCGGATGTGATGATGCCCAGGATCATCCCCGCCGGGATGCTGAACAGGTCGCTGGGCATCAGCCGGTCGGCGGCCAAAATCACCGGATGGTCCAGCGTCAGCCGCATCCGGGGCCGGTCGCACAGAATATTGATCACCCGCTGGGTGGCGTCCAGGATATCCACATTGCGCAGCTGCAAATAGGTGTTGTCGGTCATGGCCCGCAGCTGGTCGGCATAGCGCTGGCCCACCCGGTTGATGGCCTCGGCGGCGCCGGTGCCCGCCTGTATGTAAGAGCGCACCTCACTGAGGAAGCTGTCATCCTCCAATAGCATACTCTGGAACAGGAAGATGGCCTGTTCGCTGTCCGCCGAACGGCTGGCCATGGATTCCAGTTCGCTCTGGGCGGTGCGGATGGCGTCCTCCAGCAGCAGGAGTTCCTTCTCGGGGTTCTGGGGATTGCGGTTGAAGGAGGAGCGGTCCCGGCTGCTCATGGCCAGCAGGCTGACCTGTCCCAACACCAGTCCCGGCGATACGGATACACCCTGATAACGCTTCATGTGATCACCTCCGGCACATACGGCCCGGTCAGCGCCCGGCGGACCAGGGCCTGCAAATACAGATGGGGCAGCAGCGCGGCCCGGGCGGCCAGTGCGCCGCTGCCGCTGCCGTCGAACAAGGGGTCAAAGGCGGCTAGCCGCTGGTGGTCGCACTGGGCCAGGAAAGCCTGCCCCAGTTCCTCCACGGTGTACATCCGGGCGGGGTCCACGCCGGCCTCCTCTGCGGCTGCTTCCAGGGGGGCCAGAGGCGTGTCCTCCAGCCCGGCCAGAGCCAGGGCCGCCGCCGAGGACAGATGGGCGGCCGGCCAGCGCCCCCGAACGGCTTCCTGCAGGGGGTCCAGCCTGGCCCGGAACAAAGCCGCAGCCTCGGCGCTGCCCGGCAGGGCGATGGCATAGGCGTCCCCCCGCAGCCGTCCGAAGGCCCGCAGGGTGTCGTAATAGCCCAGCTCGATGTTCCGCCGCGCCACCGCCGGATCGAACCGCAGGATGTCCCCCAGTTCCCAGTGGCTGCGGATCAGGGTGGTGGGCAGGCCGGTGCGGTTGGGCCGGGTGATGCCCAGCCCCTCCAGGTCCACGCAGACCAGCTCGGTGGCCCCCATCCGGGCGGCCAGGCCGGCGGGCATATTGTCCGCGTAGCCTCCGTCCATGTATTTGACCCCGTCGATGTCCCGGGCCTGGATGGCGGGGAAGCAGGCCGCCGAGGCCAGCAGGTAATCCGCAGCCCTGCCCTGGGGGATCTCCTCCAGGGTCAGCTGGTGGGGGCGCAGGCCCCGCTGTTCCACCGTTACCAGTCCGAACCGGATGGGGGAGGCCCGCAGCGCTTTTTCGTCCAGCACCCGCCGCACGATGTCCTCCAGAGGGGAGACGTCCACGCCGCCCTCGGCCACGAACTGGCGCACCGCCTCGCCCAGGCCCTCCAGACCCGAGCCGGGGGCGGGCAGCTCCATCACATCCTTGCTGCGGATGCTCAGCCACATATCCCGGGCCGTCTCATACTGCCCCAGGACGTACATGGCGCCGTTCAGACAGCCGACGCTGGTGCCGGTGACCACACCGGCCGTCCAGCCCAGCTCGTCCAGGGCGCGCCAGACCCCTACCTGATAGCTCCCGCGGGCGCCGCCACCGGCCAGCACCAACCCCCGGCAAAGTTTTTCTGTGCCCATCCGGCATCCCTCCTTTGGGCCGTCCGATCCGAACGATCATATTCAGTATACCACAAAACCCGGACGATTTCTGCCTCCCGGGCAACGCGCAAAATATACAAATTTACGAGAGAGTTTTTGCCACAAAGCCCCATCTGATATTCCAGTTGCTGCCAGTCTGGCCGGATGGGCGGATTTTTGACAAGACCTGGCGGGATAGGAATAGCTTTCGGGGCAAAGGGATGGTACAATCAAGGCAGAACGATCCAAAGGAGGGAGCTTTGATGCCCGATCTCAAACTGGTGGCCGCCGATGTGGACGGCACCTTCGTCCGCTCGGATTACACCTACGACAAGCCCCGCTTTGCCCGCCGGGTCTGCCCCTCCAACGACCAGGATGGGGTGCTGGTCACCCTGGAACAGCTTTTCCCCGACGAATGACCAGAGGATAAAACGACAAACGCCCCCGCCGTCTTTGGGACAGCGGGGGCGTTTGGGCGATACGGGGTGATTTGGGCCGGCTCAGCTGATCTGGGCGCCTTCCCGCAGGGTGGACAGGACCTTGTCCTGCAAGGCCAGCAGGTGGACGTAGCCTTCACCCATGGTCTCGGTGTAGCTGGCATAAGCCTCCAGCTCGGCATCGGTGGGGGCCAGGTCCAGGCTCTCGGCCACCGCCTGGAAGATCAGCAGCTGGTTGCAGCTGTTCAGGATGTCGGACTCGGTGTCGGCCAGCAGGGCGTCGGCGTTGTCGTAGCCCATGAAGCCGGACAAGAACTCGTCCAGGCTCTCGTAGCCGAACATGGACGCATAGCTGTTGTAGTAGCTCAGTTGGCTGCATACCTGGTAGTTCAGCAGCACCTGGGGCACGCTGGAGATCTCGGCGTTTTCGGTCAGATAGTCCACGATGGCGTTGGTCAGGTTGGAATCGTAGAGGCTGTCGTGGAAATACTGGTCCACATCCGCCACCGTGTGCAGGTCGTTGGAAGCGCCGAAATTCTCCTCCACCCAGGCGTCGGTGGCCTCGGGCAGGACGCTGACCGCCAGGCTGTTGAGGGTGACCGAGAACACGGCTTCCTTGCCCGACAGGGTGATGGGGTTGCCCGCCTCGTCGGTGGAATCGCCGTAATCGTCGGGGAAGGTGACGGTGACGTCAAAGCTGTCTCCGATGTTGTGGCCGATGATCTGATCCTCAAAGCCGTCGATGAAAGAGCCGCTGCCCAAGGTCAGGTCATAGCCCTGGGCGGTGCCGCCGGTAAAGACGACCCCGTCCACCGTGCCGCTGTAATCGATGTTGGCGATGTCGCCCGTCTCAGCCGGGCGGCCGGTGACCGGCTGGTTGACGCGGTTGGATTCCAGCAGGTTGTCCCACAGGGTCTGGATGTCCTCCTCGGAGGGCTCGACATCCGACTTCTTGAGAGGGATGGCGGCGTAGTCCTCGGGCAGGGTAACGTAGTCCAGGGCGGAGACGCCCTCCCAGTGCCCGTTGGCGTCCAGCCCCTGGCTGTAGGTAAAGTTCTGGTAGTCGTAGTTGGCGGCGGGGCCCAGCAGGGTGCTGGAGGACGCCGAAGAAGCGGCGCCGCAGCCCACAACAGAGACGGCCAGCGCCAGCGCTGCGGCCACGGCCGCGGCAGAGCGTAGATGCTTCAAAGTGAAAACCTCCTGATCGGTGGATGGGCGCAGGCATGGGCCGCGCCCTTTGCAAACAAAGCGATGCCCTGAGCGCGCCCGAAACGCCGCCGCGCTTTGCGGCCGGCCTTGAGGCACATCCCCGGGCAGGGGCGTACCCCAGTATACCGGAGAATTGTAAAAAAAGAAAGTTCTTTTACAAAATTCCCATAAATCCCGCCGCTCCAGGGCACTTTTGGGCCAAATGTGCCGTTCTGCGGGTGGAAACTGCTGCCCCCTTTGTGCTACAATAAGAAAAACGGCTTTGAGGAGGACAAGTATGGATTACAACAAGGCAGCTTTGGAAATGCACGAGGCCCATCAGGGCAAGGTTGGGATGCACAGCAAGGTGGAGGTGCGCACCCGGGACGAACTGGCCACCGCCTACACCCCCGGCGTGGCCGAGCCCTGCCGCCGCATTGCCGCCTGCCCCGAGGATGTCTACCGCTACACCTTCAAGGGCAACATGGTGGCGGTGGTGTCCAACGGCACCGCTGTGCTGGGCCTGGGGGACATCGGGCCCCAGGCGGCCCTGCCGGTGATGGAGGGCAAGGCGGTGCTGTTCAAGCAGTTCGGCGGGGTGGACGCTTTCCCCATCTGCATCGACGCCCACGACGCCGCCGGCGTCATCGCGGCCTGCAAGGCCCTGGCCCCCACCTTTGGCGGCATCAACCTGGAGGACATCAAGAGCCCCGAGTGCTTTGAGATCGAGCAGACCCTGGAGCGGGAGCTGGACATCCCGGTGTTCCACGATGACCAGCACGGCACCGCCGTTGTGGTCACCGCAGCCCTCATCAATGCGCTGCGGGTGGTGGGCAAAAAGATGGAGGAGGTCCATATCGTGCTGAACGGGCCCGGCGCCGCAGGCACCGCCATCATCAAGATGCTAATGACCGCCGGGGCCAGGGACATCATCGCGGTGGACCAGTTCGGCACCCTGTACAAGGGCTGCAACAGCGCCGAGGCCCACAAGAACTGGCTGGGCGAAGTGACCAACCCCCGCCAGGTCAAGGGCGGTCTGGCCGACGCCATCCGCGGGGCGGATGTGTTCATCGGGGTGTCCAAGCCCGGCTGCCTGACCGCAGAGATGTGCCGCACCATGGCCCCCGACGCCATCGTCTTTGCCATGGCCAACCCCACCCCCGAGATCATGCCCGATGAGGCCAAAGCCGCCGGCGTGCGGGTGATGGCCACCGGCCGCAGCGATTTCCCCAACCAGGTCAACAATGTGCTGTGCTTCCCCGGCCTGTTCAAGGGCGCTTTGTCGGTGCGCGCCCGGGACATCAACGACCGGATGAAGCTGGCCGCCGCCTATGCCATCGCCGACCTCATCACCGATGACCAGCGCAGCGACGAATGCATCATCCCCGGCGCCTTCGATCCCCGCGTAGCCGAGGCCGTGGCCCAGGCTGTGGCCCAGGCCGCCCGGGATACCGGCGTCGCCCGGCTGTAAGGAGGACCTGCCATGCGTACCATCCCCGCCCAAAAGCTGACCGACGCGGTGGCGGCCCTGTGCATCCAGGCCAACACCCGGCTGCCCGCAGACGTTCAGGCTGCCCTGGACGCCGCCCGCACTTCGGAACCGTGGCCCCTGGCCAGGACCACCCTGGACCTGCTGTGGTCCAATCTGGACGCCGCCCGCGAGGCCGATCTGCCCATCTGCCAGGATACCGGCATGGCCTGCGTCTTTGTGGAGCTGGGCACCGATGTCCATATCGAGGGCGACTTTGAGGCCGCCATCCACGAGGGGGTGCGCCGGGGCTACACCGACGGCTACCTGCGCAAGAGCATTGTGGCCGACCCCCTGCGCCGGGGCAACACCGGCGACAACACACCCGCCGCCATCACCGTCCACCTGGTGCCGGGGGAGGGCTGCACCATTACGGTGGCCCCCAAGGGCTTTGGCAGCGAGAATATGAGCCGCATCGCCATGCTCAAGCCCGCCGACGGGGTGGAAGGGTTCAAGCGGTTCGTGGTGGACACCGTGCGCCAGGCCGGTTCCAATCCCTGCCCCCCGGTCATCCTGGGCGTCGGGGTGGGCGGCAGCTTTGACAAGGTGGCCTATCTGGCCAAGAAAGCCCTGCTGCGCCCGCTGGACGTGCCCAACCCCGACCCCTACTATGCGGGCCTGGAGCGCGCTTTGCTGGAGGAGATCAACGCCCTGGGCATCGGCCCCCAGGGGTTTGGCGGGCGCACCACCTGCCTGGGCCTTGCCATTGAGCAGATGCCCACCCATGTGGCGGGCCTGCCGGTGGCGGTCAACGTGTCCTGCCATGTCACCCGGCGGGCCTGCGCCGCCCTGTGAGATGGCAGGGCAGAAAAGGAGATGCTATGGAATACAAACTGACAGCCCCCTGCACCGCCGCCGACCTGGCCCCCCTGCGGGCCGGGGACACCGTACTGCTGTCGGGGGTGGTGTATACCGCCCGGGACCAGGCCCATAAGCGGATGATGGAGGCCCTGGACGCCGGCGAACCCCTGCCTTTCCCTCTGGAGGGCAGCGCCATCTATTATGTGGGGCCTACCCCGGAACGCCCCGGCCAGGTGATCGGCTCGGCCGGGCCTACCACCTCGGGCCGTATGGACAGTATGTCCCCCCGCCTGCTGGACCTGGGAAACCGGATCATGATCGGCAAGGGCAAGCGGGACGCCGCCGTCAAGGAGGCGGTGGTGCGCAACGGAGCCGTCTATCTGGCGGCTCTGGGCGGGGCCGGGGCCCTCATGGCCCGCAGCGTCCTCTCCCTGGAAGTCATCGCCTGGCCCGATCTGGGATGCGAGGCGGTGCGCCGGCTCACCGTCCGGGATATGCCCCTGACGGTCATCCTGGACAGCACGGGGGGCGATCTGTACCAGTCGGGCCCCGCCGCTTACCTGGCCAGCCTGTAAAAGTCCTTTTTTCGACACAAACAGCCCGGTCCGCTCTTGCGTGCCGCAGCCGGTTGTGGTACTCTTATAGATACAGACCAACATCACCTGCCCGCCGGGCAGTAAACAGGAGGCAGAACCAATCATGACCATCCACCAGTCCGCTGAAGATTATCTGGAAACCATCCTGATGCTCACCGAGCGCCAGGGCAAAGTGCGCTCCATCGACGTTGTCAACGAGCTGGGCTTCACCAAAGCCAGCGTCAGCATCGCCATGAAGAAGCTGCGGGAAAACGGCTACATCGCGGTGGACGGCGAGGGCAATCTCAGCCTGCTGCCCCCTGGCCGGGAGATCGCGGAGCGGATCTACAGCCGCCACCGCCTGCTGACCCATTTCTTCATCCAGCTGGGCGTGGACGAAAAGACCGCCGCTGCCGATGCCTGCAAGGCTGAGCACATCCTCAGCGAGGTCACACTGGAGAAGATCCGCGAGTGCGCGCTGCTGACCGACGCCGAGAACTCCTGTAAAGACGCGGACAAGACCGACAGCTGAGCCTGCCGCAGAAAAAAGCCGCCGCCCCATGCATCACGGGGCGGCGGCCTTTTTGTCGTGCCGCAGGAGCGGCGCGTTTGCGTTCAGAAGATCATGCCGGGGGCAGACTTACTTTGCCTTGGGGCCGGCGTTGGCGATCTCGGCGGCCATGTGGGGATACTTCTTGGCGAAGTTGTCCTCGAACATCTTGGCCAGCTTGTTGGCCTGCTGGTCATAGGCGGCCTTGTCAGCCCACATGCCGCGGGCATCCAGCATCTCGTCGGGCACGCCGGGGCAGCTGGTGGGATAGTCCACGTTGAAGACGTCGTGGTGCTTGAACTCCACGCTGTCAAAGCTGCCGTTCAGAGCGGCGGTGACCATGGCGCGGGTGTAGCTCAGCTTCATGCGCTTGGCGCCGTCGGCTGCGCTGCCGCCGGCCCAGCCGGTGTTAACCAGGTAGACCTTGGTGCCGTACTGGTCCAGCTTCTCACCCAGCATCTTGGCGTACACCTGGGGATCCATGGGCATGAAGGGCTCGCCGAACAGGGTGGAGAAGGTGGGCTGGGGCTCGGTGATGCCGCGCTCGGTGCCGGCCAGCTTGGAAGTGAAGCCGGTGACGAAGTGGTACATGGCGGCTTCCTTGCTCAGACGGCTGATGGGAGGCAGGACGCCGAATGCGTCGGCGGTCAGGAAGATGACCACCTTGGGGATGCCGCCCTCGCCGGGGATCTGGGCGTTGGAGATATAGTCCACGGGGTAGCCCACGCGGGTGTTCTCGGTCAGGCTGTCGTCGTCAAAGTCCAGCTCGCGGGTCTCGGGGTCCATGACCACGTTCTCCACCAGGGAGCCGAACTTGATGGCGCGGAAGATGTCGGGCTCGTTCTCTTCCTTCAGGTTGATGCACTTGGCGTAGCAGCCGCCCTCGAAGTTGAAGATGCCGTCGGGACTCCAGCCGTGCTCGTCGTCGCCGATCAGCTTGCGGCCGGGGTCGGCGGACAGGGTGGTCTTGCCGGTGCCGGACAGGCCGAAGAAGACGGCGGTCTCATGGGTCTCGGGGTCCATGTTGGCCGAGCAGTGCATGGGCAGCACGTTCTCCTTGGTCATGACGTAGTTCATGGTGGAGAAGACGCTCTTCTTGATCTCGCCGCTGTACTGGCTGCCTGCAATGACGATCAGGTGTGCCTCGTAGTCGATCATGATGGCGGCCTCGCTGTTGACGCCGTCCACCTCGGGATCGCACTTGAAGCCGGGTGCCACCAGCATGGTGTAGTCAGGCTCGCCGTAGTTGGCCAGCTGCTCTGCGGTGGGGCGGATCAGCAGCTGATGGATGAACATATTCTGGCTGGCCAGCTCGTTGATGACCCGGAACTTCTTGGTGTACTTGGGATCTGCGCCGGCGTAGCCGTCAAAAATGAAGACCTCGCGGCCCTGCAAATAAGCTGCCACCTTGCCCTTGATGGCGTCGAACTTCTCGCGGCTGATGGGGCGGTTCACCTTGCCCCAGGCGATGTCGTCGTGCACGCCTTCGGTGTCCACGATGAACTTGTCGTTGGGCGAACGGCCGGTGTACTTGCCGGTGGTGACCACCAGCGCGCCGGTCTTGCTCAGGGCGCCCTCACCGCGGCGCAGCGCAGCCTCGGTCAGCTGGGCCGGGGTCAGGTTGCGGTAGACAGCCTTGGGCCCGATGATGCCATATTTTTCAATGCCGTAGGTTTCCATAGCTAACATCCCTCCGTTGGTAAATTCTGAGCAAATGGGCCCCGCGCAAAGACGGTGCCCATTCGCTACTAGTGCAGTATGATTATACCACATATCCCTTGGATATGACAAGGGCGGCGGCTCCTTTTTGGATGCAGCGACAACAAAAGCTCCTCAAAAAGCCCAAAAATTGACACCCGCCCGTCCTTCCCGGCGCGTAAATTTTTTGTGAACAGCCCCCTTTCGCCCCTCTCCCCTCTTGACAGAAGACCGCCCTGCGAGTATACTTTTAGCAGTCGAAAGACTAGAGTGCTAAAAAGCCTGTGCAGAGCAGGCGGGAGGCATACCATGACAAGACAGATCAAGATATTGGATGTGCATTCAGGCCAGGCCGGGGTTTGTGTCGGCGCGGCCCGGCCGTGCTAGCAGTCGGACGTTGCAAGTGACGAGCTGACGCGCCGGCCAGGGCCGGCCGCATCCCCGGGCCTTTGGGCGCCGGAGAATGGAGGGAAAGCATATGAACACCAATCAATATACCCAAAAGACCGTCGAGGCCATCCAGGCCGCCCAGCAGCTGGCAGTGGAGTACCAGCACAATGCTCTGGAGCCGGAACACCTGCTGCTGGCGCTGGCCAGCCAGGAAAACGGGCTGATCCCCCAGCTGCTGCAAAAAATGAATGTGGACGCGGGCAGCTTTGCCGCCGCCGTGTCCGAGAAGCTGGCCGGCCTGCCCCGGGTGTCCGGTTCGGGCCGGGACCCCGACAAGATCTATATCTCCCAGGCCGCCGACAAGGTGATGAACGCCGCCGCCCGGGAGGCCAAGGCCATGAAGGACGAGTTCATCAGCGTGGAGCACCTGATGCTGGGCCTGCTGAGCGAGACCAACGCCAACACGGCAGGGCTGTTCCGGGCCTTCGGCATCACCAAGGACGGCTTCCTCAAGGTCCTCAGCTCGGTGCGCGGCAACCAGCGCGTGACCACCGATAACCCCGAGGAGACCTACAACGCCCTGCAGAAGTACGGCCAGGACCTGGTGGATCTGGCCCGCAAACAGAAGCTGGACCCGGTGATCGGCCGGGACCAGGAGATCCGCAACGTGGTGCGGATCCTCTCCCGCAAGACCAAGAACAACCCCTGCCTGATCGGTGAGCCCGGCGTGGGCAAGACCGCCATCGCGGAGGGTCTGGCCCAGCGGATCGTCCGGGGGGACGTACCCGAAAACCTGAAAGACCGCACCATTTTCAGCCTGGACATGGGGGCCCTGGTGGCCGGCGCCAAGTACCGGGGCGAATTTGAAGAGCGGCTCAAGAGCGTGCTGAACGAGGTCAAAAAGAGCGAGGGCAAGATCATCCTCTTTATCGATGAGCTGCACACCATCGTGGGCGCCGGCAAGACCGACGGCGCCATGGATGCGGGCAACCTGCTCAAGCCCATGCTGGCCCGGGGCGAGCTGCACTGCATCGGCGCCACCACCCTGGACGAATACCGCCAGTACATCGAGAAGGACCCCGCCCTGGAGCGGCGGTTCCAGCCGGTGCAGGTGGATGAGCCCACGGTGGAGGACACCATCTCGATCCTGCGCGGCCTGAAAGAGCGGTATGAGGTCTTCCACGGGGTCAAGATCAACGACAGCGCCCTGATCGCCGCCGCCACCCTGTCCAACCGGTATATCACCGACCGGTTTCTGCCCGACAAGGCCATCGACCTGGTGGATGAAGCCTGCGCCATGATCAAGACCGAGATGGAGAGCATGCCCAGCGAGATGGACGACATGGCCCACAAGATCACCCAGCTGCAGATCGAGCAGGTCAGCCTGAAAAAGGAGACGGACGCGCTGAGCCAGAGCCGCCTGAAGGACATCGAAAAAGAGCTGGCCGAGCTGCAGGATAAGTTCAAGCAGATGAAGGCCCAGTGGGAGAACGAGAAGAACGCCATCAGCAAGGTGCAGTCCCTGCGGGAGCAGATCGAGCAGACAGGCGCCGCCATCGAGAAGGCCCAGCGGGAATACGACCTGAACAAGGCCGCCGAGCTGAAATACGGCCGGCTGCCCGAGCTGCAGAAACAGCTGGCCGCCGAGGAGAAACTGGCCGCCGAAAAGAAGGAGGCCAGCCTGCTGCGGGACCGTGTCACCGAGGAGGAGATCGCCCGGATCGTGGCCCGCTGGACCGGCATCCCGGTGGAAAAGCTGGTGGAGGGCGAGCGGGAGAAGCTGCTGCATCTGGCGGACGTGCTGCACAAGCGTGTGATCGGCCAGGATGAGGCGGTGACCAAGGTCAGCGAGGCCATCCTGCGCAGCCGCGCCGGCATCGCCAACCCCGACCGGCCCATTGGCAGCTTCCTGTTCCTGGGACCCACCGGCGTGGGCAAGACCGAGCTGGCCAAAGCCCTGGCCCAGGCCCTGTTCGACGACGAGAAGAATCTGATCCGCATCGACATGACCGAGTATATGGAGAAGTTCAGCGTCAGCCGCCTGATCGGCGCGCCTCCGGGATATGTGGGCTATGAGGAGGGCGGCCAGCTGACCGAGGCGGTCCGCCGCAAGCCTTACAGCGTGGTGCTGTTCGACGAGGTGGAAAAGGCCCATCCCGACGTGTTCAACATCCTGCTGCAGGTGCTGGACGACGGCCGCATCACCGACAGCCAGGGCCGCACGGTGGACTTCAAGAACACCATCATCATCCTCACCTCCAACCTGGGCAGCGACATCATCCTCAGCGACCTGGAGCAGCGCCGCGCGACCGGTTCCAACGAACTGAGCGACGAGGCCCGACACCAGATCGACACGCTGCTGCGCGGCAAGTTCCGTCCCGAGTTCCTCAACCGTCTGGACGAGATCGTCTATTACAAGAGCCTCACCAAGGAGGAGGCCCGTCAGATCGTCAGCCTGCAGCTGGAGGATCTGCGCCGCCGGATGGAGGAGGGCAAACGTCTGCACCTGCAGGTGACCGACAGGGCCAAAGACGCCATCATCGACGCGGCCTACGACAGCATCTATGGCGCGCGGCCCATCAAGCGGTTCATCCAGAGCCGGATCGAGACCCTGATCGCCAAAGCCATCATCGGCGGCAGCTATGCCGAGGGCGATACCCTGACGGTGGACTGGGACGGCAGCGCTTTTACCCTGGGGTAAAATCTCAGTAAAGCATCCCCATCCCCTTGCATACCCGAACCAAGTATGCTATGATAAAAAAAGAATGTGCTTTCCGTCGCTGAAAGCCGGCGGCGGAAGGCACATTTTTTGTTCCGTAAACCAATACAGAAAGTGGAGTTGATCGAATCTTTATGGACGATGGCAGTATGATAGCCCTGGCGGCCCTGATCCTGCTGGTGGCGCTCAGCGGCTTTTTCTCGGCGGCAGAGACCGCCTTTGCCTCCCTCAACGAGATCCGCCTCAAAAGCCGGGCAGAGGAGGGGGACGCGGCAGCGGCCCGGGTGCTGGCTCTGTCCCAGCAGCGGGATAAGGTGTTCGCCACCATCCTGGTGGGGGATACCGTCGCCAACCTGGCGGCAGCCTCTCTGGGGGTGCTGCTCCTGATCCGTCCGCTGGGCGCGCTGCGGGGCACTCTGGTGTCGGCTTTGATCCTGGCGGTGCTGATCCTGCTTTTTGGCGAGATCGGTCCCCGCAGCCTGGCCCGAGAGATACCCGAAAAGGTGGCCACCGCCTGCGCACCCCTGCTGCAGGTGTTCATCACCCTGCTCACACCCTTTACCTGGCTGTTCGGGCTATGGTCCAAGCTGGTGGGACGGCTGTTCCATGTACAGGCCGAGCCCGATTCCATCACCGAGGGCGAGCTGATCACCATGGTATCCGAGGCCGAGAGCGAGGGTGAGCTGACCGACCGGGAAGGGGAGCTGATCCGCAGTGCCATCGAATTTGACGATGTGGAAGTAGGGGAGATCCTCACTCCCCGGGTGGACGTGGTAGCCGTCAAGGATACCATCCCCCTGGAGGAGCTGGCCCAGGTCTTTGCCGAGTCGGGCTATTCCCGTCTGCCGGTCTACCACGGCACCATCGACAACATCACCGGCGTGGTGCACGAGAAGGACTTCTACTTAGCCCGGCTGCGCAACCAGGCATCGCTGCAGGCGCTGGTCACGCCGGCCCTGTTTACCACCGACAGCACCAAGATCTCGGCCATGCTGCGCACCTTCCGGGAGGAGCATCACCACATGGCAGTGGTGGTGGATGAGTACGGCGGCACCGAGGGCATCATCACCCTGGAAGATATCCTGGAAGAGCTGGTAGGGGAGATCTGGGACGAACACGATGAAGCGGTGGAGGAGTTCCGGCCCCAGCCCGGGGGCGGCTGGCTGGTGTCCGGCACGGCCAGCGTGGACGACCTGTACGAAAAGCTGGAGATCCCCCCGCAGCAGACCGATTCCAACACGGTCAACGGCCTGCTGCAGGACCTGACCGGCCATCTGCCCAAGGTGGGGGACGGTTTCCGCCTGGGCAATTACAGCGGCGTGGTCACCCACACCGCCCGCCGCCGGGTCACCGAAGTGCGCCTGACCCCCATACCGCCCCGGCCCGATCGGGAGGAACACAGCCGCCGGGCCTCCCGGGTCTTTGAGGCTTCCTGAGAGCAGAACCAAAACAGATGAGCGCCCCGCCAGGCAGGTCCCGGCGGGGCGCTTTTTATATCTGCGGCTCGACGTAGAAAGCGATCTTGGTGATGTATTCGCTCTCGTCGTGGGTGGTGATGTAGTCGTTGATGCAGAACTCATAGGAGTCGGACAGGATGCGCAGCCCTGCCTGCCGGCAGTGGTCCAGCAGCTTTTCGTAGGAGCGTCCCACCGACAGATAATCCCCTACATGGTAGATGCAGGCCCGGCGCCCCGGGGGCAGCCTGCGGACCCCGGCGGCCTGGCCGGTGGGGTCGATGGGCAAAAAGGCCAGGGATGCCTCGGTGTACCGGCCCGCCAGGATGCGCTCGAAAGGCACCACCACCCCGGACTGGAAGAACACCGGCAGCTGTTCCTGAAAGGCGTCCACAAAGCACTGCTTGCTGGCCAGGCTGACCTCCCGCAAACTGTAAGGGGCAGCCACCGGACGGCACAGCAGGTACTGCTCCCCGGCGTCCTCCAGCTGGACGCCGGCCTGGGCCCTGGCTTTGGCCTGCTCCATCTGCTGGCAGCGGTGCTGGACCCGGCTGCGCAGCAGACGCAGTTCGGCGATCTTCTGGTCGATCACGTCCAGCTGCCGGTGCAGCATGGCCAGGCTGCTGTCCAGGTGGTAGTGCTGCATATGCCGGCGGATCTCCTCCAGAGAGAAGCCGATCTTTTTCATCACCAGGATGGTGTCCAGGTAGTCGATCTGGCTGGCGCTGTAATAGCGGTAGCCGTTGTGCGGGTCCACATAGGCCGGACGGAACAGGCCGATCTTGTCGTAGAAGATCAGCGTCTGCTTGGAGATGTTTTGATACCGGGCCACCTCCCCGATCGAGAACAGATTTTCCATGGATACCCCCTTGACAATATAGTTACTATATCCTTTATACTGGTATTGTACAGAGGAACAAGCAAAAACGCAAGAAGGAGTTTTCGTATGCTTCGCAACACATCCAGGAATTGGGCCAAATGGGGCCCCAGGCTGCTGGAAGGCCTGACGATGCGCAGGGTGGGTCTGATCCTGCTGGGAGCCATGATCTGCACCTTCGGCATCCACAACATCCATCAGCAGACCGGCATCACCGAGGGCGGCGTCATCGGCATGATGCTGCTGGTGGAAAACTGGCTGGGCATCTCCCCGGCCATCGTCACCCCCGTACTGGACCTGACCTGTTACCTGCTGGCCTTCAAATACCTGGGAGGCGGGTTCATCCGCACTTCGGTGGTGTCCACCCTCAGCGTCTCTTTGTTTTATAAGATCTGGGAGCAGTTTCCCCCGATGCTGCCTGACCTGTCGGCTTACCCCCTGGCGGCCTCGGTGCTGGGAGCCCTCTTTGTGGGCCTTGGGGTGGGCATCATCGTGCGGCAGGGAGGTTCCAGCGGCGGCGACGACGCCCTGGCGCTCACCATCTCCCGCGTGACGGGCTGGCGGCTGTCCCGCAGTTATCTGTTCACCGACCTGGTGGTGCTGGTGCTCTCACTGAGCTATATCCCCTTCGCCAGGATCGCCTACTCCATCGTCACGGTCACCCTGTCCTCCTGGATCATCGACCGGGTGCAGGGCTTCCGCTTCCGGTGTTCGGCCTCCAAAGCCCAGTAACGGCTTTTCTCAATGCAGTGGGGCGCTGTTCTTGCAGAAATCCACGATGTGGTGGAACATCTGTTCCACCGCCGGGGCCATGGCCGCCGGCCGGGGCAAAGCCAGGCCCACCACGCGCTCCTCGGCGGGCTGGATGGGCAGGATCTGGATGTGGGCGCTGCAATCCTTGATGGTCAGCTGGGGCAGGATGGACATTCCGATCCCGGCTTCCACCATGGCGATGTTGGACATATCGTCGATGACATGGCAGCAGCGCTGCACCCCGATCTTGTACTTCTTCAAAAAGCGGCGCATATCGGCGTCGGTGGCGTCTCCCTGCACCACAAAGTTTTTCTGGCTCATCAGGGCGGGGGTCATCACCCCTTCCGGAGGGGTGGGCCAGTCCGCCGGCAGGATGGCGTACAGGGGTTCCCGCAGCAGTTCGGTGAGGGCAAATTCCTCCTGGCAGCTGGAGGCCAGGAACCCGATGTCCACCTGGCCGCTGCGCAGCCATTCCTTCACGTCGTCGTAGGTGCCCTGGTAGATCTCCACCTCGATCTGGGGGAACTGCTCCTTGAAGCTCTGCAGGATGCCGGGCAGCAGGTGGGTGCACACCGAGCTGAAGGTGCCCAGCCGCACCTTGCCTTTTTCCAGGCCGTTCAGCCGGGCGATGCTCTGCTGCAGGGCCTCGTCGCTGTTCAGCACCGCCCGGATGGCAGGGTAGAGGGAAGCGCCGTAGCTGGTCATGGTGACGCCGCTTTTGCCCCGGGTGAACAGGGCGAAGCCCAGCTCCTCCTCCATCACGGCAATGGCGTGGCTGATGGCGGAGGGGGTCAGGTGGAGCTGCTGGGCCGCCTTGTTGAAGCTGCCCTGCCGCGCCACCGCGTCAAAGATCTCGTATGAAAACAAAGTCATCCCAGTACACTCCTCCGCTGTGAATCTTTTTCATCTTGCATGTGAAGGTGATGAGCCTCTTTATAGGAAGTGTACTATCTCCCATGCCCTTTGTCAAGCGGTATCCCGGGTTTTCACTTGCTGCGGGCCGCTTTCAGGGCCGCATCGGCCCGGATGGCGGGGGCGGTGAAGCTGTTGTTCTTCCACCAGGCCGCCAGGGAGGCCGCCACCGTCAGCCCGGTGGTGACCAGGGCTTCCAGCTGGTCGTCCTGGATGGGAAGCACCGGCTTGCCTGCCGCCGACAGGATCTGGTTGGTGAGCGCCAGCGCAAGGCAGGCGGTGCGTGCGATGGTTCCAATGGAAATGTGGTTCATGTTGTGCTCCTTTCGGTTTGGATGTTGGTTCAGGCGCGGGGCGGGCCGGGCTGGCGTTCCAGCGCGGACAGGCGGCGGTCGGCCGCCTTGAGTTTTTCTTCCAGCACCGGCACGCGCTGGGCGAAGTTGTTGTGGGCCCGCACCTCCCTGGTCAGCTCTTCCAGTTTGGTGTCGGTGACGGCCTGGCTGCGGCTGTTGGCGATCAGCACTCCCGCCAGGGTGACCCCGCCCGAGAGCAGGGCGGCCCAGATGGTCTCCATGGCCTCACCCCCGCCAGCGGCTCTTTTGAGGCCGCACATCGATGTGGGTGAAGGTGCCATAGATCCCGATGCCCCCGGCGTCGGGCAGCAGGGTCTCCGCATAGGCGGCCACGGCGGCGGGGGCTGCCCCCTCCACCTGGATGTCGGCCGCCAGGCCGTAGAGATGCTGGCTGCGGGGGCTGCTGCCCCGGGTGGCCGCGTTGTGGGCGGGGGTGCGGTAGCCCGAGGTGATGGTCACCGGCGCGCCGAAATGGGTGCGGATGGCCTCCAGCACATTGGCCAGGCGGGGCGACACGAACACCGGGTCGCTGCCGTCTTTGCAGGCGAACTCCCGCACCTTGAAGTGGGGCGCCGCCTGGCTGTCCCCTTCGGCCGCCAGGCTGTAAGATCGTACGTCTGTCATTGGGTTCCTCCTTTCTGTGGACGGTTTTTCTGTGTCCATTTTCCCACGCCGGAAGGCCGGGGGCCAGTGCGTCCTTTTGCGCGCAGAATGCTGCGGCTTTTGGCCATGCGGTTTTGGCTTTTGCCGTGCGCTGGGTGGATTGCTTTCTGCAAAATCGATGGTTGCATTTCGCACGCCGGCGCAGTAAACTATAATCCGCTCCCGGCCGGAGCGGCTATGCGAAGTCAAAGATGCGTATCTTGCAGAAAGAAGGAACCATACAACTATGCGGCATTCGTCTGAGATCGATATGTGCAGCGGCCCCCTGGTGGGCAACCTGCTGCGTTTTTCCCTCCCGCTGATGGCGTCGGGCATCCTGCAGCTGCTGTTCAATGCGGCGGACATCATCGTGCTGGGCCAGTTCGCCAGCAGCAGCGCCATGGCTGCGGTGGGCGCCACCTCCTCGTTGAACAGCCTGATGGTCAACCTGTTTTTGGGCCTGTCCATCGGGTGCAGCGTGGTGATGGCCCACAGCTATGGCGCCCAGGACTGGCGCCGGGTGCAGGACACCGTCCACACCGCCATCCTGCTGGCCCTGTTCTGCGGGGCGGCCCTGATCCTGCTGGGGCTGCCCCTGCTGCCCGTCCTGTTGGGATGGATGGACACCCCGGCCGACCTGATGGACCAGTCGGTGCTCTATATGCGGATCGTCTTTCTGGGAATGCCCGCCATGATGGCCTATGACTTTGGGGCGGGCATCCTGCGCGCCATCGGAGACACCCGCCGGCCCCTGTTTTTCCTGACGGCAGCCGGGATCACCAACGCCTGCCTGAATGTCTTTTTCGTCCTGGTTTTTCATATGGATGTGGCGGGGGTGGCCCTGGCTACTTCCATCTCCCAGTATCTGTCGGCCGGCCTGATCCTGCGGTGCCTGGCCCGGCCCGGCACCCGCTACCAGCTGCACCCCCGCCAGCTGCGGCTCCACAAGGCCACCCTGCTGCAGATCCTGCGGGTGGGGCTGCCTGCCGGCATCCAGAGCGTGGTGTTCTCGGTCTCCAACGTGCTGATCCAGTCCTCCATCAACAGCTTTGGCACCCTGGCCGTGGCAGGCAGCACCGCCGCCGCCAACATCGAGAACTTTGTCTACACCGCCATGGAGTCGGTGTACCAGGCGGCCCTCAACTTCACCAGCCAGAACATCGGCGCGGGCCAAAAGGAGCGGGTGCCCCTCATCCTGCGGGACTGCCTGCTGCTGGTGGCGGTGATCGGGGCCGTCCTGGGCGGCCTGGCGGTGCTGTTCGGGCGGCAGCTGCTGTCCATCTACACCTCGGATCCCCAGGTGCTGCCCTATGGCATCGACCGCATCCATGTGGTCTGCCTGACCTATCTGCTGTGCGGCCTGATGGACGTGGCCTGCGGGGTGGTGCGGGGAATGGGCGCCGCCGTCACCCCCACGGTGGTCTCCCTGACAGGGGCCTGCGGGCTGCGCATCGTCTGGATCTTCACGGTGTTCGGGTCGATGCACAGCCTGTTCGTGCTGTACCTGTCCTATCCCGTCACCTGGATCGTCACCTTTACCATGCATATGGTGTGCTTTGTCTGGTTCTACCGCCGGCTGCGCCGGTCCGGCGCGGCCACCCTGCACACGGCGTGAACAGCACAAAAGGGCCGCCCTTCGGGGCGGCCCTTTTTATACGGACGCTGCCGGCGCCTGGCCGGGCATAAAAAATACCAGGGACCAACCTGTGGTTCCTGGTATTTTTGGCGGAGTAGGAGGGATTTGAACCCTCGCGCCGGTTTCCCGACCTACGCCCTTAGCAGGGGCGCCTCTTCGGCCTCTTGAGTACTACTCCAGAGCAAAGTCAGTAAAACTGATTCAAATAAAATGGCGGAGAGAGTGGGATTCGAACCCACGGTGCATTGCTGCACGGCAGTTTTCAAGACTGCTTCCTTAAACCACTCGGACATCTCTCCTCGTGGGCATCCCGCATCAAGCTGCGCCCGCCGAATGCCTATTCATGATACCAGTTTTGCACAGCCTTGTCAAGCCCCAATTTCAAAAAGTTGCATCGAAGCCCGCGCCTGCGCCCCGGCGGGCTTCGGCGCACGCCAAACCGGGGTGCAAAAAACGCTCTGCGCCGCTCCCGGGGGAGCCGGAGGTGCAACATTCCTCTATCCGGGCGGCTGATTTTCGCGTTGACAGCCATCTGAACGAAAGGTAAAATCTAGGGTAGAATCCTTTTGTACATTCCGCCTGCTTTTTTAAAGGAGGACCTATCATGAATGCTCCTGTTCCCGAACTGAACTGGCTGGAAGACCCGCAGGTCTTTGCGGTCAACCGGCTGGACGCCCACTCGGACCATGTATGGTATGCCGATGGGTCGGACCTGCGCCAAAGCCTGGACGGCCCCTGGCGCTTTGCATACAGCCCCTGTCCGGCTCAAAGGCCCGCCGCCTTCTGGCAGGAGGGGGCGGACCTGACCGGTTTTGCGGAGATCGCGGTGCCCGGGCACATCGAACTGCAGGGCTACGGCCAGATCCAGTATATCAACACCATGTACCCCTGGGACGGCTGCCACAACCTGCGCCCGCCCCGGATCGCCTGGGACGACACTCCGGTGGGCAGCTATGTCAAGACCTTCCGGCTGGATGAGGCCCTGCAGGGCAAGCGGGTCTGCGTCTCCTTCCAGGGGGTGGAGCGGGCTTTCTACTGCTGGTGCAACGGACAGTTTGTGGGGTACAGTGAGGACAGCTTCACCCCCGCCGACTTTGACCTGACGGCTTATCTGCGCCCGGGGGAGAACCGCCTGTGCGTGGAAGTGTATAAAAACTGCAGCGGCAGCTGGCTGGAGGACCAGGACTTTTTCCGGTTCTTCGGCATTTTTCGGCCGGTGTACCTCTATGCCAAGCCTTCGGTGCACATCGAGGACCTGTGGCTGCGGGCGGGCCTGGAGACCGACAACACCACCGGCACCCTGGCGCCCCGCCTGCGTCTGAGCGCCGCGGAGGGCGCGTCTGTGGAGGGCTGCGGGCTGCACTGCACCGTGACGGCCCCCGGCGGCCGGGTGATCTGGGACGCCCCCATGCCCCTGGACAAGGGCGGGGACGGCTGCTGGTACGGCGCGCCGGTGCGGCTGCCCGACATCCGCAAGTGGGATCATGAGGACCCGGCCCTTTACGAAGTGACCCTGACTTTGCGGGACGCCGGCGGCGCCGTGCAGGAGACGGTGCCCTACAAGACCGGTTTCCGCCGCTTTGGGATGGACCAGGGCGTCATGAAGCTGAACGGGGAGCGGATCGTTTTCAACGGGGTGAACCGCCATGAGTGGAATCCCGAGACCGGGCGCGCCATCGGCCCCGAGGATATGTACCGGGCCATGGAGACCTTCCGCCGCAACAACATCAATGCGGTGCGCACCTGCCACTATCCCGACCAGACCCTCTGGTATCATCTGTGCGATGAAAACGGCATCTACATGATCGACGAGACCAACCTGGAGAGCCACGGTTCCTGGCAGAAGATGGGCCGGGTGGACCCTGCCTGGAACGTGCCGGGCAGCCTGCCCGAATGGCGGGACTGCGTGGTGGACCGGGCCCGCTCGATGTTTGAGCGGGACAAAAACCACACCGCCATCCTGATCTGGAGCTGCGGCAACGAGTCCTATGCCGGGGAGGATATCCTGGCCATGAGCGACTTTTTCCACCGGAACGACCCCGGCCGCCTGGTGCACTACGAAGGGGTGTTCCACTGCCGGGCCTTCGACCAAATCAGCGACATGGAGAGCCGGATGTACGCAAAGCCCGATGAGATCCGGGCCTATCTGGACGCCAAGCCCGCAAAGCCCTTCATCCTGTGCGAGTATATGCACGACATGGGCAACAGCCTGGGCGGGATGGAGAGCTACATCCGCCTGGCCCGGGAATACCCCCAGTACCAGGGCGGCTTTGTGTGGGACTACATGGACCAGGCCCTCTGGCAGCCGGGCGTGCAGGGCCGCCGTCTGGGCTATGGCGGCGACTTTGGAGAGCGCCCCACCGACTATGCGTTCAGCGCCAACGGCATCGTCTTTGCAGACGGGACGGAGAAGCCCGCCATGCAGGATCTGCGCTACTGGTACGACACCCCCGCCCGTCGGGCTGCCTGGGACGCAGAGAATGCCCGTCAGGCTGCGGCCTGTACGCTGCCTCCTCTGCGGGCCGGCGGCCCTCTGACCGTGGTGGAAGGGGACGTCAACCTGGGGGTCCAGGGCGAGGGCTTTGCCCTGCAATTCTCCTACACCGAGGGGGGCCTGGCCTCCCTGCGGAAAGGGGATACCGAGTGGATCTGGCGTGCGCCCCGCCCGGCCCTGTGGCGCGCCCCCACCGAGAACGACCGGGGCTGCGGCTTCCCGGTGGCCAGCGCCGCCTGGATGGCGGCCGACGCCTACCCCAAACTGGAGGGCTGGACCACCGCCAGGGAGCCGGACGGCAGCGTGCGGATCACCTATACCTTCCGCTTCCCCACGGTGCCGGGGGCCTCGGCGGATCTCTGCTATACCGTCACAGGCAGCGCCCTGCGGGTGGATGCCCGCTACCATGGGACCGAAAACGCGCCCGAACTGCCGTTGTTTGGGGTGCGCTTTGCCACGGTACAGCCCGCCGCCCGGGTGAGCTGGACCGGCCTGTCCGGGGAGACCTACCCCGACCGGTATAAGGGGGCGAAATTCGGCGCATGGAGCGAGACGCCCCACATCCCCGCCTACCTGGTGCCCCAGGACTGCGGCGTGCATATGGGCACCCACACGCTGACGGTGCACCAGCAGGGCCCGGCCTGCCGCACCACTGCGGCCCTCACCCTGCGGATGGCCGACGGCAGACCCTTTGCCTTCTCGGCGCTGCCCTATACCCCCCACCAGCTGGAGAGCGCCGCCCATGCGGACGAGCTGCCCGCCCCCGCCCATACCATCCTGACCGTGATGGGCCCTGTGCGGGGCGTCGGCGGCATCGACAGCTGGGGCACCGATGTGGAACCCGCCTGCCGTGTCAGCGGCCGGCAGGATCACGCCGTCAGCTTCCTCATCGAGCTGTGAGTGCAAAGGGCCGCACCTGCCCGGCATAACAAATACAGCGCCGCCCCTGGCCCAAAAAGCCGGGGACGGCGCTTTTGTTTTTATATGTTCCGGGAGCCTTCGCCCTCCTCCCGGGCGGAAGGCGGGGATCCCTCCTCCGCAGGCGGCTGCCCGGTCCGGGGAACTTCGTCCCGGACCATGAGCTGGGCGCGCTGCTCGTCCTCGTAGCGGCGGGCCCGGTAGTAGAAGGTGTTGTGGTTCATGTGGCACAGTTCGGCAGCCTGACGGAGGGTGATCTGGCCCGACCGCCAGGTCCGGTGCACCGCATAGAAGTTTTCGGGCAGAGGTTTGGAGGGACGGCCAAACTGGACGCCCCGGGCTTTGGCGGCCGCGATCCCCTCGGCCTGGCGCTGGCGGATGTTTTCCCTCTCGTTCTCGGCCACGAAGGACAAGATCTGCAGCACCACATCGGCCAGGAATGTGCCCAGCAGATCCTTGCCGTGGCGCGTGTCCAGAAGCGGCATATCCAGCACAACGATATCGATGTCCTTTTCCTGGGTCAAAAAGCGCCATTGGACCAGGATCTCCTCGTAGTTGCGGCCCAGCCGGTCGATGCTTTTGATGTAGAGCAGGTCGTCCTTGCGCAGACGGCGTACCAGCCGCTTGTATTCCGGCCTCTGGAAATCCTTGCCGGACTGCCGGTCCACATATACATTCTGGGCGGGTACCTGCGCCTGGCGCAGGGCGATCCACTGGCGGTCGTCGTTTTGTTCGCGGGTGCTGACCCGGATGTAGCCATAGACGCTCACGGTTCTCCTTCCTGCCTTTCTGGGTCCGGCGGATTGGACAGGCGGCCCCTTCTTATTGTAACGCTTTGAAGGCAGTCAGGATAGAGTATTCTTGCATCCTTTTTTGGAAGGCTCTGTCCATGGGGCTGTTATAAAGTCTGTGCCTGCTGGATCAGGCTGCGGATGTGGTGCACCAGCATTTCCAGGGCGGGGCCGTTTTCGCCGCCGTTGGGCACGATGATGTCGGCGTTGCGCTTGCTGGGTTCCACAAAAGCTTCGTGCATGGGTTTGACGGTGGTGAGGTACTGGGTGATGACGCTGTCCAGAGAGCGCCCGCGCTCTTTGACGTCCCGCAAAATCCGCCGCAGGATCCGCTCATCGGCGTCGGTATCCACAAAGATCTTATAGTCGAACAGCTCCAGCAGCTCGGGCTCCACAAAGGGCAGGATGCCCTCCACGATCAGCACCGGAGCCGGTTCGATATGGCGCACCTGGTCCGACCGGTTGTGGATGGCGTAGTCGTAGACCGGGCAGTCCACCCCGCGGCCTGCCTTCAGCTCCTGCAGGTGATGGACCAGCAGCTGGTTGTCGAAGGCGTCGGGGTGGTCGTAGTTGAGCAGGCAGCGCTTTTCATAGGGCAGGTCGTCGTGGCGCTTGTAGTAGCTGTCGTGGGGGATCAGCCGCACCTCTTCTTCCCCGAATCTTGCTTTCAGCCGCAGAGCCAGGGTGGTCTTGCCGCTGCCCGAGCCCCCGGCGATGCCAATGATCAGACTGTTCATACTGTTCCTCCCTGCGGTCTGGCGCAGCAGGCCGCTTTGTAGTATACTGGTGGCAGAGGCCGGGCGCCGCCCGTGTAAAACCTCTGTAAAGCTTTCTACCATCATACCACAAAACCCTCGGTTTTGACAGGGCCTGACACCCTGCCTTGGGAGGATATTCTATGAAAAAAATCATTTTGGCCCCCTACATCGACCAGACCCGGCGCTGGGTGAACGGCTGCGAGAGCATCAGCGCCGTGATGGCTCTGGGCGCGGTGGGGGTGCAGGTGGACCCGGACACCTTCATTGCGCGCGACCTGCCCCATGCCCCGTTCTGGGAGCAGGACGGGCAGCTGTGGGGCCCCGACCCCCATTATGTCTATCCCGGCGACCCCCACGACCACACCGGCTACGGCTGCTATGCCCCCTGCATCTGCCAGGCCATGACCAGCGCGCTGGAGGCCGCAGGGGCTGCGGACCACTTTGCGGTGGTGGACGAGACCGGGCGAAGCGCCGCCGAGCTGTGCGGCTACATCGACCAGGGGCTGCCGGTGGTGTTCTGGGCCACCCTCGACTTTCAGCCGGTGCCGGGGGTGGACCGGTGGCGGCTGCCCAACGGCAGGATGTTCGACTGGAAGCTGAACGAGCACTGCCTGCTCCTGGTGGGCTACGACCAGGACCGCTACTGGTTCAACGATCCCTGGCACAACCACGGCCTGTGCGCCCAGCCGAAAGAGCTGGTGGAGGAGTGCCACCGGGCCCAGGATCTGTACGCTGTGGCGCTGCGCCGCAAATGACAGGCGCCCGGCCCGAAACGAAACCCCCGCCTTCCTGTCCGGGAAAGCGGGGGTTGGATCGTTGGATCAGTTGAACTTGACCACTTTGCGGGCCAGGCGGTAGCCCAGCACGGTGACCTTGTCTCCGCCGGGGAAACGCAGGTCGGTCAGGCCGCCCAGGGACAGCTTGATGCGGCGGTATACCCGCTTGCTGACATGGGCGCGCAGGTAGTCCCACAGCTCTGCCTTTTTGGCTTTGGCCTCGTCGCTGCCGTCCAGGATCAGGAAGATGCCGCTGATGGCCATCATGACCGACAGGTACTGGATCATATAGCTGCGCAGCCGGGCCTGCTCGGGGGGCAGCGCGTCCAGATCCTGGCAGTCGATCATATACCGGGTGACCCGCAGCTGCTGGTCCACCCGCTTGACCATGACGCTCTCGTTGACGCTCTGGTCCGCCCGGCCGATGAAGTACCGGTACAGGTCCAGGTCCATATAATACATACTTTTGACGTAGGGCAGGGGCTGGTAGATGAAGATGTTGTCCACATAGAAGGTGTGCTTGGGCAGCACCATCCCGCACCGGCGCAGCACCTCGGTGCGGTAGATCACCGAGTGCATCAGGATGTTCTGGTCGGGCCGGAACCGTCCCACGTGCATCCAGGTGAACAGCCGGTTCTGGGGGAACACGTTGGTGTACCGCACCGTGTGGCTGGTGCCGTCCTCGGTGTGCTCGTAAACATAGTTGCACAGCATCAGGTCGGGCGCCGTGCCCCGGTGCAGCAGCAGCCGCAGCCGGTCCAGCACCTTGGCCAGAGCGTCGGTGTCCAGCCAGTCGTCGCTGTCCACAACTTTATAATAGATGCCGGCCGCATGGCGGATGCCCTGGTTGACCCCTTCCCCGTGGCCGCCGTTCTCCTGGTGGATGGCGCGGACCACACCGGGGTATTTGGCGGCGTACTCGTCGCAGATGGCAGGGGTGTCGTCCTTGGTGGAGCCGTCGTCGATCAGGATGATCTCGGCATCCTCGCCGGCGGTCAGCAGGGTGTCCACGCAGTGGCGCATATAGGCCGCTGAATTATAGCAGGGCACCGCAAAGGTGATGAGCTTTTGTTCCATAAGGCGTACTCCTTACTTGATGAAAGACGGCGGACAGGCCGCCGCAGCGTATGCCTTTATTATAGCACGGCCCGGTGGGAAAATCTATCGCCCCGGCAAGGAATCTATGGCCCCTGCGGCCGGAATGTGGTATACTTGCCGCCGGAAAGGAAAGGAGGCAGCTTATGGAAGACCGGTACAGCGTGCTCAAACGAGTGTTCGGCTACGACCGTTTCCGCCCGGGGCAGGAGCAGATCATCGAGGCTTTGCTGCGCGGACAGGACGTGATGGCGGTGATGCCCACCGGCGCAGGCAAATCGGTGTGCTACCAGGTGCCCGCTCTGCTGCTGCCGGGGCTGACGCTGGTGATCAGCCCCCTGATCAGCCTGATGCAGGACCAGGTGCGGGCGCTGGTGGCGGCGGGGGTGCCTGCGGCCTACCTCAACAACAGCCTCAACGACCGGCAGAAGGAGCTGATGCTCCGCCGCGCCCGGGAGGGGCAGTACAAGATCATCTATGTGGCCCCCGAGCGGCTGCTGATGCCCGGCTTTGCGGCCCTGGTGCACTGCCGCCCGGTGAGCATGGTGACGGTGGATGAAGCCCACTGCATCAGCCAGTGGGGCCACGATTTCCGCCCCAGCTACCTGCAGATCCGGACCTTTGTGGAAGGGCTGGCCGAACGGCCCGTGGTGGGGGCTTTCACTGCCACGGCCACCGGCCAGGTGCGCCGGGACATCGAGGAGCAGCTGGGACTGCGCAGCCCCCTGCGGCTGGTGACCGGCTTTGACCGGCCCAACCTGCGGTTCGAGACACAGCGGCTGACCAACTCGGACAAGCCCCACGCTCTGGTGGATCTGCTGCTCGAGGCCGGGGACGTCCCCGTCATCGTCTATTGCAGCACCGTCCGCCAGGTGGAGCAGACGGCCCAGACGCTCCAGGGGCTGGGCTTTGCGGCGGCGGCTTATCACGGCCAGCTGCCCGCCGAACTGCGCCGCCGCACCCAGGAGGATTTCCTCTTTGACCGGGTGCAGGTGATGGTGGCCACCAATGCCTTTGGCATGGGCATCGACAAGCCCAATGTGCGGATGGTGGTCCACTACAATATGCCCCGGGACCTGGAGAGCTATTACCAGGAGGCGGGGCGGGCGGGCCGGGACGGGGAACCTGCCCGCTGCGTGCTGCTGTACGCTCCCAGCGATGTGCGCACCGCCCAGTTTTTCATCGACAAGGAGGAGACGGAGGGCACCGGGCCTCTGGTCCAGCGCCAGGAGAACGCCCGGCTGGCCCGGGAACGGCTGCGGTACATGACCTTTTACGCCACCACCCAGCGGTGCCTGCGGGCCGAACTGCTGCACTACTTTGGGCAGAAGGCGCCCGTCCGCTGCGGCAACTGCTCCAGCTGCCTGCAGCCCAAAACCGTCCTGCCGGCGCCCCGGCCCGCCGCGCCCCGGGCAAGGCCGGCCGCACCGGCCGCCAGGGCGGCGGGGCTTGGCCCGGGGGATCAGCAGCTGCTGGCCGCCCTCTACGCCGTGCGCAAGGAACTGGCCCGCCGGGATAAGCTCCCTGCCTTCACGGTCTGCTCCGACGCGGCGCTGCGCCAGCTGTGCACCCGCCGCCCGTCCAGCATGGCCCAGCTGCTGGAGATCCCCGGCATCAACGAGGCCAGGGCCCAGCGCTACGGTCCGGCCCTGCTGGATGCGGTGCGCCGGTACGGCTGACCCGCCCTTGACGGCAGCCCGCCAAAATATCTTGCGCCGGGCCTTGTATCCGGCGGCGAAATGATGTAAAATAAAGCGACATGGCAGGCCGCCCGGCTGTGCGGCCGCCGCTGTGAAAGGAGGGGCCGAAAGGCTTTCTGACAACATGATCTTAGCCATCGATATAGGCAACACCACCGTCGCCCTTGGGGGCATCCGGGACGGACGTGTATGCTTTGTGGCCCACATGGACACGGTGCGCACCCGCACCGCCGCCGAATACCGCGCCGAGATGGAGCGCATCTTTGCGCGGCGGCGCAACCCCGAGCGCAAGGTGTGGTTCGAGGGGGCTGTGCTCACCAGCGTGGTGCCCCAGCTCACCGGGCCGCTGGCCGCCTGCGCCCGGCACTACACCGGCAAAGATCCGGTGATCGTAGGACCTGACATCCGCACCGGCCTGCGGATGGGGGTGCCCGAACCCCAGATGGTGGGCAAGGACCGGATCGCCGACGCCGCCTATGCGGCGGCCAACTACCCATTGCCGGTCATCACGGTCGATCTGGGCACCGCCACCACCTTCAATGTGGTGGACGGCCGCCGGGTGTTCCGGGGAGGCGTCATCTGCCCGGGGCTGTCCACCGGGCTGCGGGCGCTGGGAGACCGGTGCGCCCAGCTGCCCCAGATCCATCTGGCCCGGCCGGCCCATGCCATCGGCACCACCACCCAGGAGTGTATGCTCTCGGGGTCGGTGCTGGGCACCGCCGTGCTGGTGGACGGCATGGTGCAGCGCATCGAAGAAGAGCTGGGCTGTCCCGCCACCCTGGTGCTGACCGGGGGCCTGGCCAAATATGTGGCGCCCCTGTGCCGCCACCCCCTCACTTATGACCCCGAGCTGATGCTCAAGGGGCTGGCGCTGCTGTATGAGATGAACAGCCGCCCCGCCCGCCGCGGCCGCCGTCTGCCTGCGCCCCGGCGGGAGCACACGGCCCGGACCCAGCCCAAAAGGAGGAATGCAGGATGAAACTGGGCATCGTAGGAAGCGGCAAGATCGTCCAGGAGTTCCTGCCCTGGCTGGTCCAGGCCCCGACGGTGGAGGTGGCCGCCCTGTGCAGCACCGAGCGCAGCGCCGAAAAGGCCGCGGCGCTGTGCCGGCAGTACGGGGTCCCGCTCCACGTCACCGACTATGGCCGGCTGCTGGAAGCGGTGGACACGGTCTACATCGCCCTGCCCAACCTCTTGCACACAGCCTATGCCAAAGCCGCCCTGGAGGCCGGCCGCAATGCGATCGTGGAAAAGCCCCTGGCCCCCTGCGCCGCCGAAGCGGCCCGGCTGGCGGCTCTGGCCCGCAGCAAAGGGCTGTACCTGTTTGAGGCGGTCACCACCCAATACCTGCCGAACTACCGCAAATTGCAGGGGCTGCTGCCCCGGGTGGGCCCGGTCAAGGTGGTGCAGTGCAGCTTCTGCCAGTATTCCAGCCGGTACGACGCGTTCCTGGCAGGGCAGACCGCCCCTGTATTCGACCCGAACCAGGCGGGGGGCGCCCTGATGGACCTGGGGGTCTACAACGTCAGCTACATCGTGGGCCTGTTTGGGGAACCCCAGCAGGTGCACTATGCCGCCAACGTCGAAAAGGGCGTCGATACCAGCGGCATCCTCACCATGGATTACAGCTCCTTCAAGGCGGTCAGCATTGCCGCCAAGGACTGCGCCGCACCCGCCCGCTATCTGATCCAGGGCACCAAGGGGTATCTGCTCCAGAAGAGCACCGCCAATCTCTGCGGCCCTTTGACCCTGCACCTGAACGACGGCACCGAGGAACACTATTCCCTCAACGGCAAGCGCATCCGGTGCGCAGCCGAATTCGAGGCCTTTGCCCGTGCCATCGACGCGGGGGACCAGGAGCTGTGCAGCCATATGCTGGACACCTCCCTGGCGGTCAGCCGGGTCCTGACGGCGGCCCGGCGCAGCGCGGGGGTGCGTTTCCCCTGTGACAAGTAAAAAGCAAAAGCAAACCCCGCCCCCTTTGGGGCGGCCAGCGTGCGCCGTATCCGGCAGTTTGGACGGAACGGCAGCAGGAGGTCTTATCATGACAAAACGAAACAATACCCATCTGCAAGTGTTGACCCGCCTGGGGCTGCTCATCGCCATCGAGCTGGTCATGAAAGCCATCGGTCTGGGCAGCGTGCCGGTCGGGCCCCTCTACATGAGCTTCCTCACACTGCCCATTGCGGTGGGCGCCATCACCATGGGGCCGGTGGCCGGCCTGGTGCTGGGCGCGGTGTTCGGCCTGGTCAGCTTTTATGACGCGGTCAGCGGCGGTTCGGCCATGACCAGCGCCCTGTTCCAGGTCAGCCCCCTGCACACGCTGATCCTGTGCGTGGGCACCCGTCTGCTGATGGGCCTGTGCGTGGGCCTGATCTACGAGGCGCTGCGCCGCCTGGACAAAAAGGGCACCTGGAGCTGCATCATCAGCGCCATGTGCGCCCCGCTGCTCAACACCCTGTTCTTTATGGGGTATATCGTGCTGGCATTCTATCACTGCGACTATGTGCAGGGCCTGGTGGCCGCCAACGGCGCGTCCAATCCCCTGATGTTCGTGGTGCTGCTGGTGGGCATCCAGGGCGTGGCCGAATTTCTGGTCAGCGGTCTGCTGGGCGGCATCGTGGCCCGGGCCGTGGAGCGGTATCTGAAATAAATCATCCCAATGGAAGCGGACCGCTCAAAGCGGCCCGCTTTTCAGCGTGTCGAAAAACGACACGCTCCAGGGGGAACCCATTTCTGCGCGCAGCCGCGCGTCAGAAATTCCTTCCCCCTGGTATCCCCCTGGGGACAAAATTTAGCGCTGAACCGCGCACTCGCCGCAAAGCGGCTCGCACACTCTCAGCGCTAAATTTCCCTGTATGTGTCCCGCCCGTACGCACATGTCGTCCGGGCGGGACGTTTTTGTCACCACCCGGAGAGGCCCGGCATAGGCTGGGGCACAGGGGGGATAGACCATGACAGACAGACTGTTTGCGGTGATCGGGGAGGACGGCAGGCAGGCCGCCGCTGCCCGGGCGCTGGCCCGGGCAGGCTGCCAGGTAGGAGGCATCGGGCAGATCGCCCGGGCCGGCTACATCCTGCTGCCCATGCCTCTGGATGACCAGATGGCGGGGCTGCTGCGGGCTGCCCGCCCTGGGGCGGTGGCGCTGGCGGGCAGGCCCTCGGAACGGGCGGCCCGCATCGCCGCGGATGCCGGAGTGGAGCTGGTGGACTACTATGCCCGGCCCGAACTGGTGATCCGCAACGCCATCCCTACGGCGGAAGGGTGCATCGGCATCCTGCTGGAAAAACGCCCCCGCACCCTGTGGGGCGCCCGGGTGGGGGTGACGGGGTACGGCCCGGTGGGGCAGGCGCTGGCCCCGCGGCTGACCGCTCTGGGTGCCCGCGTGACGGTGGCCGCCCGGCGTGCAAGCCAGCGGGCCCTGGCCCAGAGCCAGGGGGCCGGGGCCGTCCCGCTGAGCGGACTGCGCCAGGCCGCCGCCGGCTTTGATATTTTGGTGAACACGGTGCCCGCCCCGGTGGTGGGACGGCAGGTGCTGGAGGCTTTGCCCCCGGACAGCCTGACGGTGGACCTGGCCAGCGCCCCCGGCGGGGTGGATCTGAGAACGGCTGCTGCTTTGGGCCGCCGGGCCATGACCGCCCCCGGCCTGCCCGCCCGGTGCGCCCCCGACAGCGCCGGGGAGTATGTGGCCCAGACCGTGCTGGAGATCCTGCGGGAACGGGAGGTGGCAGAATGAACGCTGAACGACAAAAAACGGTGGCCTTTGCGGTGTGCGGCAGCTTTTGCACCCTGGGTGCGGCTGTGCCGCAGGCTGCGCGGCTGGCGGCGGAGGGCTGGCGGGTGCTGCCCGTCATGAGCTTTGCGGCGGCGGGCACCGACACACGGTTTGGCAGCGCCGCCGGCTGGAAGGCCCGGCTGGCGGCAGCGGCCGGCCATGAGGTGCTGGACACCCTGACGGCGGTGGAGCCTCTGGGACCCCAAAAGCTGGCGGACGCCCTGGTGATCGCGCCCTGCACCGGGGCCACCCTGGCCCGGCTGGCGGCCGGCCTGTCCGACACGCCGGTGACCCTGGCAGCCAAAAGCCTGCTGCGGGTGGGCTGTCCGGTGGTGGTGGCGGTGTCCACCAACGACGGCCTGTCCGGCTCGGGGGAGAATATGGCCCGGCTGATGCAGCGCAAGGGCTATTATTTTGTGCCCTACGGCCAGGACGACCCACAGAACAAGCCCCACAGCCTGAAGGCGGACCTGGAGCTTGTCTCCGAGACGCTGTCCCAGGCCCTGGACGGACGGCAGATCCAGCCGGTGCTGCTGCAAAGACCTCTTTCCCCTCACTGAAAAGTGTGCTATACTAAAAAATATCTGGGAACGCCCGGATGCACCCCATACGGGGAAATGGACAGAAAAACGGCGGGCCTCCCGCCGGGAAGAGGAACACATGAGAGGAATCGCCAAGGCCTTCGGGGCCTTTGCAGCGGCGCTGGCCCTGGTGGTGCTGGCGCTGCCTGCCCGGGCGGCAGGGCCCCAGCTGACCGCCACCCGGGCCTACTGCATCATGGACGCGGCCAGCGGCCTGGTGCTGGCCCAGCAGAATATGGATGAGGAGCTGCACCCCGCCTCCATCACCAAGGTGATGACCCTGGGTCTGGCGTGCGAAAAGGCCCAGGGGGACTGGAGCGGCAGCTACCCGGTCACCCATGAGGACGTATACTCCCTGGCCGGCACCGACTCCAGCCACATCGCCCTGCTGGAAGGGGAGCAGGTGCCTCTGGAGGACCTGCTGTACGCCACCATGATGGCCAGCGCCAACGACGCGGCCAACGTGCTGGCGGAATACATCGGCGAGGGGACCATCCAGGACGGGGTGGACGCCATGAACGCCAAGGCTGCTCAGCTGGGGCTGCAGCACACCCACTTTTCCAATCCGCATGGCATCAGCGACGAGGAACACTACACCAGCTGCTACGATATGGCCCGGATCCTGCGGTGGGCGCTGGATCAGCCCGGCTTTGAGCAGCTGTTCACCAACAACGAAATGTATATCATGCAGCCCACCAACCACCAGCCGGTCACTCGCTATTTCTCCCAGCAGGATTCCATGCGGGTGGGCTCCAGTATGTTCTACGAACCCACCATCCTGGGCTCCAAGATCGGATACACCGACATCGCCCGGCAGACCTACATCTGTCTGGCCGAGAAGAACGGCCTGCGCCTGATCTGCGTGGTCATGCGCAGCGACAGCCGTGCCGACCGCTATGCCGATGTGCGCACACTGCTGGAATATGCGTTTTCTACCTGGACCGGGTATACTGCTATTGACCCTGCACAGAATGCCGTCCAGATCAGCGTCCGGGGCGGGGGCGGCCCGCTGGGCCAGCTGACCCTGAATGCCCCCGGCATCCGCCTGCCTCTGGCGGCGGGCCTTGACGCCGGGAACGTGACCCTTTCGGTGGACCTGCCGGAGGAGTACATCCTGGGAGAGGAGCTGGAGGCCTGGGCGGTGTACACCGTGCAGGGCAACGCCTACCAGGAGACGGCCAGCGTGCGGGTGCCTTTGCAGCCGGAAGGGCTGGACGCGCTGCTGGCGGGCAGCCGCGGCGCGGCGCATCCGGCGGCGGAGGACGTGGCCCCGGCGGGGCATCTGGCCCTGGTGCTGGGGACGGCGGCAGCCGGGATGCTGGCAATGGGCGCGGCGGTCTTTTTGTGGGGCCGCAAATCGATACGCACAGACCGGGCAAAGCCTGTGGAATAGAAAACATTGGATAGAGAGGAAGAACGATTATGGGCAAGTTTACTTTTACCGAGACCGAGATCCCCGGGGTGGTGGTCATCCAGCCGGAAGTGTTCGGGGATGACCGCGGCTACTTTATGGAGACCTACAAGAAGGGCGATTTCGCTGCGGCGGGCATCGACCGGGAGTTCGTGCAGGACAATCAGAGCCGCTCTTCCCGGGGCGTGCTGCGCGGGCTGCACTTCCAGAAGCAGCACACCCAGGGCAAGCTGGTGCGTGTGACTCTGGGCGAGGTGTACGACGTGGCGGTGGACTGCCGCCCCCACAGCGCCACCTTTGGCAAGTGGGTGGGGGTGACCCTGTCGGCGGAGAACAAGAAGATGTTCTATATCCCCGAGGGCTTTGCCCACGGCTTTTTGGTGCTCAGCGATGTGGCCGAGTTCTGCTATAAGTGCACCGACGTCTACGACCCCACCGCCGAGGGCGGCATCCCCTACGATGACCCCACCGTGGGCGTGGTGTGGCCCGACTGCGGCTGCCCCCATAAGACCAGCGATAAGGACAAGCGGCACCAGCCCTTTGCCCAGCAGACCTTTGATTTCTTTGCAGAGTGGTGATCGCCGTGGCAAAACTGAGCGCAATGTGGAACGCCCTTTGGCGCTACCGCTATCTTCTGTATAACCTGGTCAGCCGGGATTTCAAGCTGAAATACCGCCGCAGCGTGCTGGGCGTGGTGTGGAGCGTGCTCAACCCGCTGCTGATGTGTCTGGTCTACTGGGCGGTGTTCAGCAGCCTGATGGATATGCGCGGCAGCGGCATCGACAATTTCCCCGTCTTTTTGATGTGCGGCCAGCTGCTGTTCAACTTTTTCAACGAATCCACCTCCACCAGCATGGGCAGCATCATCAGCGCCGCCCCTCTGCTGAAAAAGGTGTATATCCCCAAGTATATCTTCCCGCTGGAGAAGTGCTGTTTTGCCATGGTCAACTGTGTGTTCAGCTTTGTGGCGCTGCTGCTGGTGATGGTGTTCACCGGCAGCCCCTTCCACCTGACCGTGTTCCAGGCGCTGTACCCGCTGGTGACCCTGTTCTTCTTCAGCCTGGGAGTGTCCTTGTTCCTGGCGGCGTGCACCGTGTTCTTCCGGGACATCCAGCACATCTGGAGCGTTTTTATCACGGCGCTGCTGTACTTTTCGGCCATCTTCTATGACCCTGCCCAGATGACCTTTTCCATCGGCGGGTTCAATATGCAGCAGGTGATCGCCCTCAACCCCATCTATTGGTATATCACCGGCTTCCGCCGCACCGTCATGTGGGGCGTGCCGCTGGACCTGCGGATGGTGGAGGTGTGCGGCCTGTGCGCAGTGGTGTCGATGGCGGTGGGCCTTGTGGTGTTCCGCCGCACCCAGGACCGCTTTGTGCTGCATATTTGAGAGAGGAGGAGCACGGATGGACACACCCAATACCCAGCCCATCATCGAGATCCAGAACGTCTCGATGTGCTTCAACCTGGCCAGCGAAAAGCACGAGAGCCTGAAAGAATACTTTCTGGCCATGGTCCAGGGGCGGCTGCATTACGACGAGTTTTACGCCCTCCGGGACGTCAGCCTCAACATCATGCCGGGGGACTTCTACGGCCTGGTGGGGCTGAACGGCTCGGGCAAATCCACCCTGCTCAAGACCATTGCAGGGGTATATAAGCCCACCCGGGGCCAGGTGGTGGTGCGCGGCACCATCGCCCCCCTCATCGAGCTGGGGGCCGGCTTCGACATGGACCTGACCGCCCGGGAGAATATCTACCTCAACGGCACGGTGCTGGGTTTTTCGCCCAAGTACCTGGATGAAAAGTTTGACGAGATCGTGGAGTTCAGCGAGCTGCAAAACTTCCTGGACGTGCCCCTCAAGAATTATTCCTCGGGCATGGTGGCCCGTATCGGCTTTGCCATCGCCACCATCACCAAGCCCCAGATCCTCATTGCCGATGAGGTGCTGGCGGTGGGGGATTTCCTGTTCCAGCAGAAATGCGAAAAGCGGATGCAGGAGCTGATGGCCGGGGGCACCACCGTCATTCTGGTATCCCATTCCATCGAGCAGATCGAGCGGATGTGCACCAAGGTGGCCTGGCTGAGCCATGGGCGCCTGAAGATGAACGGGGACACCCAAACGGTCTGCGACGCCTACAAGGCCACCCAGCGGGGGGAGGTATAAGGCATGGACCAACAGCAGCGCAAACGGATGGCACAGCTGGGCCAATACGCGGTGCAGGTGGCAAGGCAGGAGGGCCTGCCCGCCATGCTGCGCCGGGGGGCCGGCTTTGTGCGCCGGCGCTTTTTTGGCAGGAAGGCCCGTTACCTGCCCGCCAAAAAGGTGCTGGAGGCCCAGCGGGCGGAGTACGAGGGCAAAACGCGGGAGAACTGCGGCCTGCCCACCATCAGCATCCTGACCCCGCTGTACAACACCCCGCCGGCCTACCTGCGGGCCTTTTTGGATTCCTTTGTGGGCCAGACGGCCCCCAATGGCCAGCTGTGCCTGGCGGATGCGTCCGACGCCGACCACCCCGAGGTGGGCCGTATCGTGGCGGAGTACCAGGCCCGCTGCCCCCGCATCCGCTGCCGCAAGGTGGAGAACAAGGGCATCGCGGCCAACACCAACGCCGCCGCCCTGCTGGCGGACGGGGAATACCTGGCCCTGGCCGACCACGACGACGTGCTGGCCCCCCATGCCATGTACGCCATGGGACAGGCCATCCTGGACCTGCGGGCGGAGGGTAAGCCCGACGGCTTTTTGTACAGCGACGAAGCGCTGTTTGAAAAGGACATCCGCCGGCCGCTGACGGCCCATTTCAAGCCCGACTTTGCCCCCGATTACCTGCTGTGCTGCAACTACATCTGCCATTTGGCGGTGTTCCGCCGGGAACTGTATGTGGGAGTCGGCGGGGAGCGCGGCGAGTACGACGGCAGCCAGGACCACGACCTGTTCTTCCGCCTGGCAGAGGCGGTGGGGGGCGCGGCCCATCTGCCCCAGGTGCTGTATTACTGGCGGGTACACAGCGGTTCCACCTCCGGGGGCGCTGCGGCCAAACCCTATGTGACGGCGGCGGCCAAGCGGGCCATCGAGGCCCATCTCGCCCGCACCGGCCAGCAGGGCCAGGTGGAGGACGGGCTGTTCCCCAGCACCTACCGGGTCAGATGGCAGATCCAGGGCCAGCCCAAGGTCAGCGTCCTGATCCCCAACAAGGATCACACCGACGATCTGGAACAGTGCCTGCACAGCCTGTACGCCCGCACCTTGTGGGAAAACTACGAGGTGATCGTCATAGAAAACAACTCCCAGCAGCCCGAGACCTTTGCGTATTACAAGCAGGCCCAGCGCCGCTACGATGGGCTGCGGGTGGTCCAGTATCCGGGCAAGGGGTTCAACTTCTCGGCCATCAACAACTTTGGCCGCCGCTACGCCGCAGGCAGCTATCTGCTGCTGCTGAACAACGACGTGGAAGTGACCGACGGGGACTGGATGACCGAGCTGCTGCGCCAGTGCGCCCGGCCCGGGGGCGGGGATATCTGCGGCGCCATGCTCTATTATCCCGACGACACCATCCAGCACGCCGGCGTGATCACCGGTCTGGGCGGCTATGCGGGGCACAGCCATAAGTACAAGCAGCGGGGCGGCAGCGGGTATATGTTCCGGGCTGCCACGGTGCAGGATCTGTCCGCCGTCACCGGGGCCTGTATGCTGGTCAAGGCCAGTGTGTGGGATGCGGTGGGAGGCCTGGATGAGCGGTTCGCGGTGGCCTTCAACGACGTGGACTTCTGTCTGCGGGCCCGGGACGCGGGGTTCCGGATCCTGTGGACCCCTTACGCCTGGCTGTACCACCACGAGAGCAAGAGCCGGGGGGCGGACGACGCCGACCCGGCCAAGGCCCGGCGCTTTGCGGCCGAGCAGCAGCGGCTGTACGACCGTCACGGCAGGGAAAATATCCTGGACGACCCCTATTATAACCCCAGCCTGACCCAGGACCGGGAGGACTTTTCGGAGAGCGCCGACCTGAAAAAGCTGCAATCGGGGCAGCTGAAGGTGCGCTTCCGGCGGTAGGACCTTGCAAAAATAGGAAAAGGAGTGGAACGCGATGAACATCCGGGGGCATTTTGACACCATCACCCATCACAAGCTGCTGGTCATGAAGTATTGCTTTGCCTGCGGCCTGTACCGGCAGGGGCTGGCCCATGACCTGAGCAAGTACAGTCCCACCGAGTTCATCCCGGGCTGCATCTACTACCAGGGGGACCACAGCCCCAACGAGGCCGAGCGCCAGGCCAAGGGATACACGGCGGCTTGGTTGCACCACAAGGGCCGCAACAAGCATCACCTGGAATACTGGATCGATTACGGCACCGGCAAGGGGGGCCTGGCCGGCATGAAGATCCCCCTGCGGTACATCTGCGAGATGGTCTGCGACCGCATCGCCGCCAGCCAGGTGTACCTGGGGGACAAGTATACCGACGCCTCCCCGTGGGAGTATTATGAGCGCAGCAAAAGCCATTACCTGATGCACCCGGCCTCCCGGGCCATGCTGGAAAAGCTGCTGCGCATGGTGCGCGACAAAGGCCAGGACCGCACCTTCGCCTACATCAAAGCCCTGCTTGGCCTGCATCAGGAATATTGAGCCGCCCTTCCCAAGAGCCGGCGGAAAGCAAAAAGCGCACGCTTTCGCGTGCGCTTTTCGTTTGCCTCAAACTCCTCCTGCCTCTAAAGTTAGATCACATGAACTAAAGAAAATAAAGAAAAAATGGAAAAATTGAAAATTGGGTCTTGACACCGGGGGGGGTATGTTATGATAGGCACACAAAGGAAAGGACCTTCCTTTGAACCTGTTTTGGGTCTCTATCTTTTATACACCATAAGGAGGAAAAATTCATTATGAAACTCAAGAAGATTGCTTCTCTGGCGCTGGTCGGCATCATGGCCGTCAGCATGCTCACCGCTTGCGGTGAGGGCACCGGCAACGGCGGCGAGAATGGCAACGGGGAAGAAGTCACTCCGAGCGCTAGCTATACTGTAACCGTTCTGGGAGATACAAGTGATGTGACTCAGGCCAAACTGAGCGCTAGTTCTAGCACTACGTTGGATAAAGCTGTGGCATTTGTTGCTAATAACTATACTATTGCTTCTAATGCAGTGTCCCAGAACCTTTCTGCAATTCCCAATGGTTGGAATCAGGTTACTGCCGTAGAGAATATTATGCTCGGCGCTACTTATAAGGATAATATGGATACTTTTAGTTTTGCTCCTGCTAGCTATGGAGAAAAAACTTACTGGATTATGTATCATGTTAGCCGTGCCATGACCGATGAGTATATTACTGAGCAGATTGCTGATAAGCTGGATGACTGGGCAGTAAGCATGGTCAATGATGACGAAATTGTTGATAATGCTACTTGGGATTATACGGTAAGTGTGGCTAAGGCTGATTGCCTTGCTGGGAATGAACCTGATCGTGCAAAAGACAGTGTTATTGTTGGTGTTGCTGTTACTTTGACAAAGACTGATGTCAAGTACAACTGAGAAACTTTACTTATAACACCCCCGGGGCACCATACCGGGAGATGATATAAGGGGCGTGCGGGTGCCAGAGACCACCTGCGCGCTCGGGTAAAACACCCATCCGATGTGGCGGCAAAGAGGAATAGAACCAATATTCCTTCTGTTGTTGATCGCACCAAAACAAAAGAACTTTTGCGTCACGAAAGATAGGGTCCCTCTGCGGGGGCCGGCCGTACGGCCGGCCCCCGCATTGTTTTGTGGGCGGACGGCGCAAAAAGCCCCCGCCATCCTTTGCGGGATGCGGGGGTGGGGTCAGATCACATAGTCGTCCCCGGCCTGGGCGGGGCGCGCCAGGTCGGCCAGGGTGATCTTGTCCAGATAGGCCCGGATCACCTCGTCCAGGCCGCGCCACATTTCGTAGGTGCGGCACTCGGACAGCCGGCCGCAGTCGGCGCCCGGCTCCAGACAGGCCACCGGGGCCAGGTTGCCTTCGGTCAACAGCAAAATGTCCGATATCCGGTATTGGCTGGGGTCGCGGGTCAGGCGGTATCCGCCGCCTTTGCCGCGCAGCCCCTGCAGCAAACCGTTCTGCACCAGGGTCTTGAGGATGTTTTCCAGGTACTTTTCCGAAATCTGCTGGCGGGCGGCGATCTCTTTCAGAGGGGTGTATTTCTCGGATTGGTGTTCGGCCAGGTCGATCATGACCCGCAGGGCATACCGGCCCTTGGTGGAAACGATCATATCATCCGCTCCTGTCCAGCCTGCGCGGGGCACAGGCTTTTTACCTATTATACGACAAGGTAAATGGATTTTCAACCGTATACGGTCGGAGTGTTGACAAAAATAGTGCCCAAAGTTATAATTCCCTTAAAACCAGTGGTCAATAGGGGTGTATCGGAAAAGCCAACGATGCCGCAAGATTCGTCCCGACCTGCCGCAGCGGCGCGGCAGATGGTATTTTTGGCAGACCGAACCGTAGGGGGCAGATACACCCTGGCAAAGGGCCGCCCCCGGCCCGCACAGGAGGTATACCCATGAGCCATATTTATACATCCGCCGACCAGCTGATCGGGCATACGCCCCTGCTGGAGCTGACCCACATCGAGCAGAACGAATTGCTGGAGGCCCGGATCCTTGCCAAGCTGGAAGCCTTCAATCCGGGCGGCTCGGTCAAAGACCGGGTGGCCAAGGCCATGCTGGATGACGCTGAGGCGCGCGGCCTGCTGGGCCCCGGCGCGGTGATCATCGAGCCGACCTCGGGCAATACCGGCATCGGTCTGGCCAGCGTGGCGGCAGCCCGGGGCTACCGGGTCATCATTGTCATGCCCGAGACCATGAGCGTAGAGCGCCGGCTGCTGATGAAGGCATACGGCGCCGAACTGGTGCTGACCGAGGGCAGCAAAGGGATGAGCGGAGCCATTGCCCGGGCCGAACAGCTGGCCGCCGAGATCCCCGGCTCCTTCATCCCCGGCCAGTTCGATAACCCCGCCAACCCGGCCGCCCACCAGAGCTCCACCGGCCCTGAGATCTGGGAGGACACCGACGGCCAGGTAGACCTCTTTGTGGCGGGCGTCGGTACCGGCGGCACCATCACCGGCGTGGGCCGCTATTTAAAGGAAAAGAATCCCGCCATCCGTGTGGTGGGGGTAGAGCCTGCCGGTTCGGCGGTGCTCAGCGGGGGTGCGCCGGGCCCCCACGGCCTGCAGGGACTGGGGGCAGGCTTTGTGCCCAAGGTGCTGGATACCGCGGTCTACGACGAGATCCTTCCGGTCACCGACGAGGCAGCCTACACCACCGGCCGCCGTCTGGGCCGTGAGGAAGGGGTGCTGGCAGGCATCTCGTCGGGCGCCGCCCTGTGGGCCGCCATCCAGCTGGCCCGCCGCCCCGAGAACAAGGGAAAGACCATCGTCACCCTTCTGCCCGACACCGGCGACCGGTATCTGTCCACCAAGATGTTCTCGGAGTGAGGGATTATGGCAAGTTTGCTGGAGCAATGGCTGGCGCTTGCCATGCCCATGCTGGAGGTCCTGTTTTTCAACCTGCTCACCTTTGAGCTGTGCGCCCGCCGCCGGTACAGCCTGCGGTACACCGCCGGGGTGCTGGCCGCCTTTACGGCGGTTTTCCTTGCGGCGTGGATGGGGATGCAGGCGATGGGCTTTCCAACGGGCAACGGGCAGATGACGCCGCTGAGTTTTCTCTACCTGCTGCCCTACAAATACCTTTATAAGGGCACCTGGACCGGTTTGGCCATCGTTATGTGCACCTGCTGGATCTACACCTTGGGGGTGCTGACACTGACCATCCAGCTGACCGCCCTGCTGGACCTGAACGGCCCCTGGGCCGTTGTGGCGGTGGAAAGCCTGCTGTTCCTGGCCAGCCTGACGGCCTTCTACCGGCTGGCGCTCCCCAAGTACAACTATGTGCTGCAGCACATGGAAGGCGCCCCCGCCCACTGGAACCGCTTCATCGTTGCGGAGAACTGCCTGTGGCTCCTGCTGCTGTACACCATGCATCTGTCCTTCCTGGATACCGAAGGGAAGGTGGTGCATCTGCTGGCGGTGCTGCTTCTGCTGACCGTCATCTATGTGTCCTACTTCATCCTGTACCGGGCGCTGCTGGATACCGACCGGATGGTCCAGCTGGAAAAAGCCGCCCTGGAAGACCCGCTCACCCGTCTGGGGAACCGCGCCTGTCTGTGGCAGGACCTGGACGCCATGCTGGGAGAGCAGAAGCTGTTCTCGGTGGTGTTTATGGACCTGGACCGCTTCAAGCAGATCAACGACCAGTACGGCCATATGGTGGGGGACGCTTACCTCCAGCACTTTGCCCGGATCAGCGCGGAGATACTGGCGCCCCGGGGCAGGGTCTACCGGTTCGGCGGAGATGAGTTTGTGGCGGTGTGGCCCGGGGTGATCCCTGCGGCCATCCTCCAGGAGATCAAGGCCTGTTCCAGATGGGACGAGGGGGCGCCCTGCCCCTTCAATCAGGTCAGCATCGGGGTCCTGCACTGCCGCCCGCCCCACCGCGGCGCCGAGAAGATCCTGCAGCAGGTGGATCAGCTGATGTATCGGAACAAGCTGAAAAAACAGGGCGGAGACCTCCGGGAGTGAGTCCCGGACGTTCCCGCCGCATATTTGGGCCTGTATGAGACAGCCCGGCCTTTTGGCCGGGCTGTCTTTTTGGGTCAATCCGTCAGTCCATGGTGTGGGTGGAAAAGACCGGTTTATCCTCCCACAGGACAGGGCGGCCCGCTGCCAGGGTCCTGGGCATATCCAGCAGGCGCTGGTTGGCGCTGCCCCGGAAGCGCAGGGAGATATTGTACTGCGCCTGGACAAAGGGACCGTCCACCAGTACGTCCAGCAGGGCCAGCAGGCTGTCGGTCTCGGCGCAGCGGCAGCGGCTGGGCTGCTGCCCCAGCAGCTGTTCCAGGGTGTAGCCGGAATAGCACCACACCGTCTTGCCAGGGTAGAGGGATTTGAAATTGCGCACAAAGGGGAGCAGTTCCTTTTGGTTGGCCGGCTCCATGGGCTCGCCCCCCAGAAGGGACAGCCCTGCGATATAGTCGGGCTGGCAGGAGGCAAAGATTTGGTTGCGCACTTCTTTGGTGAAGGGCTGGCCGTAGCCGAAATCCCAGGCCACCTCGTTGAAGCAGCCGGGGCACCGGTGGGTGCAGCCCGAGACGAACAAACTGGTGCGCACGCCGGGACCGTTTGCGATGTCGCAGTATTTGATGTTGGCGTAGTTCATGGAAATTCCTCCTTGCCGCAGGGTAATTGCGGCAGAAATGGCCCTGCCTGGGAGGGCCTTTTGTTTGTTACAGAATTACAGATCGTTCTGCAAATAAGAGTGTGTACGATGCGCGAACACTTTTCCGTGTAGATGGAACGAAAAATATTGCCTGGGACTGGTAAAACTTGTATGTGACGCCGAAATCCGTGATTGTTCACAAAAAGTTATTGATTTCGTTGTGCAGGATGAATATAATACAGGCAAGGACGCAGATAGAGGGCGTCCTGGAAAGGCCGGCGGTCGCCGCCGGAAATAAGTGGCCCGTTTGGTTTCAAAGCGAGGGCTGCGCACCGGAGCTTTGGCCCGGGCAATGCACGAGCAATGGGAGCCATTGCTCAGACCAAAAGGAGAGACCACTATGAAATATATCGAACTGATCCTTGCTTCGATCAGCACCAAGGCCGCCATGCAGAGCCGGATGGAAGACGCCTGCGTTGACCGCTGGGGCTTCTGCCTGGACAGCCAGAACTGACCGAAGCCGACCAAAACCGACAGAAAGGATGGATGCTTTTATGATCGAGAGAGTCAGAGTAAGAAACATTGACCAGATCAATAAGATCGCCTATGTGGCCAGCGCGCTGGACAGCGACGTGGGTATCCATGACGCCAACGGCCAGATCGCCGATGCCAAGAGCCTCTTGGGGCTGCTGCGGCTGGACTACACCCGCCCTGTGGAGGTAGTCTCGGAGAACGCCCGGGCCCTGCGTGCCTGCGTGCGCGCCTGCGCTGTCTGAGCGCCCTGCCGGAAACCGATACGGCGCCCCGGGACCTGAGGGTCCCCGGGCAGACATAGGATGACACAAAGAAACCCCCGCCGGAGCGATCCGGCGGGGGTTTTTGGCACTTACAGGTGGAGCACCCGGTCCCGGATCTCCTGGGTACGGCCCTGGTTCCAGAACTGTGTCCCGATATAACCGCAGGTGCGGCGGGCCACGTTCAGCTTGCTCTGGTCGCGGTTGCCGCACTTGGGGCACTCCCACACCAGCTTGCCGTCGTCCTCCACGATCCGGATCTCGCCGTCGTAGCCGCAGCACTGGCAGTAGTCGGATTTGGTGTTCAGTTCCGCGTACATGATGTTGTCGTAGATGAACTGGAGCACGCTCATGACGGCCTCCAGGTTATCCTGCATATTGGGCACTTCCACATAGCTGATGGCGCCGCCCGGCGACAGCTCCTGGAACTCGCTCTCAAACTTGAGCTTGGTGAAGGCGTCGATCTGCTCCGACACATGGACATGGTAGCTGTTGGTGATATAGTTCTTGTCGGTGATGCCGGGGATGATGCCGAACCGCTTCTGCAGGCAGGTGGCAAACTTGTAGGTGGTGGACTCCAGCGGGGTGCCGTAGAGGGAGTAGTCGATGTTCTCGGCCTGCTTCCATGCCTTGCAGCAGTCGTTCATGTGCTGCATGACGCTGAGCGCAAAGGGCTTGGCTTCGGCGTCGGTGTGGCTCTTGCCGGTCATATACTTGACGCACTCATACAGACCTGCATAACCCAGGCTGATGGTGGAGTAGCCGCCGAACAGCAGCTTGTCGATCTTCTCGCCCTTCTTCAGGCGGGCCAGGGCGCCGTACTGCCACAGGATGGGAGCGGCGTCGCTGAGGGTGCCCAGCAGCCGCTTGTGACGGGCCTGCAGGGCCCGGTGGCACAGGTCCAGTCGCTCGTCAAAGATCTTCCAGAACTGCTCGAAGCTGCCCCCCGAGCTCAGGGCTACGTCCACCAGGTTGATGGTCACCACGCCCTGGTTGAACCGGCCGTAATACTTGGGCTTGTTGGTCTCGGGATCCACATAGGGAGTCAGGAAGCTGCGGCAGCCCATGCAGGTGTAGCAGTGGCCTTCGCCGTTCTTATCCACCTTCAGCTCCAGCATCTTCTTCTCGGAGATATAGTCGGGGACCATCCGCTTGGCGGTGCACTTGGCAGCCAGCTCGGTCAGATAATAATAGGGAGAGCCGGGGCGGATGTTGTCCTCCTCCAGCACATAGATCAGCTTGGGGAAAGCGGGGGTGATCCACACGCCGGCCTCGTTCTTGACGCCCTGGTAGCGCTGGCGGATGGTCTCCTCGATGATGATGGCCAGATCGGCTTTCTCCTGGGGGCTGCGCGCCTCGCCCAGATACATAAAGACGGTGATGAAGGGAGCCTGGCCGTTGGTGGTCATCAGGGTGACCACCTGGTACTGGATGGTCTGGACGCCGCGGTTGATCTCAGCCCGCAGCCGCTTTTCCACGATCTGCTTTTTCCGCTCCTCGGTGACGGGCAGGCCCTCCATCTCGCTTTCCACCTCGGCTGCGATCTTCTTGCGGGAGACATCCACGAAGGGAGCCAGGTGGGTCAGGCTGATGCTCTGGCCGCCGTACTGGTTGGAGGCCACCTGGGCGATGATCTGGGTGGCGATGTTGCAGGCGGTGGAGAAGCTGTGGGGCTTCTCGATAAAGGTGCCCGAGATGACGGTGCCGTTCTGGAGCATATCCTCCAGGTTGACCAGGTCGCAGTTGTGCATATGCTGGGCAAAGTAGTCGGCATCGTGGAAGTGGATCAGGCCCTCCTGGTGCGCCTTGACGATGTCGGGGGGCAGCAGCAGCCGCGCGGTCAGGTCTTTGGAGATCTCGCCGGCCATATAGTCCCGCTGCACGCTGTTGACGGTGGGGTTCTTGTTGGAGTTTTCCTGCTTGACCTCCTCGTTGTTGCACTCGATCAGGCTGAGGATGCGCTCGTCGGTGGTGTTGGTCTGGCGCTTGAGGTTCTGTACATAGCGATAGGTGATATAGTGGCGGGCCACGTCGTGGGCCTGGATGTCCATCAGCTGGTTCTCCACCATATCCTGTACCTCTTCCACGCTGACAGCGCGGTTGAGACACTGGCACTTGTCGGTGACCGCTGCGGCAATCTGGGTGATCTGCTCGCGGCTCAGGCGGAGCTTTTCGTCCACCGACTGATTCGCCTTGGAGACAGCCACAATGATCTTGGTGATATCAAAGGGCACTTCGGTGCCGTTCCGCTTGATGATCTTCATGAGGTCCTCCTTCTCTCTGGTGCAGACTGCACAGGGCGCCGGCCGCGCCGCAGCTGCATCTATGGTTATGGCAGGCCTGCCCTCTGCCCGGGGACCGTCCGGAACAGCCTCTCTTTATTAATAGGAAATAGGCCCTGCGCGTCTGTGCGATGGAACAGGCGGCCAGCGGCCGCCTGCTCTACAATGTCTATCATACCATTATTTAGGGCCAAGTCAAGTCTCTGACCACAACATTTAGTGTTTTTCGGAATGTTGCCCAAAAATGGAGCCGGAATTTCAGAGGGAATCAGGGGCCAGGGAGAGAAGCGGAAAAGATCCCAAAAAGTTGAAAAAAGGGGTTGACAAAAGGAGGAAAGAGTAGTACTATACATGAGCGCTCCACGGGGCGCCCACAAAACGCAAAAGAGCTTGCGAAAAGCTTCAAAAAAGAGCTTGACAAGCAAAAGCGGATGTGGTAAAATGAACAGGTCGCCGGTCGAGAGACAGAGCGACGCAGGACCTTGAAAATTGAACAATATCGAATACTTGTAACGGAACCTTTTAAAGTGTTGGAAACACTTAAAATTCCAAAAAAGTAATTCACAGGACGCAAGCGATTGCGTGCTGAGAAACAAGATTTAACACTTTTTAAAGTGATAAATATCATTTTATAAAGAGTTTGATCCTGGCTCAGGACGAACGCTGGCGGCGCGCCTAACACATGCAAGTCGAACGGAGTTGAGAGGAGC
>NZ_NFHX01000018.1:0-46734 GCF_002161515.1 Faecalibacterium sp. An58
CTGCTCCCCTGGGCCGAAAGCCTACCCGAGTATTGCAAACTCAAATAATTTTAACCGATTTGAGTTCCTTATGGGAGCTCTTTTCTTTATCCCTCACGGGGGATTATTGAGCGCTTACGAATAACCGGACCCTGTCCGGCCCACACTGTCTGCAAAGGGGGTGCGGGCTTTTGTCTGTACGGAGGATCACCGCTCTGTATGGGGTGCTGGTGGGATTGTTTGTAGTGGTGCTGTGCAGGCTGTATCTGGCCGCCAGCAACACCGGCTATGCAGCCCGCGCTGCGGGGCAGAGCAGCGTCACCCTCAGTATGCCCGCCCGGCGGGGCACATTTTATGACTGCCAGGGCCTGCCCCTCACCGGGCTGCAGACCGGCTGGTATGCCCTCTGTCTGCCGGGGGAGAGCAGCTATGTCCGCCTGTACGATGCGGCCACGCCGGCAGGGCAGGCGGCGCTGTACCAGCGCAGGAACGCCGCGGCGCCCTTTCTGCTGGAGGTCAGCCGGGATGTGTCCGCGCTGGGGGTCTATGCCTACCCGTCGGTCCGGCGGTATTGCCAGGCGCCCCTGTGCCAGCACCTGATCGGCTATCTGGACGGGGAAGGGCGGGGCGTGGCAGGATTGGAGGCCGCTCTGGACCGCCAGCTGGCGGGCAGCGGCAGCCGGGATACCATCACCTGCGAGGTGACCGGCCAGGGGCGTCTGGTGGAGGGGACCCAGCCCCTCTACACCCGGGCGGGCTTTGAAGGGGCGGATGTGCAGCTGACCATTTCCCGGCCGGTGCAGCGGGCGGTGGAGGCGGTGGCGGCACAGACCATGACCAGCGGCTGTATCCTTGTGCTGGATGTGGACACCGCCCAGGTGCGGGCCAGCGTCAGCCTGCCTGGCTACGACCCGGACTATGTGGCCGCCAGCCTGGATCAGCCCGGCAGCCCTCTGCTGGACCGCACCCTGGCGGCCTATGCGGTGGGCTCGGTGTTTAAGCCGGTGCTGGCGGCTGCCGCCATCGAGGCGGGACTGGACGGTCTTGTGGTGGAATGCCCCGGCTATACCATGGTGGACGGACAGGTGTTCCGCTGTGCTTCGGGCACCGCCCATGGCACGGTGGACTTGGCTGCCGCCCTGGAGCAGAGCTGCAACGGCTATTTCATCCGTCTGGGGCAGCAGCTGGGAGCCGAGCGGGTGCTGGAAGCGGCCCGGGCTGTGGGCTTTGGCCAGCACACGCCGGTGGCGGGCAGCTTGCAGGGGGCGGCAGGGGAACTGCCCGCCCTGGAGACGCTGGAGGCCTCGGGGCAGCTGGCCAACTTCAGCTTTGGACAGGGACAGCTGCTGGCCACTCCCCTGCAGGTGGCCGCCATGATGAACACCATTGCCGCCGGCGGCGTCTGCCGTACCCCCAGCTTTGTGCTGGCTGTTTTGGATGGAGAGAGCGGCGAAGTGGTGGAGAGCGGCGCCATCCCCGCTGCCCGGCAGGTGTTTTCGGCCCGGACCGCCCAGCGGCTGCAGCAGCTGCTGACGGGGGTGGTGGCAGAGGGCACCGGCCGGCAGGGCGCGCCCATCCATGGCAGTGCCGCCGGCAAGACCGGCACCGCCCAGACCGGCCAGTTCACTGCGGAAGGGGAGGAGAAGATGAATTTGTGGTTTGCGGGGTTCTGCCCGGCGGAGGACCCCCGGTATGCGGTGGTGGTGCTGCAGGACGGCCAGACCGACCCCGTGTGCTCCAGCGCCCGGATCTTTGCCCAGGTGTGCGAAGCTTTGTGGCTGCTGGAACAGGAATAGCTCCAAAGCATCTTGCTTTTGACAGGATCTTGTGCTATTCTATAAAGGTATTTCCATGCAAATCGATTCGGGGGCTGGCCCAGCGGGCTGCCCGGGAGTTTAAAGGAGCGTTCTACACATGACGGTTTATGAGATTGTCGGCGGCGTTGTTCTGCTGATCGTTGCACTTGTGATCATTGTGCTGACCCTGCTGCAGCACACCCACGGCCAGGGCCTGTCCAGCGCCATTGGCGGCGGGATGCAGGGCGCCAATACTACCCGCCTGAGCCCCGCCGACCAGATGCTGGCCAAAGTGACCCGCATCGCCGGTGTGATCTTCTTCGTGGTGGCGATCGCCGCCTGCGTGCTGTCCAGCCGCCTGGGCTGACATGCTTTGCCGCGTCCTGTGGCTGCGTAGCCGAGCCGCGTCCAGCGGACGAAACAGGCGAGGCGGAGCAGGGGCCGCGGTCTGAATGTTCAAGCGTATTGCATGCGCGCCGGAAATTCAGGGTACCGCAACCCGGACGGAACAGCGAGGATCGCAAACCACAACAGGGGATACAGGGCGCAGAAACTGGCTTCCCCGAAGGTGTGCCGGCACGGCACGCCAGAGAGGCCCCGCAGGAAAAGCGGGGCTGTTTTTGTGCCCGGGCACGGCCCCGGGCCTGGCAGCGCGTCCGCCCGAAGCAGCAGGCGGTACGCAGAAGGATGTGAAGGAGAGTATTTGATATGCCAATGAGAGACAAGATCGAGCGGGCCATCCAGATGCAGCCCTGTACAGTGCGGGACCTGAAAGTCAAATTCGGCGGAGACCGCGCTGCCGACCGCAAGGTGATGGAGGCGCTGGACCAGCTGGTCCGGGAGGCTGTGGTCTGCCAGACCGAGGGCGTGTTCTTTACGGTGCGTTCGGGCCGGAAGGATAAGGCCCTGGTGTGCACCCTGGTCAAGCTGGGCAAGAATTTTGGCTTTGCCATGCTGGAGGACGGCACAGGGGACATCTTTATCCCCGGCCGGATGATGAAGGGCGCCATGCCGGGAGACCGGGTGCTGGTGGAGAAACTGGCCCATCCCCGGGTGGAGGGCAGCGACGAGGGTGAGATCCTGGCCGTGCTGGAGGAAAAGAACGACCTGGTGGGCACCGCCCGCCGGATCAGCGGGCGTCTGGTGTTCGTGCCCGATGCCTGCCCTGCCATTTCGATGCAGATCATCCGGGACGGCGAGGGCGGCGCCCGGGACGGGGACAAGGTGGCGGTGGAGATCCGCAGCCGCGGCACCCGCCAGGAGGACCACCGGGTGGCTGTCACCATGCGGTTTGGTTCCAGTGAGGAGGCCAAGCGCTGCGCCAAAGCCCTGCTGTATGACCGGGATGTCCATGTCCGTTTCCCCGACAAGGTGCGGGAGGAAGCCAAAAAGCTGGAGGACGCATCGGTCTCCGAGGCGGATACCGCCGGCCGGATGGATCTGCGGGCCTTGCCCATCTTTACCATCGACAGCGCCGAGACCAAGGACATCGACGACGCCATCAGCCTCAACCAGACCCCCGATGGCTTTGAGCTGGGGGTCCACATCGCGGACGTGTCCCACTATGTCAAGCCGGGCACCGAGCTGGACAATGAGGCGTTCAGCCGTGCCACCAGCGTCTACTACGCGGACCAGGTGGTGCCCATGCTGCCCAAGCAGCTGTCCAACGGCATCTGCAGCCTGAACGAAGGGGAGCTGCGTCTGGCTTTCTCCTGTCTGATGCACCTGGACAAGACGGGCAACCTGGTGGATTACAAGTTTGTCAAGTCGGTGATCCGCAGCCGGGTCAAGGGCGTGTACAGCGAGATCAACGCCCTGCTGGCCGGCACCGCCGACACCGAGCTGCAATACAAATACGCCGAGGTGGCTGCCCAGCTGCCCGCCATGAAGGCGCTGTACGGCCTGCGCGCCGGCCTGCGCCGCCAGCGGGGCTGCATGGACATCGAGAGCGGCGAGGTCAAGCTGATCCTGGACGAGAACGGCCGGTGCATCGACGTCAAAAAGCGGGTGCAGGGGGAGAGCGAGGCCATGATCGAGGAGTTCATGCTGCTGGCCAACCAGTGCGCGGCCCATTTCGCCCGCACCCGCAAGATCCCCTTTGTCTACCGTGTGCACGAGGAGCCCAACAGTGAGAAGCTGGAGCGGCTGCACACTTTGCTGAAGGCCTGCGGCATCAACGACCACTTTGCAGCTGAGGTGCCCCAGCCCAAAGAGCTGAGCGCCATCCTGGAAGGGGTCAAGGGCACCCCCTATGAAAAGATCATCCACACCGGCCTGCTGCGGTGCATGTCCAAGGCGGAATACCAGGCCCAGCCCAAGGGCCACTACGGCCTGGTGCTGAAAGACTATGCTCACTTCACCAGCCCCATCCGCCGCTATCCCGATCTGGCCATCCACCGCATCCTGACCGACCTGCTGTCCGGCACCGACAAGGAGACGCTGACGGTGCGCTATGCCGACTTTGCCGAAAAGGTCAGCAAGCAGTCCAGCGCCCAGGAAGTGGTGGCCATGCAGATCGAGCGCAGGGCCGAGGACTGCTACAAGGCCGAATACGCCCGCCTGCACATTGGGGAATGCCGCGAGGGCACCATCTCGGGCGTCACCCAGCGGGGCGTCTTTGTGGAGCTGGACAACGGCGTGGAGGGCTTTGTCCCTGTGGGCAGCCTGACCCCCTCCGGCGCGCTTTTGACCGAAGGCGTGCGCCTGTCCGACCCTGTCTCGGGCAAGTCCTGGAATCTGGGCGACAGCCTGATGATCACCATTGTCCGCGCCGACGTCAACTTGGGCAAGGTGGACTTCGAGCCGGCCCGTCCCAACGCATAAATCGTGCCTGTATGGCGCTCTGCCTGCCCCGGTTTTCCGGGCGGGCGGGGCGCTTTTTTCTATTTGGGACAGGGCGGGGAAAATCTCTGGCCGGTTTTGGCGATACTGCCCAAGATGTTTTCCTATTTTGGCAGAAAGTACCGTTTTTTGACGGTTTGGGTCTTGTTTTAGGTCCGCGTTTATGCTATTGTTATAGCAGTGGTACTGCGGGTATTTTCTATAGCCTGCGGCACAGAGCTGACCAAAACCACAAACAACCGAACGAGGAGGATGTTCCGATGAAAAATTACATATCGCGTCGTAATTTCCTGAAAACCGCCGGCGCTGCCACGGGTGCAGCTGCGGCTCTCGGCCTCACGGGCGCCCCGCTGGCTGCGGACGGCCTGTTCATTGCGCCTGAGAAGCATCCCATCACCATCCTGTATACCAATGACGTACATACCTATATTGACAACGAGGCCCCTGAGCTGACCTATGCCAACATCGAAGCTCTCAAAAAGAGCTACGAAGATGCGGACATGGACGTGCTGCTGGTGGATGCCGGCGACCATATCCAGGGCACCGCTTACGGCGCCATGGACAAAGGCGCTTCCATCATCAAGCTGATGAACTCGGCGGGCTATGACCTGGCCACCCTGGGCAACCATGAGTTCGACTATGGCATGGACCGCATCCTGACCATCGTCAACGAGGAGGCCGACTTCCCCTACATCAGCTGCAACTTCAAGGATCTGCGCACCGGCCGGAAGGTGCTGCCCTCCATCAAGTACTTCTGGCGCGGCGGCCGCATCCTGGCGTTCATCGGCGTCACCACCCCCGAGACCATCACCAAATCCACCCCGGCCTACTTTATGGATGCCGGCCAGAACGAGTTCATCTATGGCATCGACGGCGGCGATGACGGTCAGGCCCTCTACGACGCAGTGCAGAAGGCCATCGACGAGGCATGGCTCTACGCCGACTTTGTCATCGGCCTGGGCCATCTGGGTGTGGACGGCTCCTCCTCTCCCTGGACCAGCCGCGAGGTCATCCAGCACACGGTGGGCTTCAACGCTTTCATTGACGGCCACTCCCACACCGTCATGGCAGGGGAGACGGTCCGGGATGCCGAGGGCAACCCCGTGCTGCTGACCCAGACCGGCTGCTATCTGGGCAATATCGGCCGCATGACCATCGACACCGACCGCAACTTCACCACCGAGCTGATCTCCTCCACCAACGTCAATCCCTTCAATGAGACCCTGATCCTCCAGACCGACTGGATCAACGCCGTGGACGATATGCTGGGCGAGAAGATCGCCGAGAGCCCGGTCAACTTCTATATCAACGATCCCGTCACCGGCGACCGCCTGATCCGTTCGCAGGAGACCAACATGGGCGACCTGGTGGCCGACGGCATCTATGCCTACTTCAATGAGATCGAGCAGCTGGACTGCGACATCGCCATCATGAACGGCGGCGGCATCCGCGCCGACGTGCCCGCAGGCGACTGGACTTACATGACCTGCAAGACGGTCAGCCCCTTCGGCAACGTGGCCTGCCTGATGTCGGTCACCGGCGCGCAGATCCAGAACGCCCTGGAGTTCGGCGCGCGCTACGCCGGCTCGGGCCAGGAGAACGGCGGCTTCCTGCAGGTGGCCGGCGCGACCTATGAGATCCACACCGATATCCCCAACACCGTCCAGACCGACGACCAGAACGTCTGGACCGGCCCTGCCACCGGTACGCCCCGTGTGCAGAACATCAAAATCTACAACAAGGCCACCGGCGCCTATGAGCCTCTGGACCCCGCCCGCACCTACAACATGGCCGGCATGAACTACACCCTGCGCAGCCTGGGAGACGGCTTTGCCATGTTCGACGGCGCTACCCTGGTCAAGGATTACGTCTCGGAGGACTACCTGGTGCTGTCCAGCTACGCCATGCTGTTCAACGGCGGCAGCATCACCAGCGCCAACAGCCCCCTGGCCGACTATGCCGGCTATCTGCTGGACTATGAGAACCCCTACGGCGCAGGCCGCATCACCCTGCTCTGAGATTCTCGCTGCGAATAAATCCCATACCTTCTGATTTCATAAAACCTTCCTGCCCGCCCCGTGCGTTCCCGCCGGGGCGGGCTTTTTGGCGCTGCGGAAAAATAGACAACAAAAAAGCCCCGTCCCATCGGACGAGGCATGGTTGGGGATGAGAGAATCGAACTCCCACAAGTAGAGTCAGAGTCTACCGCACTACCACTATGCAAATCCCCATCGTATTCTGTTTTGCGGGCCAGCGTTTGCTGCCGACGCTCTATATTATAGCCGCCGGGAGGGGCAATGTCAACCCCCAAAATAAAAAAATCGGCATATTTTGCCAGCCCCAAAGCGTAGAATGGGATAAACGACCCAGCTGCGAGAAAAGAGCAAGGAGGAGACTGCCATGTCCGAAGCTGCCAGCCGCGCCAGCCTGCTGTCCCCCCGGGTGCACCGGGATATGGAGCATGAGCGCTATCACCCCGAACTGGAGGAAGAACTGAAAGAATGCCTGTACTGCCTGCGCCGCAACGCCATGATGTTCAATCTGGAGGTGGACCCGGACCTGGTGGAACAGCGGATCTATGAGCGGCAGGCTTTGCTGTGCCGCTACCGGTATCTGCTGCAGCGCGCCCGGGAGCTGGGAGTCCACACCGTGCTGGCCGGCCTGCCCTCCTTTGAGGATGGCAGCCCTTGACAGCAGGGGCAAACCGTGTTATCATATCAAACAAGATACGCGTGCTGTGGGTGCGCCCGCCCGGCGCAGTTTCCAGCGTAAACGATAGAGAATAGAGAGGTACATACCATGGAGAGAATCAAGACCATTGCGACCCGCGACCTGACCAAGAGCGTCCAGACCGGCGGCTGCGGCGAGTGCCAGACCTCCTGCCAGTCTGCCTGCAAGACTTCCTGCGGCGTGGCAAACCAGAAGTGCGAGAACGCAAACAAGTAAACTTGGCCCCATCGGATGCCGCCTTTGCCGGGCGGCATTTTTTTGTGGGCTGTTTTGTGCTTTACGGAGGACAGAATGGTACATCAGTATAAGCTCAACGGATACAACATCGTGCTGGATACCTGCAGCGGCTCGGTCCATCTGGTGGACGACGTGGCCTATGACGTCATTGCCCTGTACAAGGAAATGCCCCGGGACCAGCTGGCCGCCAACCTGCTGGCCAAATACGCCGCCCGCCCCGATGTCACCGCCGCAGACCTGGATCAGTGCATCGACGATGTGGCCGCGCTGGAAGCGGCAGGCAAGCTGTGGAGCCCCGATATCTACGAGGACATGGCCTTTGATTTCAAAAACCGCAGCCATGTGGTCAAGGCCCTGTGCCTGCATGTGGCCCATACCTGCAACCTGAACTGCTCCTATTGCTTTGCGGCCCAGGGCCGCTACCAGGGCGAGCGCGCCCTGATGAGCCTGGAGGTGGGCAAGCGGGCCATGGAGTTCCTGATTGAGAACTCGGGCACCCGCCGCAACCTGGAGGTGGACTTCTTCGGGGGCGAGCCCCTGATGAACTGGCAGATGGTCAAGGACCTGGTGGCCTACTGCCGCGGCCGCGAAAAGGAGACGGGCAAGAACTTCCGCTTCACCCTGACCACCAACGGTATGCTGATCGACGACGATGTGATCGATTTCTGCAACCAGGAGATGAGCAACGTGGTGCTCAGCCTGGACGGCCGCAAAGAGATCCACGACCGGCTGCGGGTGGATTATGCGGGCCGCGGCAGCTACGATACCATCGTGCCCAAGTTCCAGAAGCTGGTGAAGGCCCGCGGCGGCAAGAACTATTACATCCGGGGCACCTACACCCATGCCAACACCGATTTTACGAACGATATCTTCCACATGGCAGATCTGGGCTTTACCGAGCTGAGCATGGAACCGGTGGTCTCCAAGCCCGACGATCCCTGCGCCCTCACCCAGGAGGACCTGCCCGTCCTGCTGGACCAGTACGAGCTGCTGGCCAAGGAGATGCTGCGCCGGGACCGGGAGGGCCGGGGCTTCACCTTCTACCACTACATGATCGACCTGACCGGCGGTCCCTGCATCTACAAGCGGATCTCGGGCTGCGGCTCGGGCACCGAGTATATGGCCGTCACTCCCTGGGGCGACCTGTACCCCTGCCACCAGTTTGTAGGCGATCCCAAATACCTGCTGGGAGATATCTGGAAAGGGGTCACCAACACGGCAGCCCAGGACGAGTTCCGCCACTGCAACGCCTATGCCCGGCCCGAATGCAAGGACTGCTGGGCCAAGCTGTACTGCTCGGGCGGCTGCGCGGCGAACGCCTACCACGCCACCGGCAGCATCTCGGGGGTGTATGAGTATGGCTGCGAGCTGTTCAAAAAGCGGATCGAATGCGCCATCATGATCCAGGTGGCCGAGAACCAGGACCTGGCAGCCCAGGGCATCGAGGTGCCCATCCAGGTGGGCGGCGCCTGCACCGCCTGTGCCGACGGCGAGGGGTGCGAATGAGCGCCACCCCTCTTGCGGATTTTGTCCGGGCCTATGCCGAAGCAGGGATATCCCGGCTGCATATGCCGGGGCACAAGGGTCACGGCCCGCTGGGCTGTGAGGCCTGGGATCTGACCGAGATCGCCGGGGCGGACGAGCTGTATGAGGCGGAGGGGATCATTGCCCAAAGCGAGACCAATACCGCCCGGCTGTTCGGTTCTGCGGGCACCTTTTATGGGACCGAGGGTTCTTCCCAGTGCATCCGGGCCATGCTGTTCCTGGCTCTCCAGGCTGCCCCGGCGGGGCAGGGCAGACCGGTGCTGCTGGCGGCCCGGAATGCCCACAAGGCTCTGCTGTACGCTGCGGCCTTGCTGGATTTCGATATCCGCTGGCTGTGGCCCCCGGCAGACGGGCAGGGCGGCAGCCTCTGCGCCTGTCCGATGTCCCCGGAAACCCTGGATGCGGCCCTGACCGGATTGGAGCAGACGGGGAACAGCCCCTTCGGCGTCTACCTGACCAGCCCCGACTACCTGGGCGGGATGCAGGATGTAGGGGCTTTGGCCTCTGTCTGTCATGCCCATCGGACGCCCCTGCTGGTGGATCACGCCCATGGGGCCTACCTGCGGTTTTTGCCCGGGGGCAGCCGCCACGCCCTGGATCAGGGGGCGGACCTGTGCTGCGACTCGGCCCACAAGACCCTGCCGGTGCTGACCGGCGGGGCCTATCTGCACCTGGGGCACGGCCTGCTGCGGCCCGAACCGGCGGCAGTGCGGGGCGCCATGTGCCTGTTTGGCTCCACCAGCCCGTCCTATCTGATCATGCAGTCGCTGGACCTGTGTGCCGGTGCGCTGGCAGGGCCATGGCCGGGAGAGCTGGCTGCCTGTGTGGAAGCGGTGAACGGCCTGAAAGCCCGCCTGGCTCGTCTGGCCCCCGGCTTGGTACGCCCCGCAGAGCCCCTCAAACTGGTGCTGGATGCCAACGCCCTGGGCCGCAGCGGCCGGGCTTTGGCGGATCTTCTCCGCGTCCATAAAGTGGAATGCGAATACGCCGACGGGCAGTATGTGGTGCTGATGTTCGCTCCTGGCAACCGCCCTCTGGACTATGAGCGGGTGGAGCAGGGGGTGAAAGCGGCGGTCCAAGCCCCGGCAGAAGGCGCTTTCCGCCGGAATGCGCCGGCCCCCGGCCTCTGGGTCCGTCTGGAAGAACAGGCGCGCCCCCAATGCACCATCCGTCAGGCGGTGTTTGCCCGACAGGCCCTTGTGCCGGTGGAGCAGGCGGTGGGCCGGGTCTGCGCGCTGCCCACGGTGGCCTGCCCGCCCGCTATCCCCATTGCGGTCAGCGGTGAAACGATCGGCCCGGCGGCGGCAGAGCTGTTTGGCTATTATGGCATCCGCCGGGTGGCGGTGACGACTGAATAAAAGACAGGAAGCGGCAGGCTCAGCCTGCCGCTTTTTTGTGCCCTCTTGACAGATGCAGAATAAAATGATATGATTTTGATATCAAAAAGATTGTACGCTGCCCGTTGACAGGGCGGAGTCTTTCTGCTATAATCGGCTCACAATTAACATGAATGTTAAATGATGGCAGCTGCCATCGGACAGGAGGCGCTTTATGCTGCGTATCCAGCATCTGACCAAGACGTATGGGGATAAAAAGGCGGTGGATGACCTGTCTTTGCACATCTGCCCGGGGGAGATCTACGGCTTCATCGGGCACAATGGAGCAGGCAAGACCACCACCCTCAAAAGCTGCTGCGGCATCTTGCAGTTCGAGGGCGGGGATATCCTGGTGGACGGGATATCCATCCGCACCGACCCGCTGGCCTGCAAGCGGCAGATGGCCTACATCCCCGATAACCCCGACCTGTACGAGTATATGACCGGCATCCAGTACCTCAACTTCATCGGGGATGTATTTGGGGTGCCGGGGCCGCTGCGGGCAGAGCGGATCGAGGAATACGGCGCTTTGTTTGAGCTGGCAGGGGACCTGGCTCAACCGGTCAGCGCCTATTCCCACGGCATGAAGCAGAAGCTGGCCATCCTGTCGGCCCTGCTGCACGACCCCAAACTGCTGCTGATGGATGAGCCCTTTGTGGGTCTTGACCCCAAGGCGGCCCACCAGCTCAAGCAGCTGATGCGCCGTCTGTGCGACCGGGGCGGAGCGATCTTCTTCTCCACCCATGTGCTGGAGGTGGCCGAAAAGCTGTGTGACAAAGTGGCCATCATCCGGGGCGGCAGACTGGTGCGTGCCGGCTCGATGGAGGAAGTGCGGGGAGACGACTCGCTGGAAGAAGTCTTTCTGGAACTGGTCGAGGAAAAGGAGGGGCAGGGATGAGCGTCTTGCTGCGGGCCATGCTGAAAAAACAGCTGCTGGAGATGACCGCTTTTCTGCGCCGGAACGCCGCTACCGGGCGCAGCCGCACCGGCTGGCGTGTGATCGGATTTGGGGCGCTGATGGTGCTGGTGCTGCTCACCGTGGCGGGCAGCGTGGGCCTGCTGGCCTGGCTGGTCTGCGTCCCTCTCACCCAGGCCGGGCTGGACTGGCTGTATTTTGTGCTTTTGCTGGTGCCTGCCTGGCTGGTGGGGGTGATGGGCGGAGCCTTCGCGGCCTACGGGGAACTGTACCGCCCCCGGGACAATGAACTGCTGCTCTCGCTGCCCATCCCGCCGGGGATGATCCTGGCGGTGCGGATGGGCTGTGTCTGGCTGACGGGCACCGGCTACCTGGCCGTGATCCTGGTCCCGGCGTATGGGGTGTACCTGCTGTTTGGAGCCCACCCGTGGAGCGCCGCTCTGGCCCTCGTGCCGGTGACGGTGTTCCTGGGCTGTCTGGTGCTGGCGGCGGCCTGCCTGGCGGGATGGGCCGCGGCCCTGCTGGGAGAGCGGATCACCCGGTTCAAACCCCTGTTCAGCCTGCTGTACGCGGTGCTGGTGCTGGGGTTTGCCTTTGGAGCCCACTTTGGGATCCAGCAGGGGATGATCTGGCTGATGACCCATCTGGACAGCTTTGCCGGAGGCCTGCGGGCCGACGCCTGGGTGCTGTATCTGCTGGGGCAGGCTGCGGTGGGCGATCTGCCCGCCCTGGCCGTTCTGGGAGCGGTGTCTCTGGCGGTCCTGGGCGCCGTGGGACTGGTTTTGCGCCGCAGCTACCTGCGGCTGATGACCACCCACCGGGGAGCCCGCCGCTCCGCCAGCCGGGCCGGGGCCATCCGCGCCCACAGCCTGCGCAGGGCGCTGCTGGAGCGGGAGTTCCGGCGGCTGGGCAGCTGCACCAGCTATCTGGTCAACGGGATGCTGGCAAGTCTGTTCCTGCCGGCGATGGGGGCGGCGGCTCTGTGGAAAGCGGGACAGTTGTCGGCCGTGCTGGCGATGCTGCCGGCAGGATACGGCCCGGCGCTGGGCTGCGCTTCGGTGTGCGCCGTGGCCTCCATGAACCTTTTGACCCCGCCTTCGGTGTCCCTGGAAGGAAAGACCCTCTGGCTGCTGCAAAGCCTGCCGGTGACCCCCTGGCAGGCTTTGCGGGCCAAGCTGGACCTCCATCTGGCCTGTACGCTGCCCCCCGCGGCCTTTGCCATGCTCTGCCTGCTGTGGGTGACAGGGGGGAGCTTTTGGGAGGGGGTGCTGGCTCTGCTGGGTGCGGGTCTGTATGTCCTGTTCAGCGGGGCGATGGGCCTGGCGCTGGGGCTGCGGCTGCCCAACCTCCACTGGACCAACGAGACTGCTGCCGTCAAAGGCGGCGCGGCGCCGGTGCTGACCTTGTTTGCCGGATGGGGCGTCCTGATGGTGCTCTGTCTGATCTGGTGGGGGATGCAGTCGGTGCTGGGTGCGGCAGGGGCTTTGGCCGTCTGCTGCGGCCTGCTGGGGGCAGGCTGCGCGGCGCTGCTGGCCTGGCTGCGGCGGGGCGGCTGCACCCTCTTTGCACAGATGTGAAAATCTTAAGGAATTTTATAAAAACAGGTGTAAAGCTGCAAAGAATAGGTAAATTGCCTTGCAGAGCGCTCAAAAACCTGCTAAAATAAAACCGGAATCATCGGGCCGACGGACAGCACCCACTGCCCGCCGGCCCTTTCGTGCCGAAAACGGACTGGGACTCTCCATATTTTTGCAAAAAGTCCGGCTTCTGATTCGTTTTATAGGAAGAAGCGGCTTTCTCAGACAAACTCTGTTACGGAGGTGCTGAACCATGAAGATCTTGCTCACCACCGATTGGTGGACCCCGGCCGTGAACGGCGTGGTGCGTTCGGTGACCCTGCTGCGCAGGGAGCTGCTGGCCCAGGGGCACGACGTCCGGGTGCTGACCCTGTCGTCCACCAATCAGTCTTATGAAGAAGACGGCGTCTATTATCTGGGAAGCATGAGCGCCGACCGTGTCTACCCCGGAGCGCGGGTGCGGCTGCTGGCCTGGAGCCGCTGGCTGAAAGCCCTGGCAAGCTGGCGCCCGGACGTCATCCACTCACAATGTGAATTTTCCACCTTCCTGCCGGCCTGGCAGCTGGCACGCCGGTGCAACTGCCCGCTGGTGCATACCTACCACACCGTCTATGAGGATTACACCCGCTATGTGATCCCCAGCGAGCGGTGCGGCCGGGCGGCGGTGAAGGAATTTACCCGCTTGGTGTCGGGCCGGTGCGACGCCATCCTGGCGCCCACCAACAAGGTCACCGGCCTGCTGCAGGAATACCGGGTCAGCTGCCCGGTCTACACCGTGCCGACCGGCATCGACCTGACCGCTTTCCGTCCCATCCGGCCGGAGGACAAGCCCGCTCTGCGCCGGACCCTGGGCCTGCCCGAGCAGGAGAAGATCCTGGTGTCGGTGGGCCGCCTGGCTGCCGAGAAGAACCACGGGGAGCTGCTGCGCCTGCTGGCCAGGGAACCTGCGGACACACGCCCTTTGCTGCTGTTTGTCGGGGACGGCCCGGTGCGGGCCCAGCTGGAACAGCAGGCCGCCGACCTGGGTCTTGTGGACCGGGTGATGTTTGCGGGGATGGTGCCTCCCGGCGAGGTGGTGCGCTATTACCAGGCAGGCGACGCCTTTGTGTGTGCCTCCCAAAGCGAGACCCAGGGCCTGACCTATTTTGAGGCGCTGGCCTGTGGCCTGCCTGCCATCGTCCGCGCCGACCCCTGCCTGGAGGGCGTGGTGGAAAACGGGGTCAACGGCTGGCAGTGGAAGGACGCTGCCGGTTTCCATCAGGCGCTGGAGGTGCTGCTGTCCGGGACGCGGAACGACAGCCTGCGGGCGGGGGCCCTGGCCACGGCCGAACGGTACTCTGCCGGCCATTTTGCCGCCCAGGCCATGCAGGTGTACAGTGAGGCCATCGAACGGCGGCGCACCCTCAACGGGGGATTGCCCGCCGGCGTGCCGGCGGCTCTGTCCGGGGCCTGTTTTTTCCTGTGCCTGTGGCTGGGCGTATGGGCCTGGCAAAAGGGCCTGCTGACCGACCTGGGAGCGCTGCAGGCCTGGGTGGCCGGACTGGGCGTATGGGCCGCTGTGGCCTTTGTGGCGTTCCAGGCCATCCAGGTGGTGATCCCCATTCTGCCCGGCGGGCTGGGATGCCTGGCGGGTGTGGTGCTGTTTGGCCCGTGGTACGGCTTTGCCTACAACTATCTGGGGATCTGCGCGGGGTCCATGGCGGCCTTCGGGGTGGCGCGGTACTGCGGCCGCCCTCTGCTGGAGCGGATGTTCCCCCGCAAGCTGCTGCTGAAATACGACGGCTGGCTGGGCAAAAAGAGCTTTGCCAAATGGTTTGCCCTGGCCATCTTTTTCCCGGTGGCGCCGGATGACTTTTTGTGCTATCTGGCGGGCACCACTTCCATGGGGTGGCGGCAGTTCACCCTCATCATCCTCACCTGCAAGCCCTTTGCCATTGCGGCTTACAGCACCGGCCTGACGGTGGCCATGAACGCCATCCTGCGGCTGCTGTGACCATTTTACGCAGGCGCTGCCTGCCAGTACAAGAAGGGAATACATCATGTCTGTCTGCATTTATCATGGCGGCTACGATACCGTCCGCAAAAGCGGCGTGGGCAAGGCCCTGGAACACCAGACCGCAGCCCTGAAAAGCGCCGGCCTGCCCCTGGTGGACCAGCTGCCGCCTGCGGGCCCTGAAGCCCGGGAATGCGTGGTCCATCTGAATACGGTGCTGCCCAGCGCCCTGCTGGCGGCGGCCCGGGCCCATGCCCGCGGGTGCAAGGTGGTCTACTATGGTCACTCCACCATGGAGGACTTCCGCAACAGCTTTTTGGGATCCAACCTGCTGGCCCCCCTGTTCAAGCGGTGGCTGATTTTGTGCTACCGGCAGGGGGATGTGGTGATCACCCCCAGCGTCTATTCCCGCCGCATCCTGATGGGCTACAAGATCGGACGGCCCATCTACACCCTTTCCAATGGCATCGACACCGACTTTTTCAAGCCGGACGCCGACCGTGCAGCCCGCTTCCGCACCCGGTACAGCCTGGGAGAAGGGCAGAAGTGCGTCATTTCGGTGGGACACTGGATGGTGCGCAAGGGCCTGCCGGATTTTGTGGAGCTGGCCCGGCGGATGCCCCAGGTGCGGTTCATCTGGTTTGGCCAGACCGACGACGCCTTGCTCACCGACGAGATCCGCCAGGCCATGGAGGCGGCGCCCGGCAATGTGCTGTTTGCGGGGTATGTCAACGCGGAGGAACTCTGCGACGCCTACTGCGGGGCCGACGCCTTTGTGTTCCTCAGCCACGAGGAGACCGAGGGGATCGTGGTGCTGGAGGCCCTGGCCTGCGGCATCCCCACCCTGCTGCGGGATATCCCGGTGTACGACAACTGGCTGCAGGACGGCAGATCGGTCTACAAGGCCGCCACTCTGGATCAGTTCGAGTCCAGGCTGAAGGATATGCTGGCCGGCCATCTGCCCAGTCTGAAAGACGGTGGGATGGCGGTGGCGGAAGCCCGGAGCCTGCGCCAGATCGGCCAGGGGCTGTGCCGCATCTATGCTTCCAGCGGCTTTCTGGAAGCGGCCAAGACAAGCCCCGAAGCCGCCCGCGCAGAGGCTGCCGCCAAAAAGAGACGGGCCTGAGGGCGCCTGCGCCCCGGGCCGCAGGTATATAAAACGATCGGTCTGGATACAATAGAGATATGAACTTACTATTTTCCATCAACCAAAAATTCATCCCCCTGTGGCAGCAGTGCATGGCCACCATCCTCCGCCATGGGGGTGCGGACCGCTACGACATCTATGTGCTCCACTCCGACCTGACCGGGGCGGATGCGATGCAGATGCGCCAGATCCTGCGCCCTGCCGACCGCTGTACCCTGGTGCAGGTGCCGGATGGACTGTTCGAGGGCTTTCCCGAGTCCAGCCGCTACCCGCTGCAGATCTATTACCGGCTGGCGGCGCCTCTGCTGCTGCCCGACACTCTGGGCCGGGTGCTGTATCTGGATGTGGATACAGTGGTGCTCAACAGCCTGGAGCCCCTCTATACCTCCGACTTTGCCGGTTCGGCCTTTATGGCCTGCAGCCATACCACCAGGTTTCTGGACCGGATCAACCAGGTGCGGCTGGGGCTGGACGAGGGAGTGCGCTACCTCAATTCGGGGGTGCTGATGCTCAACCTGGCCGAGCTGCGCCGCACGCTGCGGCTGGAGGACATCCGGGCTTATGCCGAAAAATACAAAAAGCGCCTGATCCTGCCCGACCAGGACATCCTGACCGCCCTGTTTGGGGACCGGGCTCTGGTGCTGGACAGCCGGATCTACAACATGACCGACCGGCTGTACATCCGGTGCAGCGCCACTCCGTCCGAAAAGCTCAGCCTGGACTGGGTGCGCCGCAATACGGTGGTCATCCACTATCTGGGCAAGCCCAAGCCCTGGCAGAAAAGCTACATCGGGCCTCTGGGCGTCTTTTACCAGGAAGAGCTGGCCCTGACCGGGGCGGAGCAGAACGGCGAGGAAGCCTGACCGGCCTGCGCCTGTACGATGCATGAAAAAAGAGGAGACGCACGGCGCGTCTCCTCTTTTTCACTGTTTTTTCACACATATAGGGGGTATGGGTATAAATTCCCACTTGTTTTGTGGGTCGTTCCATGGTATACTGAATGCACAAGTACCCCCAGGGGTGTGCGGTGGAATGGGCCGCACCTCCAAAGGGACTGCCTTTGGTGCCAGACAACAGGAAAGTGAGGACCATAAAATGGAAAATGAAAACAAGATCCCTGCCGGCGCCGCCCAGCAAATCGAGACTGAGCAGCCGGATGCAGGCTATCCCGTGACCACCATACACGGCACCCCCCGCACCCGTCACCGCAGCCCCGAGGAATACCAGGACCTGATCAATCGCCTCAACCGGGTGGAGGGCCAGGTGCGGGGCATCCGCGGGATGGTGGAGCGGGACGCCTACTGCCCGGATATTCTGTTCCAGGCATCGGCTGTCGGCAAGGCTTTGGACAGCTTCTGCAAGGAACTGCTGGCCCAGCACATCCGCACCTGTGTGGTGGACGACCTGGAGGCCGGCCGCTATGAGAGCGTGGATGAGCTGGTGCGGGTGATCCAGCGGCTGATGAAATAAAGCGGCCTCCTGACCAAGAGGAGAACAAGATGGAACAATATACGATCACCGGGATGAGCTGCGCTGCCTGCAGCGCCCGGGTGGAAAAAGCGGTCGGCAAGGTGCCGGGGGTGACGGCCTGTTCGGTCAGCCTGCTGACCAATTCGATGGGGGTGGAGGGCACCGCCTCCCCCCAGGACATCATCCGGGCGGTGGAGCAGGCGGGCTATGGGGCCAGCCCCAAAGCCGCCGGGCCAGCCCAGGCCCAGCCCGCCGCCGCTGCCCTGGACGCCCTGGCCGACCATGAGACCCCCAAACTCAAGCAGAGGCTGATCGCGTCCCTGGGCTTTCTGCTGGTATTGATGTACTTTTCCATGGGGCATATGATGTGGGGCTGGCCCCTGCCTGCCTGGTTTGCGGGCAACCATCTGGCGGTGGCTCTGGTGGAACTGCTGCTGGCCGGCATCGTCATGGTCATCAACCAGCGGTTTTTTATCAGCGGCTTCAAGAGCCTGCTCCACAGGTCCCCCAATATGGACACCCTGGTGGCTTTGGGTTCCACCGCATCCTTTGTGTGGAGCACCTATGCGGTGTTCGTCATGACCGATGCCCAGCTGCACGGGGATACCGCCCGGGTGATGGAATATATGATGGAGCTGTACTTTGAGTCGGCTGCCATGATCCTGACCCTCATCACCGTGGGCAAGATGCTGGAGGCCCGCAGCAAGGGCAAGACCACCGACGCCCTCAAAAGCCTGATGAAGCTGGCGCCCAAGACCGCCACTCTGCTGCGGGAAGGCCGGGAAGTGGAAGTGCCCATCGAGCAGGTGCGCCGGGGAGATCAATTCGTGGTCCGGCCGGGGGAGAATATCCCGGTGGACGGCGTGGTGCTGGAAGGGGCCAGCGCAGTCAATGAGAGCGCCCTGACCGGTGAGAGCATCCCGGTGGACAAGGCCCCCGGGGACGCTGTCTCGGCGGCCACCGTGAACCAGTCCGGCTTCCTGCGCTGTGAAGCCACCCGGGTGGGGGAGGACACCACCCTGTCCCAGATCATCCGGATGGTCAGCGATGCGGCGGCCACCAAGGCTCCCATCGCCAAGATCGCTGATAAGGTGTCGGGGGTGTTCGTGCCGGCCGTCATCACCATCGCCGTCATCACCACCCTCGCATGGCTGCTGCTGGGCCGGGATCTGGCCTTTGCTCTGGCGCGGGGCATCTCGGTGCTGGTGATCAGTTGTCCCTGCGCTTTGGGTCTGGCCACCCCTGTGGCCATCATGGTGGGCAATGGCATGGGCGCCAAAAACGGCATCCTGTTCAAGACCGCAGCCTCCCTGGAGGCCGCCGGCCGCACCCAGATCGTGGCCCTGGACAAGACCGGCACCATCACCAAGGGGGAGCCGCAGGTGACCGAGATGGTCCCTGTGGAGGGGGTCACCGAGCAGGAGCTGCTGACCCTGGCCGCCGCCCTGGAACAGAAGAGCGAGCATCCCCTGGCCAAAGCTGTACTGGCCTATGCCGCGCAGCAGGGCCTGCAAGCCCCTGCCGTGACCGATTTCACCGCCCTGCCCGGCAACGGCCTGTCCGCCCGGCTGGAGGGACGCAGCATCTATGGCGGCAGCCTCAGCTTTATCCAGACCCAGACCCAGGTGCCCGCCGCTCTGGCCCAGCAGGCCCAGCAGCTGGCAGAGCAGGGCAAGACCCCGCTGTTTTTTGGCGGCGAGAAGAAACTGCTGGGTGTCATTGCGGTGGCTGACACCATCAAGGAGGACAGCCCCGAGGCCATCCGGCAGCTGCGGCAGATGGGCATCCGTGTGGTGATGCTGACCGGCGACAACCAGCGCACCGCAGAGGCCATCGGCCGGCAGGCCGGGGTGGACCAGGTGATCGCCGGGGTCCTGCCCGACGGCAAGGAGAGCGTCATCCGGGCCCTGAGCGAAAAGGGCAAGGTGGCCATGGTCGGGGACGGCATCAACGACGCACCCGCCCTGACCCGGGCCGACACCGGCATTGCCATTGGCGCCGGCACCGATGTGGCCATCGATGCGGCCGACGTGGTGTTGATGAACAGCAGGCTGTCGGATGTGCCGGCAGCCATCCGGCTGTCCCGGGCCACCCTGCGCAACATCCATGAGAACCTGTTCTGGGCCTTCATCTACAATGTCATCGGTATCCCCCTGGCAGCCGGCGTCTTTATTCCGCTGGGGCTCACCCTGAACCCCATGTTCGGTGCGGCGGCCATGAGCCTGTCCAGTTTCTGTGTCGTGTCCAATGCGCTGCGGCTGAACCTGTTCGATTTGCACAGCGCCAAAAAAGATAAACCCATCCGGGCCGTTGAACTGCCTCCCGCCCCTGCGCCGCGGCAGACTGCGTGCCCCATCAACACGGAGGTAACTACCATGCAAAAGACCATCAAGATCGAAGGAATGATGTGCGGCCACTGTGAGGCCACCGTCAAAAAAGCCCTGGAGGCCCTGCCCCAGGTGCAGTCGGCCCAGGTCAGCCATACGGCCGGCACCGCAGTGGTCACCCTGAGCGAAGCTGTGGATGACGCCGCCCTGACCAAGGCCGTGGAGGACAAGGACTACACCGTCACCGGCATCGAATAAAGCCGTTTTCCCACACAGCCAAAAAGCCCCCTGCCGTTTTCCGGGCAGGGGGCTTGTCTTTTTGGGATTCAGAGGCAGGGGAGAGGTTCAGTTGCCGCAGAACTGCCGCATAAAGGCGATGTCACTGGCGGCGCGGGCCGGGACGGCCTCCTCCCGCAGGACGGGCAGGGACGCCTGAGGCAGCTGCCGCAGCATGGCAAAACCCCCCGCGTAGTCGATGGCCGACTCCTCCAGGCTGGTGGAGAAGAAGGTGTCCCCCGCAAAGGCCAGGCCCTTGAAGTGGACTGCACTGATCTTGTCGCCGTACCAGCTGCCCACCTTGTCCCAGATGCGGCGCTGGGCGTCCACGGAGGCTTCTGCCGGGCTGACGTAGTTGGCCAGGTCGCAGATCACCCGCAGATTGGAGCTGGCAATGGTGTCCAGTACCATTTTGGTGGCCTCGGGGGTATTCATGGCGTGGTGATGGACGCACTCGACCCCGAACAGGACCCCGGCTTCCTCGCACACCGGCATGATCTCGCCCAGACTGCGCAGCAGGGCTTCCAGCGCTTCCTTCCGGGTGACGCCGGGCTGCTTGGCCATGGCGGTGGTCTCGCTGCCCATGCAGCCGGCCCCCAGCCGCTTGGCGTTTCCGACCTGGCCGATCACCTTGGCAGCCTCGGCCCGGCGCTTGTCCTCGTCGGTATAGCTCAACTCCACATAGGTACCGTAGACGGCAATGCGGACGCCGGTCTGTTCCACCGCCTTCCGGGTGTCTTCCACCAGGGCGGGGGTGACGTCTGCATAGCTCTTGACCCCTTCGATGGCCTTGGTATAGGCCAGCTGGGTGCAGGCAAACCCCGCCTGGCCGATGGCGGCCAGCAGGTCTGCGGGGGTATGGCGGCCGAAATCATGGCCGCGGGCTCCGATGATGAATGCGGGCATGGCAGAGCACCTCCTCTTTCTCAGCTGAACAGACGGTTGGAGAAAACGTCCCAGGCGCGGGCCCACCAGCGCCATTCATGGGTGACATCCTGGCCCCAGATCTCAGTGGAGACGGGGATGCCCGCCCCCTTCAAAGCCTCGTCCAGGGCCTGGGTGGAGGCCAGAGCTGCGGGTTCGGTCCCGTCCTGGGCCTGGCCGGCACAAAGCAGGAACTGGCCCTTCTGGAGGGCGGCCTTGTCGGCGCTGTCCAGAAGGCCCACCGACAGGGCGGCCATGGGCGCGTTGCGCAGGGCCAGGTCATCCCCCCAGCCGCCCAGCCAGGGCGAAGGGTCGTAGCGGCCGGACAGGCCGATGGCTCCGCAGAACAGTTCGGGGCGGCGCAGGCGGCAGTTGACGGCCTGGTAAGCGCCTAGGTCGGTGCCGATGGCCCACAGGATAGGGCCCGCCTTCTCCTCCCTGGCGCCGGCGGCCTCAGGCTGGGCGGATGCGTTCAGGGCCAGGATGCGGGGGACCAGTTCGCCGGTGATATAGTTGAAGTATTTCTCCTGCATCTCGGCCCGGCGGCGCTGGGACAGATGACCGGCCAGGAAGCTGTCCTGGTCGATGCTGTCAGCGCAGAACAGCTGGACCTTGCCGTGCTGGATCAGCCAGCCGGCGGCATCGGGCATACCGTTGTTTTCCCAGTCGTAAAAACGACCGCCCTCACAGGGGAAGGCCAGCACCGGCACGCCCCCGGTGCCATAGACCTTGAACTCCATCTCCCGGCCCAGGGCCGTGCTCCATTCCTTATAATAGATGCCATCCATCATGATGCAGTTCCTCCTTCAGAGAGAATCTTCCTGTTTATTTGAATTGGTTCCGGGCGGGGTCATAGGCATAGCCGATGGCGGCCAGCCGGCCGCACAGGCTTTCCCTGTCGATGTCCAGATCCTCGCACAGGGCGTCCAGGGTGGGGTAATAATCACGCAGCTTCAGGTTGATAACGCTCAGCAGCATGACGGGGTCGCTGGGCAGCGCCATACAAAACACACCTCTTTCGTGAGCGGAACAAGAAACAAAAAGCCGGCCACGGGAAACGTGACCGGCAACATACACCACAGACTTAGACAGCGCGGGTAATCTTGCCAGCGCGCAGGCAACGGGAGCATGCATAAACATACTTGGGGGAACCGTCAACGATCGCCTTGACGCGGCGGACGTTGGGCTTCCAGGTACGGTTGGAGCGGCGATGAGAGTGGGAGACCTTGATACCAAAGGTCACGCCCTTGCCGCAGCATTCACACTTAGCCATGATTTTCGCACCTCCTATGAAGTGAAATCAAAAAGGGAATCCAAAACGATACAGTGTAATCAGCCCTATTATTCTACCAGACACGAGCCGAAAATGCAAGTCCATTTTAAAAAAATGCCGCTGTTTTTTCAAAGTGGCGGCCCGGGGCCTTGTTTCACGGGGAAAAAAATAGTATCATGGAGATACATCGTCCGGGCGGCGGCGCCGTCCGGCAGGGAAATATAAAACAGGAGAAATTTCTTTATGACCATAACGGGCATTTATTATTTGACCCGGCTGCTGGTGACCCTGGTGGCCATCCCCATCCACGAAATGGGCCACGCCCTGGCCAGCTGGCTGCTGGGCGACCCCACCGCCCGGGCCCAGGGACGTCTGTCCCTCAACCCGCTGCGCCACTTTGACCTGCTGGGCACCCTCTGCATGGTGGTGGCGGGGGTAGGCTGGGCGAAGCCTGTCTCCATCGACCCGCGCCGCTTCAAAAATCCGAAGCTGGGGATGGCGGTGACCGCCCTGGCCGGCCCGGCGGCCAACCTGGTGCTGGCCTACCTGTCCATGGCTGCGTGGAAGGCGGTCTATTACTGGGCCCCGGCCAATGCCGTCAGCCAGTATGCGGTCTATTTTTTGCAGTACATGATCATGATGAACGTGGGGCTGGCCGTATTCAATCTCATCCCGGTGCCCCCGCTGGACGGCAGCCGCGTGCTGCTCCTGGTGCTGCCCCGGCGGCTCTACTTCCGGGTCATGCAGTACGAAAAGGTCATCCTGGTCATCCTGCTGGCCGTGGTGTGGTACGGCGCGCTGAACGGGCCGCTGGCCTGGGCCAACAACCAGGTATGGAACCTGCTGGTGGACGGCACGGGCTGGGTGGACCAGCTGGCCTATGCCTCCTACCTGTCCGGCATAGGCACAAGGGTGTGATGGGATGGCAGAGGGATTGACCTTCCACCTGAAGGATTTCGACGGCCCGCTGGAGCTCCTTCTGGCCCTGGTGCAGGCCCACAAGATGGATCTGCACGATATCCCCATCCTGGCGCTGATCGACCAGTACACCGAGGTGGTGACCCAGGCCCACAGGGAGGAGCCGGAGGCGGCCAGCAGCTTCATCGAGATGGCGGCCCGGCTGGTGGAGATGAAAAGCTGGCTGCTGCTGCCCCGCAGCCAGGAGGCCGAGCAGCTCAAACAGGAACTGACCGGACGCCTGATCGAATACGATCGCTGCCGCCGCCTGGCAGCCCAGCTGGCCGGCCGGGCCGGGCAGGTGACGGTCTATGTCCGCGCCCCGGCCTGCCTCGAGACCGATAGCCTCTACCCACTGCGCCATTCCCCCCAGCTTCTGGCCCGCTGCTGGCAGGCCATGGCCGGGCGGGCTAGGCCGCAGCCTTTGGGCCAGGAGACCTTTGAACCGCTGGTGGCGGCCCCCTTCGTCTCGGTGGAAAGCCGGGTGGTACACGTGCTGCGGGGGCTTGCGACCGGCAAAGTGGACCGGCTGGACCAGCTGTTTGCTCCGGACCAGGAGGTGTCCGCCACCGTGGCCACCTTCCTGGCGGTGCTGGAGCTGGTGCGGGCGGGCCGGCTGGAGATCCGTGAGGATGGCGGGCTGCAGATGCGGCGGGGCCGGCTGCCCCGCAGGGAACCATCACAGGAGGATGACCATGGAGCAAATTGAGATCGAGGCCATGCTGGAGGCGGTGCTGTTCGCCCATGCCGACCCCATTGGCCCGGAAAAGCTGGCCGCTGTCCTAGAACTGCCCCAGAGCCTGGTGGCCCGGGGCCTGGAGGGACTGCAAAAGCGGTACCGGCGCCCCGAGAGTGGCCTGGAGCTGCTGTGCCTGGAGGGCCACTGGCAGCTGGCCACCAAAAATCAATACGGCCCCTGGGTGCGCAAAGCCCTGGAAATACGGAAAGCGGTCCCCCTGTCCAATGCCGCCATGGAGACACTGACCGTCATTGCCTACAACCAGCCCGTTTCCCGGGCCTTCATCGAACAGGTGCGGGGAGTGGATTCCTCCTCCAGCGTGTCCGGCCTGCTGGAAAAAGGGCTGATCGAGGAGGCGGGCCGGCTGGATCTGCCGGGGCGTCCGGTGAGCTTCAGGACCACCGACCACTTTTTGCGGGTGTTCGGGCTGAGCAGCCTGGCAGACCTGCCGCCGGTCCGCCCGGAGGATGAGGGAAAGGAGGGGAGCCAATGAATATCCTGCTGGCTGTCCTGCAGGGGGCGCTGTGGCTGGCCGTCCGGCTGGGGCTGCTGTTGCTTGGCCTGCTGGCCGTGGTGCTGGTGCTGGCCCTTGTGATCCTGCTGTGCCCCTTCTGCGCCGACCTCTCCTGGGAAGAAGACCCCGACGACCCGGAGGGCTGGGGCAAAGTGAAGATCCGCGCCGGGGCGCTGGGACTGACCTTCCCGGTGTTCACCTGGCCGGCGCCGCCCCCCGCTGCCGCAGGGCAGGAGGAGGCAAAGCCCGGTTTTCTGGCCCGGCTCTGGGGCAGACTGAAAGGGAAGCTGCAGGCTCGCAAAGCCAGAAAGGCCGCGCGCAAGCCGCTCAAACAGCCTGCCGCCTCCCAGCCAAAACAGAAAGCAAAGCTGACGCTGCATCGGCTGAACACCATGCTGGAGGGGGCCGGTATGCTGACCCGGGCGGCCTTCGGGGCCCTGCGGGTGACCCGCATCCGGGTCTTTATGCCGGTGACAGGGGAGGACCCCGCCCAGGCGGCCGTGGCCTATGGCAGGGCCAACGCCTGGCTCTACCCGGCCCTGGGCGCTCTGAGCCACTGGATCTATATGGACTTTGAGGAACTGCGGCTGGTGCCCTGCATCGACCCCGAGGCCCCGCGGCCTCTGGGCCGGGTCTCCTTCCGGGTATCGGCCCGTGCCCTGTTTGTGGCGATCGCCGCAGGGAAGGTGCTGCTTTTGTTTGAACGGGAAAAGGTACTGGACGTGTTCCTTTAAAATGTGCTATACTGACCTGTGGAGACACGGTTGAATCCAACACGGGGCTGCGCCTGCCGCCCCGCATCCCAATACGACAGCAAGGACAAGGAGGCCAAGAGTATGGCTGAACATCTTCAGGGACTTATGAATGCGACGATGGACAAGGTGCGCCAGATGGCCGACGCCAACACCGTCATTGGCAAAGAGATCCGCACCGAGGACGGCACCACCATCATCCCGGTGTCCCGCATCACGGTGGGGGTCGGGGGCGGCGGCTCCGATTTTGACAGCAAGAACGCTGCACAGAAGGATCTGTTCGGGGGCGGCTCGGGGGCCGGCATCACCATCCGGCCGGTGGCGTTCCTGGTCATCAAGGACGGCCTGGTGCGCACCATCCAGCTGTCCGATCCCTCCAACAGCCTGGACCGGGCTCTGACCATGCTGCCCGAGCTGGTGGACCGGCTGCTGGCTCTCATCCCCGAAAAGCCGGAGAAGGCCGAAAAGGCCGGCGGCGCCGGGGCCGAATGATCCCAAACACACATTATTGAGCGCCGGGAGGCGCACAAGGAGAAGACTTATGGCACAAGAACGTATCCAAAAGATCATGAGCGAGCAGGGGCTGTGCTCCCGCCGGGCCGCCGAGCAGATCATTGCCGAGGGCCGGGTCAAAGTGAACGGCCATGTGGCCAGGGTGGGGGACAAGATGGACCCCAACCAGGATATCCTGCACGTGGATGACGAGCGGATCTATATCAATAAGGATCAGAAGCTCTATTATCTGGCTCTGTATAAGCCCCGCGGCTATGTGACCACCGTCAGCGACGAACTGGGCCGCCGGACGGTCATGGACCTGGTGGCGGATATCCCCGCCCGTCTGTACCCGGTGGGGCGTCTGGACAAGGACAGCGAGGGCCTGCTGCTGATGACCAACGACGGCGCCTTTGCCAACGCCATGATGCACCCCTCGGGAGGCATCTCCAAGCTGTACCGGGTCACGGTGCAGCCCCGTGCCCGGGAGGAGCAGATCCTCAAGCTGAGCTCGGGGGTGGTGCTGGACGACGGCACCAAAACCATGCCCTGCACCATCAATGTGGTGGTGGATGAGCCGGGCCGCACCGTTATGGAGATCACCCTGAAAGAGGGCAAGAACCGGGAGATCCGCCGGATGTGCGAGGCGGTGGGCCTGGAAGTGGTCCGTCTGAAGCGGAACGCCGAGGGCGTGGTCAAGCTGGGGATGCTGCAGCCCGGCAAGTACCGGGAGCTGACCAAACAGGAGCTGGCCGGCCTGCGGGCCGCTGCCGCCAAGGGCCGCGCCCAGACCCGCAGCGCCGCCGCTGCCGCCAAGGCTGCCCGCCACCGGGCCCCTGCCTCCGGCAGGGATGCCGGCCCCGTCAAGGGCCATGGCCGGCCCGCGGGCCGGGGACCCAAGCGCCAGGGGTGATCTCCGGCCGGATGAGGCATACCTGCCGGCCCGGACCTGCTTTGGGCTGTATGGGCCTCTGGAAAGATTTCGGTGCATAGAGCACAAATGTACTTGTAGAATAACCGAAAAAATAGTATAATAGTAGCGTTTATGAATGAAATGGCGGTGACCGGCCGCCATGAGGGAAGCAGGGAGGTCCGATCATGGCTTCAAAGATCAACCAAAAAGAGATTCTCGCCCAGTTTTATGACGACGGTGTTTACAGCGTCCTGTATGAGCAGGGTGCTGTGAGCGCCGCTTTTGGCTGTGCAAACGGCCAGCAGGCCTACGCGGTCTGGCAGGACGGGGCGGCGCTGGGCGCCAAGGACGTGGACAAGATGGTCCATGTGCTGGAACTGGCCGCCCAGACCGGCTGCCCGGTGGTCACCTTCTACCAGTCGGCAGGCGCTATGCTGGCCGAGGGCCTGGATGCCCTGACCGCCGGCGCCAAACTGAACAGCGCCATTGCCCAGGTGTCCGGGGTGGTCCCCCAGGTAGCCGTGGTGCTGGGGGTCTGCGGCGGCACCAGCGCGCTGGCTGCGGCCAACGCCGATGTGTGCATCATGGCCAAGGGAGCAGAGCTGTTCTTTACCCCGCCCTTCACCTCCGCAGCCAAGGGGGATAAGGTGGAAAGTGCCGGCACTGCGGCCGCTGCCGCCAAGGCCGGCGTGGCCGCTCTGGTGGCGGATGACCCTGCCGCTGCCGCCCAGGCTGCCGCCCATGTGGCGGGCCTGCTGCCTGCCAACAACCTGGCCGGTTCGGCCTGCTTTGATTTCCAGCAGCCCACTGCGGCGCTCAAGGCGGGTCTGACCCCCGCCAAGGCGGCTGCCGCCCTGGTGGATGCCGACAGCGCCGTGGAGCTGTATGCAGGCTTTGGCAAGAACGTCTACACCGCCCTGGCCACCATTGGCGGGCAGGCTGTGGGCGTGGTGGCCACCGGCGAGCAGCTGTGCCACAACTGTGTGGCCAAGGCTTCCCGGTTCGTCCGCCTGTGCGACGCTTTCAGCGTGCCTGTGGTGACCATTGCCGGCACCAACGGCTTTGTGCCCAGCACCAGCGAGGACATTGCCGGCGGTGTGCGGGAGGCTGCCCGTCTGGCCGCTACCTATGCCGACGCCACCACCGCCCGTGTCTGCCTGCTGGCCGGCAAGGTGGTGGGCCCCGTCTATACCGCCCTGGCAGCCGCTGACCTGAAGATCGCTGTGGAAGGCTGTGTGGTCAGCCCGCTGGAGCCCTCGGCCGCCGTCTCGGTCCTGTACAAGGAGGAGATCGACGCCTCCGACAACATCGTATCCGCCACCAATGCCAAGGCCGCCGCCTATACCCAAGAGGTGTGCAGCGCCCAGGCCGCCGTGGCCGCCGGCGCGGCCGACATGGCCTGCACCGCCGCCGGCGCCCGCAGCGCCGTGGTGGCTGCCCTTGATATGCTGCGCACCAAGCGCGCCTCCCGCCTGCCCAAAAAGCATGGCAACATGGCGCTGTAACCGACGAATCGAGTACGAGTAGAAGAAATAAGATCATTGAAGATCCAGGAGGGTTTATCCATGAAGTATTACAACATTACCGTCAACGGTGTCGCTTACAGCGTCAGCGTGGAGGAGACCACTGCCGGCGCAGCTCCTGCTGCCGCCCCCGCCGCAGCTCCTGCCCCTGCGGCTCCGGCTCCCAAGGCCGCAGCTCCCGCCCCCGCTGCCGCACCGGCCCCCGCGGCTCCCAAGGGCGCGGCCGGCGCTGTGGCTGTCAAGGCCCCCATGCCCGGCAACATCCTGGATGTGAAGGTCAAGGCCGGCGCTTCGGTCAAGACCGGCGATCCTCTGGTGGTGCTGGAAGCCATGAAGATGGAGAATGAGATCGTGGCGCCCCAGGACGGCACCGTGGCCACTGTGGATGTGAACAAGGGCGATGTGGTCAACTCGGGCGACGTCCTGGTCACGCTGAACTGAAAAGGGGAGGGTGAAAACTATGGCGAAAAAGCCCATCAAGGTCACTGAGGTCGTCCTGCGCGACGCCCACCAGTCCCTGCTGGCGACCCGCATGACCATGGATGAGATGCGTCCCATCCTGCCCGAAATGGACAAGATCAACTACTTCTCGGTGGAATGCTGGGGCGGCGCCACCTTTGACAGTTGCATCCGCTTTCTGGATGAGGATCCCTGGGAGCGCCTGCGCATCCTGCGCAAAGAGCTGCCCCACCAGAAACTGCAGATGCTGTTCCGCGGCCAGAATATGCTGGGCTACCGTCCCTATGCGGACGACGCGGTGGAGTACTTTGTACAGAAATCGGTGGCCAACGGCATCGACATCATCCGCATTTTCGACGCGCTGAACGACCCGCGCAACCTGCAGACCGCCATCAAGGCTGCCAACAAGGAGCACGCCCATGTGCAGGGCTGCATCAGCTACACCCTCAGCCCGGTTCATACCAACGAGGCCTTTGCCAAGTATGCCAAGACCCTGGAGGAGATGGGCGCCGATTCCATCTGCATCAAGGATATGGCCGGCCTGCTGACCCCCTATACCTGCTATGAGCTGGTCAGGGAGCTGAAAGCTGCCGTCAAGATCCCCGTGGACATCCACAGCCACTATACGGCCGGCCTGGCGTCCATGTCCATCATCAAGGGCATCGAGGCAGGCGCCGACATTGTGGATACCGCCATGAGCCCCCTGGCCATGGGCACCAGCCATATGCCCACCGAGAGCCTGGTGGCTGCCCTGCAAGGCACCGACTACGATACCGGCCTGGATCTGAACCAGCTGAACGTGGTCCGGGCTTACTTTACGAAGCTGCGCGAGAAGTATATCGCCAACGGCCAGATCAGCCCCAAGAGCCTGGGCGTGGATGCCAACACCCTGATCTACCAGGTGCCGGGCGGCATGTTCTCCAATATGCTCAAGCAGCTGAAGGACGCCGGCAAGGAGGACAAGCTGGACGAAGTGCTGGCTGAGATCCCCCGCGTCCGTGAGGATGCAGGCTATCCGCCGCTGGTCACGCCCACCAGCCAGATCGTGGGCACCCAGGCTGTCTTCAATGTCATCCTGGGCGAGCGCTATAAGATGGTGACCAAGGAGTTCAAGGGCCTGGTCCATGGCGACTACGGCAAGACCCCTGCGCCCATCAGCCCCGAATTCACCAAGAAGATCCTGGGCGACGAGCAGCCCATCACCTGCCGCTTTGCCGATACCCTGGAGCCCGAGATGGACAAGCTGAAGGCCGAGGCCGCCAAATGGACCATCCAGGAGGAGGACGCGCTGACCTACGCCATGTTCCCCCAGGTGGCTCCCAAGTTCTTTGAAAAGCGGAACGCCAAACTGCAGGGTGTGGATGCCGACCACGCCGACTATACCAACAAATCCCATCCTGTCTGATCGATGATCCGGGGGGCCCCGCACCGGGGCCCCTTTTTGTTTTGTATGGGGAGGTAGCCGCAATGCTGTTTGGGAAAAAGAAGGCTCCCGGAAAAAAGACCTATGATCCCGCCTGCTGGAAACCCGTGGTGCGGTGCAGCATCTGCACCGGCGAACAGGCCGCCGGCTTTAAGGAAAAGGCCACCGGGCGCTTTGAGGAGGTCATGCTGATCCGTGGGGAGGGGGATATGACCCGTTTCCTGCGGGAGTACGGGCTGAAGCCGGAGGACGTGGCAAAAGAATATTGACACCAGCCGGGCAGGGAATGGACCCTGCCCGGTTTTTGCCGGCTTTGGCAAGAGGCAACATCGACAAAATCACCAAAGGCTTTTTTGGATGGAACGTGAAAAACGAAAAATGCAAGCCCCAAAATACACTTTCGTGACACGGTGCCGTGCGTACGGATACCGGGAGGCTCCGGAAAAATTTTTTGACCCAAGTCTGTAAAATGGCTTGACAACAGGATTTTTTTGCGCTATACTACCTAAGTATCACAAAATGGAATACTGCGCGAAAAACGGGGTTTTGCAGATCCTTTGGCGGGCTCCAAAAGCAAAAGTTTGTGAAAAACGACGAACCCTTTCCGCCTGCGCAGGGGCTGTTTCTGTGAGTCTGCCAGAAATCGGGCGGCTTCGCGGCTGCCTTGTTATCACGCCTGTGGAGTATAAAAGTAAGGAGTGGTTGATTTTATGATGAAAGTCAAGCCCGTAAAGCTCGGCAAAACCGAGCGAATGAGCTTCTCCCACATCGACGAAGTCATCGAGATGCCCAACCTGATCGAGGTCCAGAAGAACTCGTACCAGTGGTTTTTGGACGAGGGCCTGCGGGAGGTGTTCCATGACATCGGCGTCATCGAGGATTATACCGGCAACCTGGCGCTGAGCTTTGTGGATTACCGCCTGGACAAAGAGCCCAAGTACAGCATCAAAGAGTGCAAGAGCCGCGACGTCACCTACGCCGCGCCCCTGCGCGTCACCGCCCGGCTGCTGAACAAGGAGACCGGCGAGGTGAAGGATCAGGAGATCTTCATGGGGGATTTCCCTCTGATGACCGATGCGGGCACCTTCGTCATCAACGGCGCCGAGCGCGTCATCGTCAGCCAGCTGGTCCGTTCTCCCGGCGTGTTCTACGGCGCGGCCAAGGACAAGGTGGGCAATGACCTGTTCAGCGCCACCATGAACCCCAACCGGGGCGCCTGGCTGGAGTATGAGACCGACGCAGCCAATGTGTTCTACGTCCGCATCGACAAGAACCGCAAGCTGCCCGTCACCGTGCTGTGCCGTGCGCTGGGCCTGTCTTCCGACGAGGACATCCTGGGTTACTTTGGCGAGGATGAGCGGATCCTGGCCACCCTGGAAAAGGATACCACCAAGAACAGCGAGGAGGGCCTGCTGGAGGTCTACCGTAAGCTGCGTCCCGGCGAGCCCCCCACGGTGGAGTCTGCGACCAGCCAGATCAATATGCTGTTCTTTGACCCCCGCCGCTACGACCTGTCCCGCTTTGGCCGCTATAAGATGAACAAAAAGCTGTCCCTGGCCCGCCGCATCACCGGCCAGGTGGCCGCTGAGAATGTGGTGGACCCCCTGACTGGCGAACTGCTGATCGAGGAAGGGGAGAAGATCACCCGGGTCAAGGCCGAGCAGGCCGATGCCGCCGGCGTCAACCTGGTCACCCTGCTGATCGAGGACAAGAAGGTCAAGGTGATCACCAACGGCTGTGTGGACGCACAGGGCTTCTTCTCTTTCAATGTGAAGGAGTGCGGCATCAACGAGCGCTGCTCCTTCGATGAGCTGCGCAAGATCCTGGACACCACCAGCGACCCCGAGGAGCAGAAGGAACTGCTGCGCCGCAACCACGACCAGCTGATCGGCCGCACCCTGACGGTCACCGATATCCTGGCCTCCATCAACTACCTGAACGGTCTGGGCCACGGCATCGGTACCACCGATGACATCGACCACCTGGGCAACCGCCGGATCCGCAGCGTGGGCGAGCTGCTGCAGAACCAGTTCCGCATCGGCTTCTCCCGCATGGAGCGGGTGATCCGGGAGCGCATGACCCTGCAGAGCCAGGACCAGAGCACCCTGACCCCTCAGACCCTCATCAATATCCGTCCTGTGGTGGCCGCCATCAAGGAGTTCTTTGGTTCCTCGCCTCTGTCCCAGTTCATGGACCAGAACAACCCCCTGGCCGAGCTGACCCACAAGCGCCGTCTGTCTGCCCTGGGTCCCGGCGGTCTGAGCCGTGACCGCGCAGGCTTCGAGGTCCGCGACGTCCATTACAGCCACTATGGCCGTATGTGCCCCATTGAGACCCCGGAAGGTCCCAACATCGGTCTGATCTCCTATCTGGCATCCTACGCCAAGATCAATGAATACGGCTTCATCGAGGCGCCCTACCGCCGGGTCCAGAAGACCTACGACGAGAAGGGCCGCGTCATCGACCAGGTGGTCACCGACGAGGTGGTCTATATGACCGCCGACGTGGAGGACGAATACGTGGTGGCCCAGGCCAATGAGCCTCTGGACGAGAACCACCGCTTCAAGCGGCAGCGCGTTTCGGCCCGCCGCCGGGATGACATCCTGGAAATCGACGCCGAGAAGGTGGATTTCGTGGACGTCTCGCCCCGGATGATGGTCTCTGTGGCCACCGCTATGATCCCCTTCCTGGAGAACGACGACTGCAACCGCGCTCTGATGGGCGCCAACATGCAGCGCCAGGCCGTGCCTCTGATGGTCACCCAGCAGCCGCTGGTGGCCACCGGCATGGAGTACAAGGCCGCCACCGACTCGGGCGTGGCCATCCTGGCCGAGAACGACGGCGTGGTGGAGCGCGTGGACGCCGACCATGTGGTGGTGCGCAACGAAAAGGGCGGCGTGGACGAATACAGCATGATCAAGTTCGCCCGTTCCAACGCAGGCACCTGCATCAACCAGCGTCCCATCGTGTCGGTGGGGGAGAGCGTCAAGAAGGGCCAGGTGCTGGCCGACGGCCCCGCCATGCGCAACGGCGAGATCGCCCTGGGCAAGAACGCCCTGATCGGCTTCATGACCTGGGAGGGCTACAACTACGAGGACGCCGTCCTGCTGAATGAGAAGATCGTCCGTGAAGACGTGTACACCTCCATCCACATCGAGGAATATGAGACCGAGTCCCGCGACACCAAGCTGGGACCCGAGGAGATCACCCGCGATATCCCCAATGTTTCGGAGGATGCGCTGAAGGATCTGGACGAGCGGGGCATCATCCGCATCGGCGCCGAGGTCAAGAGCGGTGATATCCTGGTGGGCAAGGTCACTCCCAAGGGCGAGACCGAGCTGACCGCCGAGGAGCGGCTGCTGCGCGCCATCTTTGGCGAGAAGGCCCGCGAGGTGCGCGACACCTCCCTGCGTGTGCCCCACGGCGAGTACGGCATCATTGTGGACGTCAAGGTCTTTACCCCCGAGAACAGCGATGAGCTGCAGCCCGGCGTGCGCGAGGTGGTGCGCTGCTACATCGCCCAGAAGCGCAAGATCAGCGTGGGCGACAAGATGGCAGGCCGTCACGGCAACAAGGGCGTTGTTTCCCGCATCCTGCCTCAGGAGGATATGCCCTACCTGCCCGACGGCACCCCCCTGGATATCGTGCTGAACCCCCTGGGCGTGCCTTCCCGTATGAACATCGGACAGGTGCTGGAGGTCAACCTGGGCTATGCGGCCAAAGCCTGCGGCATCAAGGTCATGACCCCCGTGTTCGACTCCGCCCGTGAGAACGACATCGGCGATGCCTTTGATCAGGCCCACGAGATGTGGCACGGCGAAAACGCTCCCGCTTATCCCACCAAGCTCCCCAAGATCATGGGCGAGCAGGGCCACATCATCGACTTCTCCAAGATCGAGCTGGACCGCGACGGCAAGACCACCGTCTACGACGGCCGCACCGGCGAGAAGTTCGATAACCGTGTCACGGTGGGCTATATGTACTACCTCAAGCTGCACCACCTGGTGGACGACAAGATCCACGCCCGCTCCACCGGCCCCTACTCCCTGGTCACCCAGCAGCCTCTGGGCGGCAAGGCCCAGTTCGGCGGCCAGCGCTTCGGCGAGATGGAGGTGTGGGCTCTGGAGGCCTACGGCGCGGCATACACCCTGCAGGAGATCCTGACCGTCAAGTCGGACGACGTGGAGGGCCGTGTCAAGACCTACGAGGCCATCGTCAAGGGCGAGCCTGTGCCTCAGCCCGGCATCCCCGAGTCCTTCCGCGTCATGCTCAAGGAGCTGCAGTCCCTGGGTCTGGACGTCATCGTCCAGGATAAGGACGGCAACGAGATCGATATGCGCCAGAACTTCGACGAGGAAGAGACCGGCTTCGATATGCGCGAGGTGGCCGGCGCAGAGAACGTGGTGCAGGAGAGCGAGCTGCTCAACGATTACACCATCAAGGACGCCGACTCGGGCTTCGATGACGCTGCCTCCCTGGAGGATCAGCCCGCCGCCGACGCAGGCAAGCCGTCGGACGAGGTGGACTTTGACGAGTAAGGACAGCCTGTTTCGCATCGGAACTTGTTATAGAGATTAAGGAAGGGTTCGATTCATGGAAAACACCGTTTTCGATTCGATCAAGATCGGTCTTGCCTCTCCCGACCAGATCCGCAAATGGAGCTACGGCGAGGTGAAAAAGCCCGAGACCATCAACTACCGCACCCTGAAGCCCGAGCGGGACGGCCTGTTCTGCGAGCGCATCTTTGGACCCACCAAGGACTGGGAGTGCCACTGCGGCAAGTATAAGCGGATCCGCTACAAGGGCAAGATCTGTGAGCGCTGCGGCGTCGAAGTAACCAAGGCCAAGGTCCGCCGTGAGCGGATGGGCCACATCGAGCTGGCCGCCCCCGTCAGCCATATCTGGTATTTCAAGGGCATCCCCAGCCGCATCGGCCTGATGCTGGACATCAGCCCCCGCCTGCTGGAAAAGGTGCTGTACTTCGCAAGCTATATCGTGGTGGACCCCGGCCTGACCCCGCTGGAGAAAAAGCAGCTGCTGACCGAGAAGGAATACCGTGAGATGCAGGAGCGCTACGGGGATGAGTTCAACGCCCAGATGGGCGCCGAGGCCATCCAGACCCTGCTGGCCGAGATCGACCTGGACCAGCTGTCCGCCGAGCTGACCGCCGAGGTGGAGAAGTCCAGCGGCCAGAAGCGCATCCGCATCCTCAAGCGCCTGGAAGTGGTGGAGGCATTCCGCATTTCGGGCAACCGCCCCGAGTGGATGATCCTGACCGTGCTGCCGGTGCTGCCCCCCGACCTGCGCCCCATGGTGCAGCTGGACGGCGGCCGCTTCGCCACCACCGACCTGAACGATCTGTACCGCCGGGTCATCAACCGCAACAACCGCCTGCGCCGCCTGCTGGAGCTGGGCGCCCCGGATATCATCGTCCGCAACGAAAAGCGGATGCTGCAGGAGGCTGTGGACAGCCTGATCGACAACGGCCGCCGCGGCCGCCCGGTCACCGGCCCCAACAACCGCGCCCTCAAGAGCCTGTCCGATATGCTCAAGGGCAAGCAGGGCCGCTTCCGCCAGAACCTGCTGGGCAAGCGCGTGGACTACTCCGGCCGTTCGGTCATCGTGGTCGGTCCCGAGCTGCGGATGGACCAGTGCGGTCTGCCCAAGGAAATGGCTCTGGAGCTGTTCAAGCCCTTTGTCATGAAGGACCTGGTGGAGAAGGGCGTGGCCAACAACATCAAGTCCGCCCGCAAGATGGTGGAGCGTGCCCGCCCCGAGGTGTGGGACAGCCTGGAGACGGTCATCAAGGGCCACCCCGTGCTGCTCAACCGCGCGCCTACCCTGCACCGTCTGGGCATCCAGGCCTTCAATCCGGTGCTGGTGGAGGGCCGCGCCATCAAGCTGCACCCCCTGTCCTGTACTGCTTTCAACGCCGACTTTGACGGCGACCAGATGGCCGTCCACCTGCCTCTGGGCGAGGACGCCTGCCGCGAGGCCAAGATGCTGATGCTGGCTTCCGGCAACCTGCTCAAGCCCTCGGACGGCGCCCCCGTCACCGTGCCCACCCAGGATATGATCCTGGGCAGCTACTACCTGACCACCGTCCGCGAGAACGAGGAAGGGGCAGGGAAGGTGTTCCGGGATGAGGACGAGGCCCTGATGGCCTATGCCGAGCACATCGTCACCCTGCACGCCCCCATCAAGGTGCGCCGCACTATGGTGCTGGAGGGCGTGGAGCGCAGCGGCCTGGTGGATACCACAGTGGGCAGCATCATCTTCAATGCCCCCGTGCCCCAGAACCTGGGCTATGTGGACCGCACCGATCCCGCCCACTGGCTGGACTATGAGATCAGCTTCCGGGTCACCAAAAAGACCCTGCCCGATATCATTTCCCGCTGCCTGACCCGCAATGGCACCCGCGTCTGCGCAAAGATGCTGGATGCCATCAAGGCACAGGGCTACAAGTACTCCACCCTCTCGGCCATCTCGGTGGCCGTCTGTGACGCGGTGATCCCGCCCCAGAAGGCCGAACTGATTGGGGAGGCCGACAAGCAGGTGTCCCAGGTGGGCAAGCTGTTCAACCGCGGCCTGATCTCGGAGGAGGAGCGCTACAAGAAGACCATCGACATCTGGCAGGCCACCACCGACAAGGTCTCCAAGGCCCTGGCCGACAACCTGCCCAAGGACAACGAGATCTATATGATGGCCGACTCGGGCGCCCGTGGTTCGATGAACCAGATCAAGCAGCTGGCCGGTATGCGCGGCCTGCTGGCCAACACCGCCGGCCACACCATCGAGATGCCCATCCGCGCCAACTACCGTGAAGGCCTGAACATTCTGGAATACTTCGTCTCGGCCCGCGGCGCCCGCAAGGGCCTGGCCGATACCGCTCTGCGTACCGCCGACTCGGGTTATCTGACCCGCCGCATGGTGGACGTCTCCCAGGATGTCATCATCCGTGAGCTGGACTGCGGCACCACCGATGGCCTGGAGGTGTCCGAGATCCACGAGGGCAAGGAGAAGATCGAGTCCTTCCGTGAACGTCTGATCGGCCGCTACGCCGTGGGCGATGTGGTCAACCCCGCCACCGGAGAAGTGATCGTGCCCGAGGGCAAGATGATGGACCTGTACGACGCCGAGAAGATCGAGGCCGCAGGCATCACCCACCTGAAGATCCGCAGCCTGCTGACCTGCCGGGCCAAGACCGGTGTCTGCGCCCGCTGCTATGGCTCCAACATGGCCACCGGCGATCCGGTCCAGCTGGGCGAGTCGGTCGGCATCATCGCGGCCCAGTCCATCGGCGAGCCGGGCACCCAGCTGACCATGCGTACCTTCCACACCGGCGGCATCGCCTCTGCGGAAGATATCACCCAGGGTCTGCCCCGCGTCGAGGAGCTGTTTGAGAGCCGCCGTCCCAAGAGCATGGCCATCATGAGCGAGATCTCGGGCGTTGTCTCGCAGGACGACACCAAGAAGAACGTGGTCATCAAGGTCACCGGCAAGGACGAGACCGGCGCCGAAGTGGTCAAGAGCTATTCCATCCCCTTTACCCAGCATGCACGGGTCATGCCCGGCGACCGGGTGGAGAAGGGCGATATCATCACCCGTGAAGGCGTCCTGTATCCCCAGGATATCCTGGCGGTCAAGGGCCTGGACGCTGTGCAGAACTATCTGATCAGCGAAGTCCAGAAGGTCTACCGCCTGCAGGGCGTTGAGATCAACGACAAGCACATCGAGGTCATCATCCGCCAGATGTGCCGCAAGGTGCGGGTGACCGACGCCGGTTCTTCCGACCTGATCGGCGGCGCTCTGGCCAACCGTCTGGATGTGGAGAGCGTCAACGAGGAACTGAAGGCCCGCATCGAGGCAGGGGAGACCGACCTGAAACTGGTGGAGTACCAGCAGGTGCTGCTGGGCATCACCAAGGCCGCCCTGGCCACCGAGTCCTTCCTGTCCGCCGCTTCCTTCCAGGAGACCACCCGCGTGCTGACCGAGGCCGCCATCAAGGGCAAGGAAGACAAACTGACCGGCCTGAAGGAGAACGTCATCATCGGCAAGCTGATCCCTGCGGGTACCGGCCTGCCGGAGGTCCGGGAGGATCTGGTCCGCCGCGAGCAGGAACTGGATCAGGAGCTGACCGCCGAGGCCGAAGCTGCCAAGGTCGTCAACCAGTGAGCGCCGTTTCCTGACCCCGTAAAAGCATAGCTGAACGCCCCTTCTGCGCCCCGGTGCAGAGGGGGCGTTTTTGGCATGGAAGAGGGGAATGGAAAGGCAAAGTAACATCCGTGTATAAAATAAAATTTTTCTGGAAAAACTGTTGACATCACGGGTGTTTCTGTGTACAATAATCATGTTGCGCTTCGCTTTAGGGCGAAGTGCGGCAAAATGTGCCGGGCAGACCGCCCGGCAGGAAAAACTATAGGAAAGGAGAAACACAATGCCTACTTTTAACCAGCTTGTACGCAAAGGCCGCGATGTCCTGGCTACCAAGAGCACTGCTCCCGCCCTGCTGAAGAGCTACAATTCTCAGAAGAAACAGTATTCTGATCTGAACAGCCCCCAGAAGCGTGGCGTCTGCACTGCCGTCCGTACCATGACCCCCAAGAAGCCCAACTCTGCACTGCGTAAGGTTGCTCGTGTCCGCCTGACGAATGGTATCGAGGTCACCTCTTACATTCCCGGCATCGGCCACAACCTGCAGGAGCACTCGGTCGTTCTGATCCGCGGCGGCCGTGTCAAGGACCTGCCCGGTGTGCGTTACCACATCATCCGCGGCACTCTGGATGCCCAGGGTGTTGCAGGCCGCAACCAGGCCCGCTCCAAGTACGGCGCAAAGCGTCCCAAGGCCGGTGCTGCTAAGAAGTAATAAAACCTGAACCGCCATAAACGGCTTTCCATATATAAATAACAAGTCTGCGCGTAACACGGTAGATGGCAACGGTTTATGTAAGGTCAGCTCTTTGTGACACAACGGGAGTTTAATACTTTCGAGTACCGATGATATCATTCTGTGAAGGAGGGAAGAAAGATGCCTAGAAGAGGTAACATTGCTAAGCGCGATGTCTTAGCTGATCCTATTTACAATTCCAAGATGGTTACCCGCCTTGTCAACAGCGTCATGCTGGACGGCAAAAAGGGCGTTGCTCAGAAGATCGTTTATGATGCTTTCACCATGATCCAGGAGAAGACAGGCAACGATCCCCTGGAGGTCTTTGAGAAGGCCATGGAGAACATCATGCCCAGCCTCGAGTGCAAGACCCGCCGCGTGGGCGGCGCCAACTACCAGGTCCCCCTGGAAGTCAGCCCTGCCCGCCGCGAGACCCTGGGCCTGCGCTGGCTGACCACTTACAGCCGCAATCGTGGTGAAAAGACCATGAGCCAGCGTCTGGCCGCCGAGATCATGGACGCCGCCAACAACACCGGCGCCGCCGTGAAGAAGCGCGAGGATACCCATAAGATGGCCGAGGCCAACAAGGCTTTCGCTCATTTCCGCTATTGATCTGCTGGAGGTACATTGATGGCTACACCCAGAGAAGTTTCTCTTCAGATGACCAGAAACATCGGCATCATGGCCCACATCGATGCCGGTAAGACCACCACCACCGAGCGCATCCTCTACTACACCGGCATCACCCACAAGATCGGTGAGGTGCATGAGGGCGCAGCCACGATGGACTGGATGGTCCAGGAGCAGGAGCGCGGCATTACCATTACTTCGGCAGCCACCACCTGCTACTGGAGCCACAGCGAGACCCAGAAGGATCCCGTGGCCTACAAGAAGAACCGTCATCGTATCAACATCATCGACACCCCGGGCCACGTGGACTTCACCGTTGAGGTGCAGCGCTCTCTGCGCGTGCTGGACGGTTCCGTTACCGTTCTGGCTGCCAAGGGCGGCGTCGAGCCCCAGTCCGAGACGGTCTGGCGTCAGGCAGACGAATACAAGGTCCCCCGCATGGTTTACGTCAACAAGATGGACACCATGGGCGCCGACTTCTTCAACTGCATCAAGATGCTGCATGACCGCCTGCACGCCAACGGCGTGGCGATCCAGCTGCCCATCGGCTGCGAGGATACCTTCAAGGGCATCATCGACCTGGTGGACATGAAGGCTGAGGTCTACTACGACGATATGGGCAACGACATGCGCGTCGAGGAGATCCCCGACGACATGAAGGAGCAGGCCGAGGAGTACCACAATATCCTGGTGGAGGCTGTCGCCGAGAACGACGAAGCCCTGATGGAAAAGTACCTGGAAGGCGAGGAGATCACCCGCGATGAGCTGAAGGCTGCCATCCGCAAGGAGACCATCGCCAACACCCTGGTGCCTGTGGTCTGCGGCTCTTCCTATAAGAACAAGGGCGTCCAGAAGCTGCTGGACGCGATCGTGGACTATATGCCCGCCCCCACCGATATCGAGGATATCAAGGGCGTCAATCCTGAGACCGAGGAGCCCGAGACCCGTCCGTCTTCCGACGACGCACCCTTCGCCGCTCTGGCCTTCAAGATCGCTACCGACCCCTTCGTCGGCAAGCTGGCATACTTCCGCGTCTACTCCGGCAAGGTCGAGGCAGGCACCACCGTCTACAACTCGGTGAAGGACTGCCGCGAGCGCATGGGCCGTATCCTGCAGATGCACTCCAACCACCGCAAGGATATCGACTGCTGCTATGCAGGCGATATCGCGGCTGTTGTGGGCCTGAAGAACACCACCACCGGCGACACCCTGTGCGATGAGAACCATCCCATCATCCTGGAGTCGATGAAGTTCCCCGAGCCCGTCATCCGCGTGGCCATCGAGCCCAAGACCAAGGCCGGCAACGAGAAGATGGGCATTGCCCTGGCCAAGCTGGCTGAGGAAGATCCCACCTTCAAGACCTACACCGACGAGGAGACTGGTCAGACCATCATCGCCGGCATGGGTGAGCTGCACCTGGAGATTATCGTGGACCGCCTGCTGCGCGAGTTCAAGGTGGAAGCCAACGTGGGCGCACCCCAGGTTGCTTACCGTGAGACCATCCGCAAGGCTGCCAACCAGGAGACCAAGTACGCTCGTCAGTCCGGTGGTAAGGGCCAGTATGGTCACGTCAAGATCAAGATCGAGCCCAATGAGCCCGGCAAGGGTTACGAGTTCGTCAACGCCATCGTGGGCGGCGCTATCCCGAAGGAATACATCCCGGCTGTCGACAACGGTATCCAGGGTGCTATGAAGGCGGGCGTGCTGGCCGGTTATCCCGTGGTGGACGTCAAGGTCACCCTGTGGGATGGTTCGTACCACGAGGTCGACTCTTCCGAAATGGCTTTCTCCATCGCCGGTTCCATGGCCTTCAAGGAGGCTATGCGCAAGGCTGACCCCATCATCACCGAGCCTATCATGAAGGTGGCGGTCATCGTTCCCGACGAGTACCTGGGCGACGTCATCGGCGACCTGAATGCTCGCCGCGGCCAGATCCAGGGAATGGAGGCTATGGCCGGTACCCAGCGTGTCAACGCGATGGTGCCTCTGGCCCAGATGTTCGGCTACGCCACCGACCTGCGCAGCAAGACCCAGGGCCGTGGCCAGTATGTCATGGAGCCGTCTCACTACGAGCCGGTGCCCAAGAACATTGCCGACCAGATCATTGCAGGCCGTACCAAGCAGTAAGGGCTGCAAAATGGCTGAACTTTGTGTTCAGCAGCAAAATTTCTGGAAAATCTCTTGATTTTATAGGGATAATCTAGTAGAATAGCCTTGCAATGCAATCTTGCAGGCGCGAGGCTGTTATAACCAACAGAAACCGTTTTAAAGGGAGGATATTCCAATGGCTGAAAAGGCAAAATTTGACCGTTCCAAGCCGCATGTTAACATCGGCACCATCGGTCACGTTGACCACGGCAAGACCACTCTGACTGCCGCCATCACCAAGGTTCTGGCCCTGAAGGGTGACGCAGACTTCATGGACTACGCCAACATCGATAAGGCTCCCGAGGAGCGCGCTCGTGGTATCACGATCAACTCCGCTCACGTTGAGTACCAGACCGACAAGCGTCACTATGCTCACGTTGACTGCCCGGGCCATGCTGACTACGTCAAGAACATGATCACCGGTGCTGCTCAGATGGACGGCGCTATCCTGGTCGTGGCTGCTACCGATGGTCCCATGCCCCAGACCCGCGAGCACATCCTGCTGGCCCGTCAGGTCGGCGTGCCCTATATCGTTGTCTTCATGAACAAGTGCGACATGGTCGACGACGAGGAGCTGCTGGACCTGGTCGAGATGGAGATCCGTGAGCTGCTGAGCGAGTATGACTTCCCCGGCGACGACACCCCCATCATCCGTGGTTCTGCTCTGAAGGCTCTGGAGTCCACCTCCACCGATCCCAACGCACCCGAGTACGAGTGCATCAACGAGCTGATGAATGCGGTCGACGAGTACATCCCCACTCCCGACCGTCTGGCCGACAAGGACTTCCTGATGCCCGTTGAGGACGTCATGACCATTTCTGGCCGTGGCACCGTCGCTACCGGTCGTGTCGAGCGCGGCACCGCCAAGGTTGGCGATCAGATGGAGATCGTTGGCATCCGTCCCGAGCGTCTGTCCACCACCATCACCGGCCTGGAGATGTTCCGCAAGAGCCTGGATTACGCTCAGGCCGGCGACAACATCGGCGCTCTGCTGCGTGGCGTGGACCGCACCCAGATCGAGCGTGGCCAGGTTCTGGCTAAGCCCGGTTCCGTGCACCCCCACACCAAGTTCGAGGCTCAGGTCTACGTCCTGACCAAGGAAGAAGGCGGCCGTCACACCCCCTTCTTCTCCAACTATCGTCCTCAGTTCTACTTCCGCACCACCGACGTGACCGGCATCATCACTCTGCCCGAGGGCACTGAGATGTGCATGCCTGGCGATAACGTTGTCATGAGCGTTGAGCTGCTGACCGCTGTCGCTATGGAAGAGGGCCTGCGTTTCGCTATCCGTGAGGGTGGCCGTACCGTTGGTTCCGGCGTCGTCAGCAAGATCGTTGAGTGATCTGCTGCGGTCTGAGGGGATAAAACCCTAAGCCATCCGCCCCTTCCTGCCTTTTGGGCAGGGAGGGGCTTTTTGTTTTGATGTGGGGAGAGAACTTTCCATAATTCGGTGAAAAGAGTCGATTTTCTTTTGGAAATATGGTATACTATTCGATAACGATACATTTTTCTGGAGAATGCAGGAGGAAACAGCATGCAGCATGAAACGGTGATCGTACTGGACTTTGGCGGCCAGTATAATCAGCTGATCGCGCGCCGGGTGCGTGAGAACAATGTTTACTGTGAGATCTATTCCTATAAGACCGACCTGTCGGTGATCCGTGCCAAAAACCCCAAGGGCATCATTTTTACAGGCGGCCCCAACAGCGTCTATCTGGAGGACTCGGCCAGCTGCGACCCCGAGATCTTTACCTGGGGCGTGCCCATCCTGGGCATCTGCTATGGCAGCCAGCTGATGACCCATCTGCTGGGCGGCAAGGTGAGCCGGGCCCCCGAGCGTGAATACGGCAAAACGGAGGTCTTTGTGGATACCTCCAGCAAGCTGTTCCAGGGCGTGCACGATTCTACCATCTGCTGGATGAGCCACAACGATTATATCCAGCAGGCTCCCGACGGCTTCCAGGTGACCGCCCATACGGCCAACTGCCCGGTGGCTGCCATGGAGAACGCCGAAAAGGGCCTGTATGCGGTGCAATTCCATCCTGAGGTGCTGCACACCGCCGAGGGCAAGAAGATGCTGCGCAACTTTGTCTACAACGTCTGCGGCTGCACCGGCGACTGGAAGATGGATTCCTTTGTGGAGAGCAATGTCAAGGCCCTGCGGGAGCAGATCGGCGACGGCAAGGTGCTGTGCGCCCTGTCCGGCGGCGTGGATTCCTCGGTGCTGGCGGCCATGCTGGCTAAGGCAGTGGGCAAACAGCTGACCTGTGTCTTTGTGGACCACGGCCTGCTGCGCAAAAACGAGAAGGAGGAGGTCTGCGCGGTCTTTGGCCCCGGCAACCCCAACTTTGATATCAATTTTGTGTGCGTGGACGCCCGCGCCCGCTATTTTGGCAGGCTGGCCGGCGTCACCGAGCCTGAGCGCAAGCGCAAGATCATTGGTGAGGAGTTCATCCGGGTCTTTGAGGAAGAGGCCAAAAAGATCGGCCATGTGGATTTCCTGGCCCAGGGCACCATTTATCCCGACGTGGTGGAGAGCGGCCTGGGCGGTGAGTCCACGGTCATCAAGAGCCACCACAATGTAGGCGGCTTGCCCGACCATGTGGACTTCAAGGCGCTGGTGGAGCCTCTGCGCAACCTCTTCAAGGACGAAGTGCGCCAGGCTGGCCGTGAGCTGGGTCTGCCGGAATATCTTGTCAGCCGTCAGCCCTTCCCCGGGCCCGGGCTGGCGATCCGCATCATCGGCGAAGTGACCCCCGAGAAGGTGGCCATCGTGCAGGATGCAGATGCCATCTGGCGTGAGGAGATCGCCAAAGCCGGCCTGGACAAAGAGATCAGCCAGTATTATGCGGCGCTGACCAATATGCACAGCGTAGGCGTGATGGGAGACGAGCGTACCTATGACTACGCCGTAGCCCTGCGGGCCGTGACCACCACCGACTTTATGACCGCCGAGAGCTACAACGTCCCCTGGGACGTGCTGGGCACGGTTACCAGCCGCATCGTCAATGAGGTCAAACACGTCAACCGCGTGTTCTATGACTGCACCGGCAAGCCGCCTGCGACGATCGAGATGGAATAACTAAAATGTGCTTTTGATGGCGTAAAAACCCGCATGAACACTCACTTTTTCCATCTGGAATTTCTATTTTGATAGCAGAATGATAGCACCCTTCCAATCCGCACTTGCTGGGTTTATCAGCAGGGAACGGGTGGCTTGCAGGTGTGTGAACCATTCATCCAAAAGAAAAAGGTCTAACTGATTTTTGCGAATCAGTTAGACCTTTTTTGTTTAGTCTCCATTTTTGAGTGCATCTGTCAGCAGATCGCTCAGTCCCTGAGACGGACCGACCTTCTGTCGAATGGAAGAGGTATCTAAGTCAGGATAGTGATACCGCCACTTGTCATAGTCCTCCTTGGAGATCTCACCAGCCTCAAGCTTGGCAGCCTGCTCCCGCCAGCTGCACAGCATCTCATGGAGGCGGGCAGCGTCCTTGTTCTGGCGAACATCCACGGTGAGGCAGATCTCTCCATCCAGTTCGCGGACCTTGAGCCCATAGAGGTCTTCCAGGGTGAACAGGGTGTGCATCAGGCCGGTATAGGAGTCAATGTCAGGCACAGAGAGAGCCTGAGGGGAGACACCCAGCGCTTCAGCCAGGGCCGCGGTCAGGTCTGCTTTGGGCGACCGGGAGCCATTTTCATACTGGGCCAACCGGACATCGGCAGACTTTTCCGGGAAGCCGACGGTCATTCCGAGGTATTTCTGGGTCATTCCCCTTAACATGCGGAAAAAGCGGATGCGTTCACCTATTGCCATGAGAGTCATCTCCATTCGTCGGTTTGTTACAACCAGAGTATAACAGATATGCTTAAGATAGTCAAGAGAAAATGAAACAAAAAAGTTTAATATATCACGCCTGGCCTCTTGACTTAAGCAAAATTGTATAGTATAATGATCATAATCAAAAATGCTTAGTGTATTTGGACCTTGAAAACTGAATGAAGATCCACCAGACAACGATTTCTCTGTAAGAGCCAGATCGGGGAGGGGACGCCAGGACTTCCGCAAGGAACGAGCGAACCCGAACCCCGAAGAATCCGGGCAGTCCCCGGAGGAGGCGACGAGGACAGGGAAAAGAGACTCCCCACCAGCTACAGCCCGAGCGAGATCACAACCGTCGCAGGCGATAGGGTGAGAGGTTCCGTAAGTCAATCGGAGATTGAAAAATGAGTGCCGGCCCACTACCGGCAGCCTGGTGGAAGCCAAACCGACCGAACCAAACCCACAAAAGCCGCTGAAGGGAAACCAGCGGCATCCAAAAAACAGGAGGAATCCAAATGAGCGAAGAAAAGATTTTTATGCGAGTAGACGAGGTGGCGGAGACTTTGGGAATCTCCAAATCTCACGCCTATAAGATTGTTCACCAACTAAACAAAGAAATGGCCCAGATGGGATATATCACCGTCTCAGGCCGAATCAATCGGAAGTATTTCATGAAGAAGCTGTGCTACAGCGAAAATGAAACAGGAGGGTAAGTATGGGAGCATTTAAAAATAAGAAAAACGGTACCTGGTATGTTCAGTTTCGATACACCGACTGGAAAGGGGAACGTCAGCAAAAACTCAAGCGAGGATTTGCGACCAAAAGAGAAGCGCAGGAATGGGAACGTCAATTTTTAATGTCAAAGCGGGCTGACATCAATATGACGTTCGAGCAGTTCGCAAAGCTTTATGAAAGGGATATTAAACCTAAATTAAAACTCAATACCTGGTGTTAGCGTTCAGCTGAAAAAACCATTTGGGGTTCAGCGGAAATAACCAAACGTAGATCAAGTAAAAAGACCAAACAACCCAGATTTCCAATCAGATTATTCTTTCGCTGCTATCGGT
>NZ_NFHX01000019.1:0-44070 GCF_002161515.1 Faecalibacterium sp. An58
TTTTATACACCATAAGGAGGAAAAATTCATTATGAAACTCAAGAAGATTGCTTCTCTGGCGCTGGCCGGCATCATGGCCGTCAGCATGCTGGCTGGCTGCAAGGACGGCGGCAATGGCACTAATAACGGTGGTGCTTCTTCTGATAACAGCAACACCAACTCTGGTTACAGTGCGTATGTTCTGAATATGTCCAATGCTGGAGACAGCAAGAGCATTGTTGCTGCTGACGATGCAAAACTGAATGCTGCTGTCGAAAACTTTGTTAAGAATAAGCCGGTTAATTTTTCGAACATGAGCAATGTTCGGAATCTCAAACTTCTGAGTGACGTGACCGGTAAAAATAATGCTGATGTAAAGGTTTGGCTGGCTCAGGCAGCTCGTGACATGAGCGGTGCTACGGCTGTGGCTACCGGAAACGGCTGGGATACTGTTTTGGGAGTGAATGAAAATAAAGATAAAGATAAGACTGCATATTGCATCTACTATATTTCTGCTGCTATGAACGATGATGTCATCGATAACTTGGTTGCAAATAAAATTGATCAGATTGCTGGCGTCATTAATGGTAGTTTTAATCCTGATAAGGAAGATAGCTATTCCTTCACTGTAAGTGCTACCAAGGAATATTGGCAGGTTGGCAAAGATGCTAATGCGGACGATGATGGTGTTGTGATTGGCATTGCAGTTAACTTTGAGTACAACAAAGCCGAATATTGATTTTACTTATAACACCCCCGGGGCACCATACCGGGAGATGATATAAGGGGCGGGCGGGTGCCAGAGACCACCTGTGCGCTCGGGTAAAACACCCATCCGATGTGGCGGCAAAGAGGAATAGAACCAATATTCCTTCTGTTGTTGATCGCACCAAAACAAAAGAACTTTTGCGTCACGAAAGATAGGGTCCCTCTGCGGGGGTCGGCCATACGGCCGGCCCCCGCATTGTTTTGCCCCGGCTCTGCGTCCGCCGCGCCCCCTTACTTTATATATGTAGAGCGCCTTTCGCCGGGCGCTGCCATTCTCCGCCCTCTTTTGGCAGCCTTGTGCCAAAAATGGAGCGAATTCTTTATGCTTTGTGCACAATTACATCTTGCGGGACGGCCGGGTTTGTAGTATCATAAGGAAGCTGCGGGGCTTAGGGCGGCGTCCCAAAAACCCGCGAAAAAAAGTTTGATTTTTTTCAAAAAAGGGCTTGCAAAATAGGCCGGGATATGGTAAAATATCTGACGGCTGCAAAGGGCTTGTGCGATACAAGTCGTGCAGGCCACGATATGCGTTGATGCGGGAGGTTGCCGCACGGCTTGGCCGATGCGGGTTATTTCCGCGGAGTATGTCCGATCTACGAACCGGGCGAAAGAATTACTGACAGTGAAGGGATATGTCCCCGCGCCGCTGCGCGATGCGGACCAATGTCTGTTTGTCTTTGCTAGGTTGTTTTCCGGGAAAACTGCGATGGGCGGTTTACCGGCTTTTCTAATGCGAAGACGTGAGACACCCGGAACTGTGTGCAGTGATTGATCGAGTTGCCCATACTAACATTATCAGGAGGCACAACCAAATGGCAGTCAAGGAAAAGATCAGAATCCGTCTTCAGAGCTACGATGTCCAGCTGATCGATGCGGCAGCAGAGAAGATCGTCGAGACCGCAAAGCGTACCGGCGCCCGCGTGTCCGGCCCCATCCCCCTGCCCACCGACCGTGAGGTGGTCACCGTCCTGCGTGCGACCCACAAGTACAAGGACAGCCGTGAGCAGTTCGAGAGCCGCACCCACAAGCGCCTGATCGACATTCTGAAGCCGTCCAACAAGACGGTCGAGGCTCTGATGAGCCTCCAGCTCCCCGCTGGCGTGGACATCGAGATCAAGCTGTAAGGCTTTGGCTCGGGCCCTCGTTTCCCGAGGGGTCATGTTGGCGGTGACGTGCGCCGCCAACCAATAACCTTTACAGGAGGAAAAGAAAATGGTTAAAGGCATTATCGGCAAAAAGGTCGGTATGACCCAGCTGTTTGACGAAAATGGCAAGGTCATCCCTGTGACCGTCATCGAGGCAGGCCCCTGCACCGTGGTGCAGAAGAAGACTGTCGAGAGCGACGGCTATCAGGCTGTCCAGCTTGGCTTTGGCGAGGTTTCCGCCAAGAAGGTCAACAAGGCAGCAGCAGGCCACTTCAAGAAGGCCAACGTGGCCCCCAAGAAGACTCTCCGCGAGTTCCGCCTCGAGGACGTGTCCGGTCTGAATGTGGGCGATGTGATCAAGGCTGACGTCTTCGCCGCTGGCGATAAGGTGGACGTGGCCGGCATCTCCAAGGGCAAGGGCTACCAGGGCGTCATCAAGCGCTACGGCCAGCACCGCCTGCGCGAGAGCCACGGCACCGGCCCCGTTGCACGGCATGCAGGTTCCAACGGCTCGACCTCGACCCCCAGCCGCGTTTATCCCGGCAAGCGCCTGCCCGGCCACATGGGCTTTGTGCGGGTCACCGTGCAGAACCTGACGGTGGTCAAGGTGGATACCGAGAACAATCTGATCGCTGTCAAGGGTGCAGTGCCCGGCACTAAGGGCACCATCATCACCCTGGCCAACAGCGTGAAGGCCTAAGGAGGAAAGCTACAATGGCAAAATTTGACGTAGTCGATCGGAACGGCAAAAAGGTCAGCGAGATCGAGCTTTCCGACGCCGTGTTCGGCATCACCCCGAACGAGAAGGCTGTTCACATCGCAGTCGTGAACTTCCTGGCCAACCAGCGCCAGGGCACCCAGAACACCAAGATCCGCAAGGAAGTCTCCGGCGGCGGCAAGAAGCCCTGGCGCCAGAAGGGCACCGGTCACGCCCGTCAGGGTTCCATCCGTGCTCCCCAGTGGACCCACGGCGGCGTCGCCCTGGGCCCCAAGCCCCGCAGCTACAGCTACCACATCAACAATAAGGTTCGCCGCCTGGCCCTGCTCAGCGTGCTGAGCGACAAGGCCGCAAACGGCAACATGATCGTGGTGGACAGCCTGGCTGTGGAGGCCTACAAGACCAAGGCTGTGGTCCAGATGCTGAATGCCATCGGCGCCGGCAAGAAGAACCTGGTGGTCAACGAGAACGTCGATCCCATGTTCGTCAAGAGCGCCGCCAACATCCAGGGCGTCAAGACCACCTTCGCCGGCAGCGTGAACACCTATGACGTGCTGAACGCCGACAAGCTGATCCTCAGCGAAGGCGCAGCGAAGAAGCTCGAGGAGGTGCTTGGCTAATGAAAACCGCACATGACATCATCCTGAAGCCGGTCATCACCGAGAACTCCATGGCTGGCATCGCTGACAAGAAGTACACCTTCAAGGTCGCCACCGACGCGACCAAGATCGAGATCGCCCAGGCTGTGGAGACTCTGTTCCCCGGCACCAAGGTGAGCAAGGTCAACACCATTTCGGTCCGCGGCCGTTTCCGCCGCCAGGGCCTGCACGGCGGCTACACCGCCGCTTCCAAGAAGGCCATCGTCACCCTGACCAAGGATTCGAAGGAGATCGAATTCTTCAACAGCATGGTCTGATGAGGGCCGGGCCCGCCGAGGGCCCCGCTATGGGGATATGACCCCGATAATAATTCATGAGATAAGCAAAAGGAGAATAGCACAATGGCTATCAAGAAATACGGCCCCACTACCCCGGGCCGCCGCGGCATGACCGTCACGGACTACAGTGTCCTGTCCAAGGTCGCCCCTGAGCGCAGCCTGCTGGAGCCCATGAAGAAGCACAGCGGCCGCAACAACACCGGCAAGATCACCGTCCGTCACCACGGCGGCGGCAACCGCACCAAGTACCGCGTCATCGACTTCAAGCGTCAGAAGCTGGATGTCCCCGCTACCGTCAAGACCATCGAGTATGATCCCAACCGCAGCGCGTTCATCTGCCTGATCGAGTACACCGACGGCGTCAAGAGCTATATCGTCTGCCCCGAAGGCCTGAAGGTGGGCGACACCATCATCTCGGGCGCCGGCGCCGACATCAAGCCCGGCAACTGCCTGCCCTTCGAGAACATCCCCGTCGGTACCATCATCCACAACATCGAGCTGTACCCCGGCCGCGGCGCCCAGCTGGTCCGCTCCGCCGGCAACATGGCACAGCTGATGGCCAAGGAGAATGGCTACGCCCTGATCCGTCTGCCCTCCGGTGAGATGCGCAACGTGCCCCTGAACTGCACCGCAGTCATCGGCCAGGTCTCCAACATCGACCACGAGAACGTCAACCTGGGCAAGGCCGGCCGCAAGCGCCACATGGGCATCCGTCCCGGCAGCCGTGGTTCTGTCATGAACCCCAACGACCATCCCCACGGCGGTGGCGAGGGCCGCGCCCCGATTGGCCACTCCGGGCCTATGACCCCCTGGGGCAAGCCCGCACTGGGCCTCAAGACCCGCAAGCATCACAAGCGCTCCGACAAGCTGATCGTGAAGCGTGCCGGCAAGTAAGAGAGGAGTGTAGACCATGGGTAGAAGTATTAAAAAGGGACCTTTCGTCCAGCCTGCTCTTATGAAGCGCGTGGAAGCCATGAATGCTTCCGGCAAGAAGCAGGTCATCAAGACCTGGAGCCGGGCCTCCACCATCTTCCCCGAGTTCGTGGGCCACACCTTCGCCGTTCATGACGGCCGCAAGCATGTGCCTGTGTACGTGACCGAGGATATGGTTGGCCACAAGCTGGGTGAGTTCGTGCCCACCCGCACCTTCAAGGGCCACACCGGCAATTCTAAGTAAGTGAAGGAGGAACACAAACATGGAAGCTCGGGCAATTCTTCGTTATGCCCGCATTAGTCCTCGCAAGGTTTCGATCGTGATGGACCTCATCCGCAACAAACCCCTGGACGAAGCGATGGCGATCCTGCAGTACACCCCGAAGGCCGCTTGTGAGCCCCTTCTGAAGCTGGTGAAGTCTGCTGCTGCAAACGCTGAGAACAACTTCAATATGGATAAGAACAACCTCTATGTGGCCGAGTGCTACGTCTGCCCCGGCCCCACGCTGAAGCGGATGATGCCCCGCGCCCAGGGCCGCGGCTACCGCATCCTGAAGCGCACCAGCCACATGACCGTCGTTCTGAAAGAGAAAGAGTAAGTGAGGAGGTAAACAAATGGGCCAGAAAGTTAATCCGCACGGGCTTCGTGTCGGCGTTATTAAAGACTGGGACAGCCGCTGGTTTGCTTCCAAGAAGGACTTCAGCGATAACCTGGTGGAGGATCACAAGATCCGCACCGAGCTGAAGGCTCTGCTCAAGGACGCCGGTGTCCCCAAGATCGAGATCGAGCGCACGGTGGATTCTTCCACCAGCGCACCCCGCGTCACCGTCAACGTTTACTGCGCCAAGCCTGGCATGGTGATCGGCAAGGGCGGTGAGGAGCGCGTCGCCCTGCAGAGCAAGCTCTGCAAGGAGTACGGCAAGAACATCGTGGTCAACGTGATCGAGGTCAAGAGCCCCTCCACCAACGCACAGCTGGTGGCTGAGGACATCGCCCGTCAGCTGGAGAACCGCGTCACCTTCCGCCGCGCCATGAAGCAGTGCATCCGCAATGCCATGAGCCCCCGCGACCGCAGCACTGTCCCCGCAAAGGGCATCAAGGCTATGTGCTCGGGCCGTCTGGGCGGCGCTGATATTGCCCGCACCGAGAGCTATCACGAGGGCACCATCCCCCTGCAGACCCTGCGCGCCGACATCGACTACGGCTTTGCAGAGGCTGCCACCACCTACGGCCGCATCGGCGTCAAGGTGTGGATCTACAAGGGCGAGGTCCTCAAGAGCGCCAAGAACGCCAAGACCGCTCCCAAGAAGGAAGGAGGCAACAAGTAATGTTACTGCCTAAGCGTGTTAAATACCGCCGCGTCCAGCGCGGCCGCATGACCGGCAAGGCCACCCGCGGCAACGTGGTGTGCCAGGGCCAGTACGGCCTTGTTGCCCTGGAGCCGGCCTGGATCACCTCCGCACAGATCGAGGCCGCCCGTGTCGCCATGACCCGTTATATCAAGCGTGGCGGCAAGGTCTGGATCAAGATCTTCCCCGACAAGCCCGTCACCGAGAAGCCTGCCGAGACCCGCATGGGCTCCGGTAAGGGCTCTCCCGAGTACTGGGTCGCCGTTGTCAAGCCCGGCCGCGTGCTGTTTGAGCTGGCAGATGTCGATGAGGCAACTGCCCGCGAGGCTCTGCGCCTGGCCATGCACAAGCTGCCCATCAAGTGCAAATTTGTTGTCCGTGAGGACTCCGTGAAGGAGGATGGCACCAATGAAGGCTAATGAACTCCGCGAAATGCAGCCTGCAGAGCTGACCAGCAAGCTGGCAGACCTGAAGGCAGAGCTGTTTAACCTGCGTTTCCAGCATGCCATCAACCAGCTGGAGAACCCCGGCCGCATCGAGACAGTCAAGCGCGACATCGCCCGTGTGATGACGGTTCTGGCTGAGAAGCAGTAAGGAGGTTAAACGATGGAAGAACGTAATCTGCGCAAGACCCGCGTCGGCGTGGTCGTATCCGACAAAATGGACAAGACCATCGTGGTTGCCGTCAAGGACAGCGTGCAGCACCCCCTGTACAAGAAGATCCTGAAGCGCACCGCCAAGTTCAAGGCTCGTGACGAGAAGAACGAGTGCGGCATCGGTGATCGTGTTGAGATCATGGAGTGCCGCCCCCTGAGCAAGGATGTCCGCTGGCGCCTGGTCCGTATCGTCGAGAAGGCAAAGTAAGCCTTTTCGGCCCCCGCTGCTTTGAACAGTTTGAAAGGAGAAGTCTGATATGATTCAGATGCAAACTTATCTCAAAGTTGCCGACAACACCGGTGCCAAAGAGCTGATGTGCTTCCGCGTGCTGGGCGGTACCCGCAAGAGATATGCAAATATTGGCGACGTCGTGGTCTGCTCCGTCAAGAAGGCAGCCCCCGGCGGCACCGTGAAGAAGGGCGACGTTGTGAAGGCTGTCATCGTGCGCAGCAAGCATGGCGTCCGCCGCGACGACGGGTCCTACATCCGTTTCGATGAGAACGCCGCCGTCATCGTCATGGCCGACAAGAGCCCCAAGGGCACCCGCATCTTTGGACCTGTGGCCCGCGAGCTGCGTGATGCCGGCTACACCAAGATCCTGAGCCTGGCTCCGGAATCGCTGTAAGGAGGTTTTAAATTATGAATCATCTTCATGTTAAAACCGGCGACAACGTTATGATCATCAGCGGCAAGGACAAGGGCCACACCGGCAAGGTTCTGCAGGTCAGCCCCTCCGAAGGCAAGGTCATTGTTGAAGGCCAGAACATGGTTACCAAGCACGTCAAGCCCCGCCGTCAGGGCGAGCAGGGCGGCATCGTCAAGGCCGAGGGCGCTATGTACGCTTCCAAGGTGATGCCCATCTGCCCCAAGTGCGGCAAGGCTGTGCGCGTGGGCCATGTGGAAAAGGACGGCAAGAAGGTCCGCGTCTGCAAGAAGTGCGGCGCTGAGCTGTAAGAAAGGAGTATGGAACAATGGCTCGTTTGAAAGAACAGTATGTCAATGAAATTGCTCCTGCTCTGAACAAGAAGTTCGGTTACAAGAGCGTCATGCAGATCCCCAAGCTCGACAAGGTGGTCATCAACGTCGCCTGCGGCGAGGCCAAGGAGAACGAGAAGATCCTGGAGTCGGTCATGAAGGACCTGGCCCAGATCACCGGCCAGAAGGCAGTCATCTGCCGCGCCAAGAAGAGCGTTGCAAACTTCAAGCTGCGCGCCGGCACCCCCATCGGCTGCAAGGTCACTCTGCGGGGCGAGCGGATGTATGAGTTCGTTGACCGCTTCTTCAACGTTGCGCTGCCCCGCGTGCGCGACTTCCGCGGCATCAACGGCAACGCATTCGACGGCCGCGGCAACTTTGCCTGCGGCATCCGTGAGCAGATCATCTTCCCCGAGATCGACTTCGACAAGGTCGATGCAGTCCGCGGCATGGATGTCTGCTTCGTCACCACCGCCAAGACCGACGAGGAGGGCAAGGAGCTGCTGAAGGCTCTGGGCGCCCCCTTCGAGAATAACTAAGGGAGGAGATTAACCAAAATGGCAAAGCTGTCTATGAAGCTCAAGCAGGCCCGCCCTGCAAAGTTCTCCACCCGCGCATACACCCGCTGCCGCATCTGCGGCCGGCCCCACTCGGTGCTGCGCAAGTACGGCGTGTGCCGTGTGTGCTTCCGTGAGCTGGCCTACAAGGGCGAGATCCCGGGCGTCAAGAAGGCTTCCTGGTAAGTCCCAGGGGCTTTGAGGTAGTTGGATACCCGCCCCGGGGCGCAGATACGTTTCGGGGCGGTATCATTATAGAAAGAACAAACACAACGCAAAGCTAATCTAAGGAGGTTAGTGGCATGCAAATCACCGATCCTATCGCGGACCTGCTCACCCGCATCCGCAACGCCAGCACTGCCAAACACCCTTCTGTGGAGATCCCGGCTTCTAACATGAAGAAGGCCATCTGCCAGATCCTGGTCGACGAAGGGTACGTCAAGAGCATGCAGGTCAAGAACGACACTGTCCAGGGCACCATCGTGCTCAACCTGAAGTACCAGGCCAACGGCGAGCCCGTTCTGGCCGGCCTGAAGCGCATCTCCAAGCCTGGTCTGCGCATCTACACCAATTGCGAGAATATGCCCCGCGTCATGAAGGGCCTGGGCATCGCGATCATTTCCACCTCCAAGGGCGTCATGACCGACAAGGCTGCTCGTGCTGCGCACGTCGGCGGCGAGGTCCTGGCCTACGTGTGGTAAGAAAGGGGTAAAAGACAATGTCGAGAATTGGAAGAAAACCCATCGTCATTCCTGCCGGCGTCACGGTCACTGTCGATGAGGCAGCACACACCGTCGCCGTCAAGGGCCCCAAGGGCAGCCTGAATTCCAACTATCATCCCCTGATGACCGTCAAGGTCGAGGGCAATGAGGTTTTGGTTACCCGCCCCAATGACGAGAAGCTGGCCAAGAGCCTGCACGGCCTGACCCGCACCAACATCGCCAACATGGTCAACGGCGTGGTCAACGGCTACTCCAAGCAGATGGAGATCGTGGGCGTCGGCCTGCGCTGCCAGAAGCAGGGCTCCAACCTGGTGATGAACCTGGGCTATTCCCACCAGGTGATCATCTCCGACACCGATGACATCAAGATCGAGTGGCAGGATCCCAACAACTTCACCATTACCGGTATCGACAAGCAGAAGGTCGGCCAGTTTGCCGCTGAAGTCCGCGCCAAGAAGCCGCCCGAGCCTTACAAGGGCAAGGGCATCCGCTACAAGGGCGAGGTCGTCAAGCACAAGGAAGGCAAAGCCGGCAAGGGCAAGAAATAAGGTAAGGAGTGAAAGACAATGGTTAAGCAGATCGACAAGAACGAAGCCCGTCTTCGTCGTCATCGCCGCGTTCGCGGCAAGATCAGCGGCACCGCCGCACGTCCTCGCCTGGATGTTTTCCGCTCCGCCAAGCATATTTACGCTCAGGTCATCGATGATGAGAAGGGCGTGACCCTGGTGTCGGCGTCCACCCTGGACAAGGACTTCGAGGGATTCGGCGGCAACGTCGAGGCAGCCACCCAGATCGGCAAGAAGATCGCAGAGCGCGCCCTGGCCAAGGGCATCACTGAGGTCGTGTTCGACCGCGGCGGTTTCGTGTATCATGGCCGTGTCAAGGCCCTGGCTGAGGGCGCCCGCGAGGGCGGCCTGAAGCTGTAACGAGAGGAGGAAGACAGTTATGGCTATGAGAAACCGTGAAGACGACGGCATGATCACCAAGGTGGTCTCCATCAACCGCGTGTCCAAGACCGTGAAGGGCGGCCGCATCATGAAGTTTGCCGCTCTGGTGGTCGTGGGCGACGGCAAGGGCACCATCGGCTACGGCATCGGCAAGGCGGGCGAAGTGCCCGAGGCCATCCGCAAGGGTGAGGCCGCTGCCAAGAAGAATATGCACAAGATCGCCACCAAGGGCACCACCATCCCCCACGAGATCGTGGGCAAGTACGGCGCAGGCGCTGTCCTGCTCAAGCCCGCTGCCCCTGGTACCGGCATGATCGCCGGCGGCCCTGTCCGTGCTGTCATCGAGGCAGCCGGCATCAAGGACATCCGTGCGAAGTCGATGCGTTCCAACAACCCCATCAACGTTGTTTCCGCTACCTTTGCAGGTCTGTGCGGCCTGGTCAGCGCCGAGTCTGTCGCTGAGAAGCGGGGCAAGACCGTCAAAGAAATTTTTGGCTGAGGAGGGTACACACCATGGCAGATAAGATGCTCAAGATCGAGCTGAAGAAGAGCCTGATCGGCCGCGGCAAAAAGCAGATCGCTACTGCTGAGGCCCTGGGTCTGAAGAAGCCCGGCGACGTGACCGTTCAGCCTGACAATGCCGCTACGCAGGGCAAGATCGCAAAGATCGGCTTCCTGCTCAGCGTCACCGAAGCGTAACAGCAGGGGGTACACGCAATGAATCTTCATGAATTACACGCGATTCCCGGCGCCAACAAAGCCCGCACCCGCAAGGGCCGCGGCATCGGCTCGGGCAATGGCAAGACTGCCGGCTACGGCAGCAAGGGCCAGAAGGCCCGTTCCGGCGTCAAGCGCGCCGGCTTCGAGGGCGGCCAGATGCCGCTGCAGCGCCGTCTGCCCAAGGTCGGCTTTAACAACGTTTTTGCTACCCGGTACGCCATCGTCAACCTGGCGGACCTGGAGAAGGTTTTTGAGGCAGGCGCCGTGGTGGATACCGAAGCGCTGAAGGCGAAAGGCCTGGTCAAGAAGACCCTCGACGGCGTCAAGATCCTGGGCAACGGCGAGCTGACCAAGGCCCTGACCGTCAAGGCCGCAGCCTTTTCTGCTTCTGCCAAAGAGAAAATCGAGAAGGCAGGCGGGAAGGCTGAGGTGATGTAAGGTGTTTCAGACATTCCGAAACGCATGGAAAATCCCTGAACTGAAGAGCCGGCTGCTCTTCACGCTGGGCATCCTGATCGTCTACCGTCTGGGCAGCGCGATCCCTGTGCCCTTCGTGTCGGGCGACGCGCTCACGGCGATGTTCGCAAACGGCAGCATGCTGACTTATCTGGACATGATGAGCGGCGGCGCGCTGTCCCGGTGCACGATTTTCGCGTTAGGCGTCACACCCTATATCAATGCCTCCATCATCGTGCAGCTGCTGTGCGTCGCGATCCCGTATCTTGAGAACCTGGCCAAAGAATCCGACGGCCAGAACAAGATCCGCCAGATCACACGCTATGTGGGCGCAGGCATCGCACTGGTGCTGAGCATCGGCTATTATTTCCTGGTGCGCAATATGGGCGCACTCAAGTACACTGCGGGCGCCGCAGGCATCTTCACCGCCATCGTGGTGATCCTGACCTTTACCGCAGGCGCACAGCTGACCACCTGGTGCGGTGAGCAGATCGATGACAAGGGCATCGGCAACGGTGTCTCCCTCATCATCTTCGCTTCCATCGTCTCCAACTGGTCGTCGGTCACCACCATGGTCACCGATATGCTCACCCGCGCTTCCAGCGGACAGCCGCTGTACTATGTGCTGCTGCCTTTGCTGGTGGTCTTTGCACTGGCCGTGGTGGTGTTCATCGTCATCATGACCAATGCCGAGCGCCGCATCACCATCCAGTATGCGCGGCGGGTGGTGGGCCGCAAGCAGATCGGCGGGCAGAACAGCTATCTGCCCCTCAAGCTGAACATGAGCGGCGTCATGCCCATCATCTTCGCCAGCACCTTCTGCTCCATCCCCGGCACCATCGGCAGCTTCATCAATGTGGACCCGGTGGCGCATCCGTTCTGGTATGCGTTCTTCAGCACCTTCAACTACACCTCTGCGCTGTATGTGGTGGTGTATGTGCTGCTGATCGTCGCGTTCAACTATTTCTACGTTTCCATCCAGTACAACCCGATCGAGATCGCCAACAATCTTCGCCGCAACAACGGCTCGATCCCCGGCTTCCGTCCCGGCAAGCCGACCAGTGATTTCATCATCAAGACGCTGAGCAAGATCACCATGATCGGCGGTATCTTCCTGGCGCTTGTGGCTGTACTGCCCATCATCCTGGGCAATCTGACCGGCGTGGCCATCCAGCTGGGCGGCACCAGTATGCTGATCGTCGTTGGCGTGGCACTGGACACCACCCGCAGCCTGGACAGCTATATGACCATGCGCAATCACAAGGGTTTCCTGGGCTGATGTTCCCCTGACGGGATGTTTTTGAACTGAATCAAGCACCGTCGAAAAAAGCACTGGAAAGGAGAGGAGCCCTCGATTTTTCAGTGCTTTTTTGCATATTTCCTGATAAGTAAGGTATAGGCAAGAAAGGAGCATGGAAATGAATCTCATTCTGTTAGGCGCCCCGGGTGCAGGCAAGGGCACCCAGGCCGAAGTGCTCACCGCAAAACTGGGCATCCCGGCCATCTCCACCGGCAACATCCTGCGTGCCGCCGTCAAGGAGGGCACCGAGATGGGCCTGAAGGCCAAGAGCTACATGGACGCCGGCGGGCTGGTCCCCGACGAGGTGATCATCGGCATCCTGAAAGAGCGGCTGGCTCAGCCCGACTGCGCCAAGGGCTTTATCCTGGACGGGGTGCCCCGCACCATCGCCCAGGCCGAGGCCATTGAGAAGATGGGCATCCGCATCGACAAGGTGCTGGATCTGGCCGTGGACGAGAACGTGATCTTTGACCGGATGAGCGGCCGCCGCGTGTGCGAAAAGTGCGGCGCCAGCTACCATGTGCGCACCAAGCCCAGCAAGGTGGAAGGTATCTGCGACGCCTGCGGCGGCAAGCTGGTGATCCGCAAGGATGACCAGCCCGAGACTGTGCGGGACCGCCTGAAGGCATACCACGCCCAGACTGAGCCCCTGATCGAGTTCTATCGCAGCCGCGGCAAGTTGGCCGTGGTGGAGAGCGGCTCGACCGTCGAGGCTACGACGGCCGAAGTCATGAAGGCTTTGGAGGCATAAACCATTGATTCAGATCAAGAATGCGAAAGAGTTGGAGGGTATGCGCCGGGCCAACGCCCTGAGCGCCGCTGCCCTGAAGTATGGCGGCGAGCACATCGAGGCCGGCATGACCACATGGGAGCTGGATAAGCTGATCTACGAGTTCATCGTCAAGCACGGCGGCGTCCCCAATTTCAAGGGGCTGTACGGGTTCCCCGGCACCGCCTGCATCAGTTTGAACGACACGGTCATCCATGGCATCCCCTCCCATGACATTGTCATCCGCCCCGGCGACATCGTCAGCATCGACACCGGCGCCAAGGTGGACGGCTTCAACGGCGACAACGCCTGCACCTACGCTGTGGGCAAGATCGACCTGGAGGCCCAGCGCCTGCTGGATGTCACCAGGGAGTCGCTGCACCTGGGCATCGCCCAGGCCAAAGCAGGCAACCGCATCGGGGACATCAGCCACGCAGTGCAGAGCTACTGCGAGGCGGCTGGTTTTTCGGTGGTACGGGAGTTCGTGGGCCACGGCACCGGCCGTGAGCTGCACGAGGACCCCGAGGTTCCCAATTTTGGCACTGCGGGCCGGGGGCCCCGGCTTGTGCCCGGCATGACCATCGCCATCGAGCCTATGATCTGCCAGTATGGCTGCAAGATCAAGACTCTGGCAGACGGCTGGACCGTCAAGACCAAAGACGGGGGCCTGGCCGCCCACTTTGAGCATTCGGTGGCCATCCTGAAGGACCGCACCGAGATCATGACCATCGGCTGGGAGGACCCCAACTTCACCCTGTAAAAAGAGCAGGGGAAGGGGAAAGTCTGCCCACCAGCGAAGTGCACAAAAACCGAGGATTTCCGCCCCGTAAAAAGGGCGGAAATTTTTATCGGAAACACGAAAAAACCCCTTGCATTTCAACGCGAAAAGGTGTATAATCCAATAATGGCTGTGGAGGCCAGATGCTTTCTCGGCAGGCAGAGACGCGCTGTCTGTTTGCGGATTTTGTGCCGCGCAGAGGAAAGTATGTGGCGCTCACTGCCCCCGTCCGTACCAGACAAACTGAGCAGATCCATAAGGAGGCAAATAGCTTGTCTAAAGAAGACGTTATCGAGATCGAAGGCATCGTGCGCGAGGCTCTGCCTAACGCCATCTTTAAGGTGGAAATGCTGAGCGAGGACAAAGCTACTGGGAAGCTCACGCCCAGCGGCCACACCCTGCTGGCGCACATCTCCGGCAAGCTGCGGACCAACTTCATCCGCATCCTGCCCGGCGATAAGGTCACAGTCGAAATGTCGCCCTACGATCTGACGAAGGGCCGCATCACCTGGCGCTCCAAATAAGCGCCGGGGCCAACCAAAAGGAGGTTCAACATCATGAAGGTCAAGCCTTCCGTGAAGCCCATCTGCGAAAAGTGCAAGGTCATCCGCCGCAAAGGCCGCGTGATGGTCATCTGCCAGAACCCCAAGCACAAGCAGCGCCAGGGCTGATCCCGGCGCTAGGGGGTCAAGTGCGTAGAGTCCCGGCGCAGACCCCGACACTGACATGGGATGATTTTGGAGGAAATTATTATGGCACGAATTGCCGGCGTTGACCTGCCCCGCGAGAAGCGGATCGAAATAGGTCTCACCTACGTTTACGGGATCGGCCGCACCACTGCGGACAAGATCCTGGCTGCCACTGGCATCAACCCCGATACCCGCGTCAAGGATCTGACCCGTGAAGAAGAGGCCAAGATCCGTGATTACATCGACGAGGCCAACATCATCGTTGAAGGCGACCTGCGCCGCAACGTTGCTCTGGACATCAAGCGCCTGGTCGAGATCCAGTCCTACCGCGGCATTCGCCATCGCAAGAACCTGCCCTGCCGTGGCCAGCGCACCAAGACCAATGCACGTACCTGCAAGGGTCCCAAGCGCACGGTCGCCAACAAGAAGAAGTAAGGAGGATTTGAGAAATGGCAAATGCTAATAACGCCAAGAAGGGCGCAGTCCGTACCAAGCGCAGAGAGCGCAAGAACGTTGCCGCCGGTCAGGCTCATATCCAGTCCACCTTCAACAACACGGTTGTGACCATCACCGACCTGCAGGGCAACGCTATCTCCTGGTGCTCCTCCGGCAGCCTGAATTTCCGTGGCAGCCGCAAGAGCACTCCGTTTGCCGCACAGTCCGCAGCTGAGACTGCTGCCAAGACCGCGATCGAGCACGGCATGAAGACCGTTGAGGTCTACGTCAAGGGCCCTGGCGCTGGCCGTGAGTCCGCCATCCGCGCCCTGCAGGCCACCGGCCTGGAGGTCACCCTGATCAAGGACGTGACCCCCATCCCCCACAATGGCTGCCGGCCCCCCAAGCGCCGCCGCGTCTGATCGAAGGAGGAAACTAAATTATGGCAAAGAATACGCAGCCTATTGCAAAGCGTTGCAAGGCCCTGGGCATTTCTCCTGCAGTCATGGGCTATGCAAAGAAGAATACCACCCGCAACTCCAATGGCAACATGCGCAAGAAGCAGTCTGAGTACGCCATGCAGCTGAAGGAGAAGCAGAAGGTCAAGTTTATCTACGGCGTGCTGGAGAAGCAGTTCCACAACACCTTCGTGAAGGCTGCCGCCCGCCCCGGCCAGACCGGCGAGAACCTGCTGCAGATGATGGAGTGCCGTCTGGACAACGTGGTGTTCCGCCTGGGCTACGCCCAGACCCGCCGCGACGCCCGCCAGCTGGTCAGCCACGCTCACTTCACTGTCAACGGCAAGAAGGTCAACATCCCTTCTTACCAGGTCAAGGCCGGCGACGTGATCGAAGTGCGCGAGTCCAGCCGCTCTTCTGCTAAGTTCGCCAAGCTGACCGGCCCCGAGGCTCCCGTGGTGGCTCTGCCCGCCTGGCTGGAGCGCGAGACCGGCACCCTGAAGGGCACCGTTACCCGCCTGCCCGAGCGCAGCGACATCGACTACGAGGTCGCTGAGCATCTCATCGTCGAGCTGTACTCCAAGTAAAACCCATTGGAAAGGCGCGGCTTTTGTGGGCCGCTGGCCTTTCGGATTCTTTTGAGAATTGCATAATGGGCCGATGGTGAACGTCGGTTTTACAAGGAGGGCATAGATATGATGGAGATTGAACGTCCCAAAATCGAAACGGCGAGCCTCTCGCCCGACGGCCGCTACGGCAAGTTCGTAGCAGAACCTCTGGAGCGCGGTTTCGGCATCACGCTGGGCAACAGCCTGCGCAGAGTCCTTCTGTCGTCTCTGCCTGGCGTCGCCGTGACCAGTGTCAAGATCGACGGCGTAGTCCACGAGTTCTCCACCATTGAGGGCGTCAAGGAAGACGTTACCGAAATTGTCCTGAACCTGAAGGGTATTGCTGCAAAGCTGTATTCCGACGGTCCCAAAACGGTGCGCGTCGAAGCGGTCGGTCCCTGTGAGGTCACCGCTGACAGCATCAAGCAGGGCGACGAGATCGAGATCCTGAATCCTGAATGGCACATTGCCACCCTGGGCGAGGGCGGCCGGCTCGTGATGGAGCTGACCTTCGACAAGGGCCGCGGCTATGTGCCTGCAGAGCGCAACAAACAGAGCATCGTCGAGAAGAACGACATCAACACTCTTCCCGTCGATAGCATTTACACCCCCGTGCTGAAGGTGAACTACAGCGTGGACAACACCCGCGTTGGCCAGATCACCGACTATGACCGGCTGACGCTGGAAGTGTGGACGGATGGCACCATCAACGCGCAGGAGGCTGTCAGCCTGGCTGCCCGTGTGCTGACCGAGCACCTGAATCTGTTCGTCAACCTGTCGGACGAGGCCGCCGGCACCGAGATCATGGTGGAGAAGACCACCGACGACAAGGAAAAGGCTCTGGAGATGACCATCGAGGAGCTGGATCTGAGCGTGCGGAGCTTCAACTGCCTGAAGCGTGCGGGCATCAACACGGTGGAAGACTTGGTCAGCAAGAGCGAGGACGAGATGATGAAAGTCCGCAACCTGGGCCGCAAGAGCCTGGAGGAAGTCATGGCCAAGCTGGATTCGCTCGGATTCAAGTTGAACACAGACGATGATAACTAATATTGTTTAAGGAGTGAAACGGGATGCCCGGTACCAGAAAGCTCGGTAGGACCACCGACAGCCGCAAGGCAATGATGCGCGCAATGGTCACCTACCTGTTAGAGAATGGCAAGATCGAGACCACTGTTACCCGTGCCAAGGATGTGCGTTCCATGGCCGAGAAGATGATCACCCTGGGTAAGAGCGGTGACCTGCACACCAAGCGCCAGGTCTACAGCTACATCACCAAGGAAGATGTGGCAAAGAAGCTGTTTGACGAGATCAGCCCCAAGTACGCTGACCGCAACGGCGGCTACACCCGCATCGTGAAGATCGGCGTCCGCCGCGGCGATGCCGCCGAGATGGCGATCCTCGAGCTGGTCTGATCGCGCAGCGCGCAAAACAGATAAGCACCAAGCCCCTGTCCTTTTGGACAGGGGCTTTTTATAATGCCTGTGCGCCGGAAAAGGGGCGTGGGGCGTGCGGATGCCTGTCTTTGGCGGGGGCCCGGTGGACCGCAGGGCGGGGCAGGGGATGGGGATAGCCAGCCCTCTCGGCCGCCGCAGGCGGAAAAAGCAAGGCCCCGCCTCCCGGTGGGGAAGGTGGGGAAGGATGCTTACAGCACGCCCTGCTTGGCGGCATACACGGCCAGGGTACTGAGCAGGTCGGCGTTGGCTTTTTGGTAGGTGGTGCGGCCGATGTGCAGAGTGTCCAGGACCTGCTGCTCGGTCTGGTGGCGGCGGTAGCGCTGCTCCAGGATGCCCGCCCGGATGGGGTCCTGCTGCTGGTAATAGGCCGCAGTCTGGCGCAGGGCGTGGGTCCAGCACTGGTTTTCGGGGGTGGGCTGGCGCTCCAGCAGCTGCCAGTGCCACAGGGCAGCGCGGCACTGCCGCCGATGTTCGTTGGTCATGCGGGTCTCCTTTCTCGTGCGGATTGATGGATATGCATAAATATGCGTGGGGCGAGTGATTTTAAATCTACTTCAGCCGCCAAAAACAGCGCTCCTGTTCATCGGCGCTCAGCCCCAGCAGGAAGCTCAGCTGCTGGGCTTCTTCCAGCTTGAACGCGCTTTTGCCCGTTAGCTTGTTGCGCAGGGTGTTGGCGGTGATGCCCATAGCATGGGCCAGGTGTTTTTTCTTGTATCCGCTAGCGCGGACTCGTTCGTTCAGTTCCTTGCAGTCGATCATGCGTGTGCCTCCTCCTTTGGCTGAAAAATGGGTGGTTTGACTCCTTCTGCCTCCAGTCTAACACAAAGGTGATTCTGTGTCAACTAATGAGACCTGAAACACACGAAATAGTTGATTTTGAGGAAATTTTATGGTATACTAAAAGCGTAGACCATCCAAGCGCCAACATTGGGAGGGAGCAAAAATGTCTGTACTGTCGGTCCGCATCCGCCAGCGGCGGGAAGAACTGGGTATGAGCCAGGAGGAGCTGGCTGCCCGGATGGGTTACCGCTCCAAGTCCTCCATCACCAAGATCGAAAAGGGGGTCAACGATATCCCTCAGAACAAGATCGAGGACTTTGCCGCCGCGCTCCATACGACAGCCGCCTGGCTGCTGGGCCTGGAGGAGGAACGGGTGGCGGCTCCTCCGGGCTTTGAGCCGCTGCCCGCCATGGCTCGGGTGCCCCTGATCGGCTCGATCGCCTGCGGCAGCCCCATTACGGCCGAACAGAACATCGAACGGTACATCGGGGTGCCGGCGGCCTGGCACGCCGACTTTGCCCTCACCTGCCACGGGGACAGCATGGCCCCCACCATCCGGGATGGGGACATCGTATGCATCCGGGTGCAGCCTGAGGTGGAGCAGGGGGAGATCGCTGCCGTCCGCATCGGTGAGGAGGCCACCCTCAAGCACTTTCATCGCCAGGGGGATACGGTGATGCTGCTGGCAGACAACGCCGCCGTATGCCCGCCCATGATCTATGCGGGGCCCCAGCTGGCCGAGATCCAGATCGAGGGCAAGGCCGTGGGCCTGTGCCGCACCCTGTAAGGAGGGACAGCTATGCCAGACAACGATCTTACCATCCACGCCATCGCCCATATCGAGAGCGATTTCAAGGAGAAATTCGGCATCCCCCGGCAAAGCGGCCTGGTGGACGCATTGCGGGCCCGTGTGGTATTCGAGCCGCTCTATCGGGACCCGAGCGCCCTGCGGGGCATCCAGCAGTTCAGCCATCTGTGGCTGGTGTGGCAGTTCACCCAGGCGGTGCGGGACAAATGGAGTCCCACGGTCCGGCCGCCCCGGCTGGGCGGCAACACAAGGGTAGGGGTGTTCGCCACACGGTCCCCTTTCCGGCCAAACCCCATCGGGCTATCCTGTGTGCGGCTGGAAGGATTGGAGCAGGACCCTGTCTGCGGGCCGGTCCTGCTTGTGCGGGGGGCCGACCTGCTGGACGGCACCCCCATCTACGATATCAAGCCCTACATCCCTTATGTGGACAGCCATCCCGATGCCGCCGAGGGCTACACGGCCCAAACGCAGACCTATAAGCTGGCGGTGCGCTGCCCAAAGGCCCTGCGGGATCTGCTGCTTCCCGGTCAATGGGAGGCTCTGGAAGGGGTGCTGGAAAACGACCCCCGCCCCTCGTACCAGGACGATGCCCAGCGGGTGTATGGGATGCGCTTTGCCGAATGGGAGGTGCGCTTTACGGTGGCGGACGGGGTGCTGACGGTGGAACAGATCCGGACCGCGCCGGAGGAGTGAACCATGGAACTGCGAAACATCAACACTTTTTTGCATGTGGCTGAGCTGCACAGTTTTTCCCGGGCGGCCCGGGAGCTGGATTATTCCCAGTCGGCGGTGTCCAGCCAGATCGCCCAGCTGGAGGCGGAGCTGGGGGTGCCCCTGTTCGACCGGGTGGGCAAAACGGTCCGCCTGACCGATGCGGGGCAGACCTTCCAGCACTATGCCCGCATCCTGCTCACCACCGCCCAGCAGGCCCGGATGGCCCTGCAGCCCGCCCCCGAGGCCCGGGGGACCCTGCGGGTGGCGATAGCGGACAGCCTGCTCCGGGCCTTGATGCCCGGCCTGCTGAAACAGTTCCACGCCCTGTGCCCCCTGGTGGAGGTCAGCTTCCGGGCGGCCAATACCCAGGAGATGCAGGACCTGCTCAGCGCCAACCGGGCCGACCTGGCCTATACCCTGGACCACCCGGTCACCGACCCGGCTTATGTGGTGGCCCTGGATGAGCCGGAACCCTGCTGCTTTCTGGCCCCGGCGGGGCATCCTCTGGCCGCCCGGCAGGGGCTGGCCCTGGCGGATCTGGCCGGGCAGGAATTCCTGCTGACCGAGCGGGGGATGAGCTACCGGGACGCGCTGGAACAGCTGCTGGCGGCGCGCCAGCTGACCCTGCACCCCTACATTGAGATGGGGGATGCGGCCCTGCTCTGCCGTCTGGTGGAACAGGGGATGGGACTGACCTTCCTGCCGCGGTATATGGTGGATGCCAGCCTGGCGGGGGGCGCCGTCCCGCTGGATGTGGAGGACTGCCATATCGAGATGCGCCGCCAGCTGTTCTACCACAAGGATAAATGGGTCACCCCGCAGATGGAGATTTTCCTGCGGCTGGCCCGGGAGAGATAAAGCAAAAGCCCCTGCGCCTTATAAAAGGGCAGGGGCCGTTTGGCATCAGTTCTGTTTTGGGCCGGGCTTGGGGTTCTCGCAGCGCTGGTGGCAGGAGGCACAGTTGCCGCCGCAGCCCTGGTCCTTCCAGCCGCCGTGCTTGGAGATCCAGACCACCGCCAGCGCAAACAGGACGACCAGCACCAGCAAGGTGATGATCCCGCGTACTGTCAGCATGGGCAAAACCTCTTTTCTTGTGTTGGGTTGCATCGGAAAGCTCCGCGCTGCGCGGCCCTTTGGGGCGGATATCCCAGCGGTCTTGAGCTTCCGGATCCATCTTAGTATACACGATTTTGTCCGCAAGGGCAATGCCCCCGCTGGAAAAAACCGTCTGCACGCGGATTTCTTCCGGTCCAAAAAGTTTTTGCGTTTTGCGCAAAAAAGGGCTTGCATTTTTGTCCAGAACGTGCTATAATAGCGTCGTTCCGATTCGGAGGATTAGCTCAGCTGGTTAGAGCACCTGCATCACACGCAGGGGGTCTGGGGTTCGAGTCCCTAATTCTCCACCATTACAGACGTGCTTGAACACTTCGAGGTGTTCGAGCACGTTTTTTGTTTACCGGAAGTTCTGCGTCGCGGCCGCAGGACAACTACAACTGCATAAAACCATAAAAGGCAGAGCCTCTGGTGAAGGGGTTCTGCCTTTTATTATGCTTTTGGCGTTTTTATGCGTTGTCCGGTATCTCTGACCGCAGCCGTACCGCTGCGGCCATGCCGCCGTCCCCATAGGAGGGGTGGGCAAGAAAGTCCCGGGAGGCATCGCTCAGGGGCTGTCTGTCTTGCAGGCTCTGCCGGATCTCGGCCTCCCAGCCGCTGAGACGCTGGATGGAAGCCGCCTCCAGCCCCAGCAGCGCATCCGCCAGATGGGCCTGGTAGCTGGGCAGGTGCTTTTCGATGATAAAGCGCATCAGGGAAAGCCGCTTGTCCATGCTCTGGATGTTGGAGGAAGCGGGGGCGGTGCGGTATTCCAGCAGCGGCTCCGGCACGATGCCGATTTGGGCGTCCGGCCGGGTCTCCAGCAGGCGGAGGAAAAACTCCCAGTCCTCAAAGCCGGACCGCATGGTCTCGTCATAGCCGCCGCACTGTTCCCAGGCGCTGCGCCGCAGCAGATGGGTGGCGGGACAGCTGTTGCGGGAAAGAAAGGCGGTCAGGCCGCCGCCGCTGGGGCGGACCACGGCGTCCAGCACCCCGAAGGTATGCATCCAGGAGGAGGCCGCCGTCATGGCAGGGCGGGCGGCCAGCAGCGCGCTGGTTTTTTCGAGGAAGGCGGGGCGCAGCCGGTCGTCCCCGTCCAGAACCAGTACCAGGCTGGCCCGGGCGGCGCGGATGCCGGTGTTCCGGGCGGCCGAGACGCCGCCGTTGGACCGCCGGATCACCTGGACCGGCACCGGCGCGGGGCCCGCTTCGATCCCGGCCAGTATGGCAAGGGAGGCCGGGTCGGTCGAGCCGTCGTCCACCAGAAGAATGCGGGCCGGCCGCACCGTCTGGCGGTACAGGGAATCCAGGGCTTCCAGGATGAGAGGACCCTGATTGTAGCTGGTGACCACCGCCTCCACGGCGGCTGACTGCTGTGCTGTGTTCATGGGAATGACCCTCCTGTTTTGTATCGTTTCCAAACGCCAAGACCCGGGTTTTGGCGCGGAGAGAAGAAAAGAGAAGAAAGGATCGCAGCTTATTCCTTGACGGCGCCGGCAGCGACGCCCGCCAGGATATAGCGCTGGAAGAAAACGTAGATGAGGATGGTGGGCAGCATGATGATGACGATGCCGGCCGCCAGGCTCTGCCAGGAACCCTGCTGGGCGTTGGCGTAGTCCATCAGGAAGGTGGTCAGGGTCCGCAGTTTGTTTTTGGGCATGTACAGATAGGGGATGTACATATCGTTGATGATGGTGATGGCTTTGATGATGACCACCGTCGCCGTGGCGGGGGCCAGCAGCGGGAAGATGATCCGCCCGAACAGCTGGAAGTAATTGCAGCCGTCCAGCAGGGCGCTCTCATCCAGGGCCTGGGGGATGGTGGAGATGAACTGCCGGTAAATATACAGCTGCATCAGGTCGGAGGCGATGTAGATCACAATGGGGGCGCCCAGGGTGTTGTACAGGCCCAGGCTGTTGATGATCTTGAAGCGGGCGATCTCAGTGACGAAGGTGGGCACCAGCATCCCGGCAAAGAACAGGCCGACCACGATCTTTTTGCCCCGGAAGTTGAACCGCTCGATGATATAGGCTGTAATGGTGCCCAGCAGCACGTTGAAGATCAGGCTGACCGCCAGGATGATGAGGGTGTTTTTGAAGCCGATCCAGAGGTATTTGTTGCCGAGGACCGTCTCGAAGTTTTCCAAGGTGATGCGGTCCAAAGGCGGCAGCAGCAGGGGAGAGGTGTTGACCATGTCGCCGCGGGTCTTGAGGGCGGCAAAGACGGTCAGCAGGATGGGCAGAATGACCACCAGGGTCATGCCGATGCAGAGGATCTGTTTGACGATCTGCGCCATGATGGCGCGGGGACTGCGTTGGTTGAGCATATTACTTGTCCTCCTTTAAGATCACGCCGTGGATGATCTTGTTCTGCACCACATAGATCACGATGATCAGGACCATGATGGCCACCGCCATGGTGGAAGCCAGGCCGAAGTCGGAGAAGGTAAAGGCGGTCTTGATGGTGTAGAGGGTGAAGGTGCTGGAGGCGTAGCCCGGGCCGCCCGAGGTCATGACGAAGGGGATATCGAACACCTGCAGCGCGCCGCGGATGTTGTCAAACAGGACAAAGTCCACCATCAGCATGATGGAAGGGATCTGGATGTAGCGGAACATCTGCCAGGTGTTGGCGCCGTCGATGATGGCCGCCTCCTGGATGTCCCTGGAGACCGACTGCAGCGCCGCCAGAAACAGCACGATGTGGTAGCCCGAGTAGCGCCACAGAGAGACGAAAGCCAGCACAAAATTGACGATCTTGGGGTCGGACAGCCAGCTCTGGCTCAGCATCCCCAGCTTGAGCGCTTCCAGGATGGAGTCGAACGCGCCGTTGATGGGGGAGAAGAAATAGGAGAAGGCATAGGAAATGGCCACGCCGTTGATGATATAGGGCATAAAGACCATGGTCTTGTAAAATTTGGCGCCCCGCAGTTTGGAGTTGAGCAGGACGGCGAAGGCCAGCTCCACCGGGATCATCAGAAGGTGGGCAAAGAAATAGACGGCGTTGTTGCGCAGGCTCTGCCACAGGTCGGGGTTGTGGAACATATCGATGTAGTTTTCAAACCAGATGAAGTTGCTGGTGGGCGACAGGCCGTCCCAGTCGGTGAAGCTCATCCGGAACAGATCCACGGCCGGGAAAACGACGAACCCCACCAGCAGAAGCACCGGCACCGCCAGCGAGATCAGGATAAAAATGCGCCGCTGTTTGGCAAGCGTATGCATGAAAGACCCTCCTTTTCAAGAAAAGGAGCCGCTTTGCAGCGGCCCCTCGGACGAATGAGCGGTTACTGGATGCCCAACTTGGCGCGGGCCGCTGCCCACTTGGCGTCCAGGTCGGCCAGGGTGGCGTCCAGGTCGAACCCTTCGGTGAACATCTGGGCGCCCAGTTTCTTGTAGTCGAAGGCGATCTCGTTCTGGATGGCGGTGAAGTCATCGCCGGCGCCGCCGTACAGGACCATCTCGGCATCGGGCTGGGCGGTGTCGGACTCAGCCTGGATGGGGTCTTTCTCTTTGGGGAAGTTGGTCATGGAGGAAGCGCTGGTGATGTAGGCGAGGTAGCCGGGGTACCAGTCCTCGCTGTAGAACCATTCCACAAAGGCTTTGGCCAGCTCGGGGTTCTTGGAGTGGGTGGTCACGCCCATAAAGCTGTCGCCCTGGACGATGTAGCGGAAAGGCTCGTCCTCGGTCATCCGGACGGGCAGGTAGAAGGTGCCCAGCTGGTCCACGTTCTCGGCGCCGTTCATGATGTCCTGCAGGCCCCAGTCGCCCAGAGCCGTGATGGCGGCCCGCTTCTGGGTGAACAGGGTGGTGGCCTGGTCTTTGCTCAGGCCCAGGGGATCCTTGCCAAAGACGCCGCTGGTGAACAGGTCATAAATGCGGTGGTAGGCGACGTTGATGTCGGTGCCGTCGGCAAAGGGGGCGTCCTGGGCGGCCATGTCGTTCCAGTTCTGGCCGTTGCCGTTGATGAGCGAGGGCATGAACTCCATGAAGGGATAGTCGGGCCACTCGTCTTTGGCGCCCATGGCGATGGCCATGAAGTCCGGGTCGGATGCGCCGAAGTGTGCCTGCAGGGCGCTGGCTGCTTCCTGCAGCGCGGGCCAGGTGGTGGGCACTTCCACGCCGGCCTCCTGGAACAGGTCCTTCCAGTAGTACACGTATTCGTAGCCGGCGGTCATGGGCACGCCCAGGATCTTGCCGTCCACGGCATAGCCCTCGGCCAGGCTGTTGTTTTTGGCGGCTTCGGTGTCGCTCAGATCCAGCAGATAGTCCTTGAAGCGGGCCAGGGTGAAGGGCTTGTTGAACATGACGTCGGGCAGCTGGTTGGCCGAGGCGCGCATCTTCATGGCGTTCCAGTACTCGGTGTCGTCCTTGATCTTTTCCACTTCGATCTCGGCGTCAGGATACTTCTCCTGGAACTTGCCCACCATGTCGTTTTCGTCGATGTAGTTCATCAGGTTGTTGTCCCAGATGGTAAAGACCAGCTCGCCCGAGAGGCTGGCTCCGGCGCTGCCGGCCGCGCCCGAAGCGGCGGTGCTGCTGCCCGAACCGCCGCAAGCGGCCAGGCCCATGGCTGCGGCGGCCGCACCGGCAGCCTGCAGGAACGAACGGCGTGAGATCTTTTTCATGATGATTTCCTCCCCATGTACCAAAGTGGATGCGTTTTCACAGTCAGCGGACGGCGGCGTGTACAGGTTTTCGCCGTCCCTTTTTCTATCAAAAGTATACCGTTCCGGGGGTCGGGAAAACAGAAGGAAGCGTTTGATTTCTTGAGATTTTTTCAGGTGTTTTTCTTGCTTTGGCGGTAGAGCTTGGGCGTTGTGCCCATCTTTTTCTTGAAAACCTGGTTAAAGTGCTCAACATTGTGGTAGCCGGACGCTTCGCACACCTCATAGATCTTCATATCCGTCTGGAGCAGCAGCTGGCTGGCCCGCTCGATCCGCAAAGCGTTCAGATAGCTGATGAAGGTACAGCCGTATTCTTTGGCAAAGCGGGAGCTGAAATACTTTTCGTTGAAGCCCACATGGTCGGCCACCGTCTTGAGGGTGAGCTCCGGGTTGATCAGGTTGTCCTGGATAAAGACCCTGGCCCGGGCCATGGGGTCTGCCTCCTGGTGGGATGCCGCGGCGCAGGCGGACTGCACCCGCCGCAGGATGCCCTGGAGCCACAGCTCCCGGTCGTTGGAAGAATCCATCTCCAGAAGGGTGTCCAGCAGATCCTGCCGCTCGGGCAGGACCGCGGCCAGACTTTGCCCGGAAAGCTGCAGCTTCTGCTCCAGGCCCAGAAGCAAAGCGGCGCACCGGGCGGTGTGGGCCTCGCCCTCCTGCCGGCGCAGGTCCACGAACCAGAGGGAGGTCTGGCGCTGGGCGTCCCGGCCGCCGCCGCAGACCGCTTCCACCAGGCCGGCGCAGGCCGCAGCCTCCTGCTCGCACCGGTGGGCCAGCGAACCATAGCGCAGGCTGCCGCACACCGCTCCCGGGCCGCGCAGGGCAGCCAGGCGGCACAGCTGCCCGCACTGGCGCGCCGCCTCGGGGATCTGGGTGTGGGGGATCACCCCGCTGATCCCCACCGAGACCTCCAGGTTCATCATATCTTTCCAGACCCGGCAGATCTGGCGGACCGCCAGATCCATCCCGCTTTCGGCCCGGAAGGGGTCGGCCGCCTGGTAATACAGCTCATAGTAGGAGGGGTCCACCGCCCGGATGGCTGCCCGGGCACTGACCCGCGGGATCTGGCGGGCCAGCTCCAGCATGGGCCGCTGCATCCGCTCCCGCAGGTCGCCCCCGTAGCGCTGGGCCACCTGGGCGAAGTTCTGCACCGAGAAGGCCGCCGCGATGTACTGCCCTGGCGGGAGGGAAAGCTCCTCCTTCCGGCCGGTCCCCGGGGCCGCCGCCTCATGGAACACCTTGTCCCGCAGGTCGTCCAGCAGGCGGCGGAGGGTGTGTTCGTTCAGGTTGGCTTTCAGCAGGTAATCGTAGGCCCCCAGGCGGAAGGCGTCCCGCACCAGCTCGAATTCGTCGTAGCCCGACAGCACCACCGATACCGGCAGCCGCGCGCTGGCCCGCAGCTGTTCCAGCAGCTGCAGGCCCCCGATGCCCGGCATCTTGATGTCGGTGATCAGCAGGTCCACGTCGTGCAGGCGCAGGTAGTCCAGGGCCTGCAGCCCGTTGATGCAGTCGTGTACGATGTGGTAGCCGCAGCTCTCCCAGTCCAGCAGGGAGGACAGGTTGGCGCGGACCAGGGCGTCGTCATCCACGATCAGTGTCCGGATCATGTGCTTCCTCCTTTTCGCAGCGGTTCAGCGGCAGCCGCAGCCGCACGCAGGTCGAAACGTTGGGCTGGCTCTCCACTTCCATTTTGGCCAGCGGCCCGTAATACAGCCGGATGCGGGCCAGGACGTTTTCCAGTCCGATGCTGGTGTTGTCCTCTTTGGTGCGGGGACGTCCCCGCAGGATCTGCTCGATCTGTTCGGGCGTCATCCCCTGGCCGTTGTCCCGCACCTCCAGGCAGAGGCTGTCTCCCTCGCAGTAGACCGAGATCCAGACCTGGCCCAGCTCCTCATCCATCTCGGTCAGGCCGTGGGTGATGGCGTTTTCCACCAGCGGCTGCAGGATCAGCCGGGGCAGCAGGTAGCCCTCGCACTCCGGCTGGATCTGGTAGTGGACCTCGAACCCCTCGCTGTAACGGATCTGCATCAGATAGACATAGCTGTCCAGCACTTCCAGCTCCTCCCGCACGGTATAGGGGCTGACGTTGCTGCGGAAAGAGCAGGACACGATGCTGATGAGGGCGGCGGCCATCCTGCGGATGCCGTCGTGCCCCGACACCTGGGCCATGAACCGGATCGAGTTGAGGGTGTTGACGATAAAATGGGGGTTGATCTGGCTTTGCAGCGCCTGCATCTCGGCGGCGTGCTTGCGCCGGTGGGCTTCCTCGTTGATGGCCAGCATATTTTTCAGGCTCAGGACCATCTGGTTGAAGGATTCCATCAGGTCGCGGATCTCCTCGTGGCCGCTGGGCTCCACCTGGATGTCCAGGTCGTTGTTGACCAGCTGGCGCATCCCCTGGGCCACCGTCTGGATGGGGGCGACGATGGCGTTCAAAAACCGGCGGGAGAACAGATAGAACAGCCCCAGCAGCCCCGCCACCACCAGCACCAGGGCGCTGCCCACCTGCCGGAACCCCCGGGTCAGCTGTGCCTCCTCGATGAAGGTGACCAGGGTCCAGCCTGTGTCGGGGATGGGCCGGGAGCGGAACAGAAAGAGGGCGGACCCGCCGTTTTCCCGCAGCGGCGCGCGGTGGAGCTGGCTGTCGGCGGAAAACATCCCGGTGTGCGCGGCAAAGTATTCCTGCAGCGCCTGACTGCCGAAATCGCCATAGAGGACCTGGCCGTTCTCGTCCAGCAGGACGGTCCGGCCCAGCTCCTCCCGGCCCCGCGCCCTGCGGATCACATCCCCCGCCTGGGTGGAGGTGAAGAAGGCCAGCAGGTCGATCTGCCCGCTTTTGTCCGAGGAGGTGTCCAGGGCCATCGCCGCCACCAGGATCAGGACATTGCGCCGCTGGCCGGTGTAGGTCAGGCGGACGCGGTTGGTGTCGTAGCCGCCGATCTGGACCTGGTTGGGATCCCGGCGCGCCCGGGCGTACCAGCCGGAAGCCTGCACCGCATCGACCGGCAGGATGATCTTGTCGGCCATATAGACGCTGCCGCCGTCCTTCATATAGAACATCCCGCTGAGGATGTCCTGGGACGGGACCACGGCGGTGTGGAACGCCTGGTCCAGCTGCTGGCTGTAGGTGAAATACTGGTCCGCATTGGCCGCCTGATGCACCTGGGCCGCCATGGCGGGGAACTCGCCGTCGTTGGTGTATACGAAGTGGGACAGCTGCAGGGAAGCGGTGCGGATATCGTTTTCCAGGGCGGAGACTACGCTGTCCTGGAAGGCGTCGATGGTTTCCACCGCCGTCTGCCGGATCAGGTAGCTCACGACGCTGAACGCCCCTATAAACACCACCAGCAGCGGGATGACGACCATGATGGTGAAATTACGAAAATAAAACCGCTTGAGCACCGCCTGCTTTTTCTGGCCGGTCATATGCGTTCCACCTCTCCACTTGTATGACAGGTTCTGCGTACGCTTTGATTATAAGGTTTTGCGGGCTGCTTCGCAAGCGCTGCCAAACAAAAAACGGGCCGGTTTGCAGGGGCGCGGCGCTTGCCGGAAAGACGGCTTTTCCGATGAGAACAAGAATACGACAGAATCTGCACAATTTTGGTATAAAAACTGTCCTCCATTTTGTTAAAATAAATTGTACAAATTGAACAGAAATGCGCCGGAATAGCAGAGAACTGTTCAAGCAGACCAAAAAAGGAGGCATGGTCATGAGAATACGAAGGTTACTGGCAGCTGCCATGGCGGCTGTAATGGCAACAGGAATGTGCGGCGCTGGGGCGCCGGCTCTGGCGGCCGGTCCGGTGTCCGCCCAAAACAAGGAGGTCCAAGCTGAAATGCAGCAGCCCATCAACACTGCCCCCGAGGCAGAAAACAGCCTGTCTTACGAGGGGTACACCCTGCGCTGGCAGGACGAGTTCGACGGCACCACCCTCAACCGGGAGGACTGGAATGTGGAACTGCACGATCCCGGCTGGGTGAACAACGAGCTGCAGGCCTATGTGGACTCGCCGGAGAACATCTACCTACAGGACGGCAGCCTGGTCATCAAGCCGGTGGAGATCAAAAATGCCGACGGCACGGTGTCCTATACGTCGGGCCGCGTCAACACCCAGAACAAGCATGATTTCAAGTACGGCCTGTTCGAGGCCCGGGTCAAGGTGCCGGAAGGCCAGGGTTTCCTGCCCGCTTTCTGGATGATGCCCACCGACGAGAACCTGTACGGCCAGTGGCCCCGCTGCGGTGAGATCGACATCATGGAGGTGCTGGGCAACGACACCACCAAGTCCTACGGCACCGTCCACTATGGCAACCCCCACAGCGAGCAGCAGGGCAGCTATGTGCTGCCTTCCGGCAGCTTCTCCAGCGAGTACCACAACTTTGCGGTGGAGTGGGAGCCGGGCCGCATCAACTGGTATGTGGACGGCAACCTGATCCACACCGCCAACGACTGGTATTCGGCCACCGAAGGGCAGGGCGAGATCACCTATCCCGCCCCCTTTGATCAGCCCTTCTACATCATCCTCAACCTGGCCGTGGGCGGCAACTGGCCCGGCAGCCCGGACGAGACGACCAACATTGCCCAGGCGGCCATGTACATCGATTACGTCCGCGTCTATCAGAAGGACAGCTACGATGAGGATGTGGAGCGTCCCGAGAAGGTGGTGGTCCTGCGCGATCCCGACGCCAACGGGAACTACATCGTCAACGGCGACTTCGCCCAGGCCGAGGACCTGGCGGACGAGTCCGGCTGGATCTTCCTGACCACCCTGGGCGGGCAGGCCCAGGCAGCCATCCAGAACAACACCATGCGGATCGTCACGACCGACGAGGGCACCGTGGATTACAGCGTCCAGCTGGTGCAGCCCGGCCTGCCCCTGAAACAGGGCGGCGTCTATCAGGTCAGCTTTGACGGATGGGCGGACGCTCCCCGCACCATGAAGGTGGGCGTGTCGGCCCCCGACCGCTCCTACCAGCGCTACCTGGAGGATACCACTGTCGCCCTGTCCCCCGAAAGGCAGACCTATACCTACACCTTCACCATGGAGGCGGATGACGACGCCAATGGCCGTCTGGAGTTCAACCTCGGCGCGGCCGGCTCTGCCGCCGGCGTCACCATCGCCAATGTCAGCGTCAAGAAGGTGGGCCAGGAGGACATGAGCCGGCAGGAAAAGACGGTGCTGGCAGACGGCAACTATGTCTACAACGGCAAATTCCAGGAGGGCGAAAAGCGCCTTGGCTACTGGAGCGTCTGGGAGCTGGGCAGCTCGCAGGTCACCGTCACCAACGACAACAATGTCCGCCGGCTGCGGATCGAGGCCGGTCCCTTCACCTCCATCCTCAACCCCGTGGTGGTCTATCAGAAAGACCTGGCCCTGACGGCAGGGGATTATGCGCTCAGCTTTGACGCGGAGGGCGCCGCAGGCAAGAACATCACCGTTCAGGCCGCGGGCCGCAGCTTCAAGGCGGAGATGAACGGCAGCGAGACGGCCTATGAGTACAAGCTCTCGCTGGCCAAGGAGCCCGCCTGCAACGACATCGCCTTCATCATCCGTGAGCCCGGCGTCTACTACATCGACAACGTGCGGATCGAGGAGGACACTCTGATCAAGAACGGCAGCTTCAACGCCGGCTTTGCAGGGTATGAGCTGTACGCCTATACCACTTCCGATGTCAGCTATGTGGTGGACAGCCTGAACGAGGACAACGCCGCCGACATCACCATCCGCAACACCGGCGACGAGGCCTGGAAGATCCAGCTCAAGCAGAGCAATGTGGAGCTGGAGGAGGGGCAGTGGTATCGGCTGTCCTTCCAGGCAAAGTCCAACCTGGACCGCAAACTGATGTTCGCCATCCAGCGCGACGGCTCCGCCGATGACAACTGGACGCCCTATTCCGGCGAAAAGATCGTCCAGCTGGGTGCAGACTACCAGACCTATTCGGTCACGTTCCAGATGGCCTATCCCACCGACCTGAAAGCCGTGCTGAGCATCTCGATGGGCGCCGTGGCCGGGGAACAGATCAGCCAGCAGCACCGCATCTGCATCGACAACATCCTGCTCGAAAAGATCGAGGCCCCCGCCCTCTGATCCTAAAAGCACACATACACAAAATGCCCCCGGCCGCAAGGCCGGGGGCATTTTGAATGGTTAGGACTTGAGCCGGAGAAGATCAGCCTCTCAGCTTTTTGGCCAGCGCCATCACGCGGCCGGCGCAGGTGCGGATGTCCTCTTCGGACAGGCTGCCGTCGGCGTAGGCGCTGCGGATGTCGGCATCGTCGTCGGGGTTGCCGGGCATGATGATGTCGTTGCCGGCTGCGGCGCATTTCCAGGGGGTGCTGCCGTCGTCGGGGACGGTGGTGTTCCAGTCCGACATGATCACCCCGTCGAAGCCCCATTCCTGCCGGGCCAGCACGGTGCACAGGTCGCGGCTGTTGGAGGCGTAGACCCCGTTGATCCGGTTGTAGGAGGACATGATGGCTGCGGGGGCGGCGGTCTTGACGGCGATCTCAAAGCCGCGCAGGTAGATCTCCCGGAGGGCCCGCTGGCTGATCTGGACATCCACGCCCATCCGGTTGTCCTCCTGGTTGTTGCAGGCAAAGTGCTTGATGGTCACCCCGCACCGGCCGCTCTGCTGGACGCCGCAGGTCACGGCGGCTGCCAGTGTGCCGGACAGGAAGGGGTCCTCTGCGTAGTACTCAAAGTTGCGTCCGCACAGGGGGTTGCGCTGGATGTTCATGCCCGGGGCCAGCCACAGGTCCACCCCGAACTCCTCCATCTCGCGGGCGATCGCCCGGCCAAATTCCTCCATGAGGACGGTGTCCCAGGTCTGTGCCAGGGCGGTGCCCACCGGGAAGGCCGTGCAGAACTGATAGTAGGTGTCGGCATTGTCGTGCTGCGGCGGGGTCTCCAGATAGCCGTTTTCCAGCGAGCCCAGCACCCCGACGCCGTAGACCCGGCCCGAGGCGCGGTCCACCTGGTAGCTCTGGCGCAGGCGGAGGCCGGCAGGGCCGTCCGCCATGATCAGGGAGGGCACGCCGTGGCTGGCCTCCAGCTCCTCGGTGCTCTCGCCGGCCGAGCCGGGCACCCGGACGCCGGCCGAACCCAGGGTGCTGGTCCCCTTGGTGATGTTGCCGTACAGCAGGGGGATCAGCTCCTCCACAGGGCCCTCGGCCAGGGGCGCCGCGGGACGCTCGGGGAGGCTCTGGGGCTGGGGGCAGAAGCCGTAGACCGGCAGCTCTGCGGGGTGGGACGCTTCCTTTTGGGCGGCGTCTGCGGCGCCTAGCTCATCCAGCGAATGGTCCAGGGGGCAGATGGGATGGGTCCGCTCGATGAGGGTTTCGGTGTCCACGCGGATCTGGGCGCAGAGGGTCACCGAGGCGCTGCTGTTGCCCACCCAGACGCCATAGAGGCCCTGCTCCACCACCCAGCCCTGCTTTTGCGGGGCAAAGGTGGCCAGCTGTTTTTGGGGGATGCGGATGGTCAGGGTCTGGCGCTCCTCGGGGGCCAGGAGGCGGGTCTTGGCAAAGCCTGCCAGCCGGCGCAGTTCCTTGGCGCCGCCGTTCTGGGGGCAGGAGATGTAGACCTGCACCACTTCCCGGCCGGAGAAGCAGATGCCTGCGTTTTCGGTCTCCACGTCCACCTCGATGGCGTCCGATCCCACGCGCAGGCCCGCAAAGCGCAGCGAAAAGTTGGTGTAGGACAGCCCGTAGCCGAAGGGGAACAGGGGCTGCACCCCAAAGCTGTCAAAGTAGCGGTAGCCTACATAGATCCCCTCCTGGTAGACGGCCTTTTCCAGGTCGCCGTCCAGGTAGCTGAAACGCTCGGCGCAGGGATAGTCGGTGTAGCGCCGGGCCCAGGTGGCAGTCAGCTTGCCTTCCGGCGTGGTCTTGCCCAGCAGTACGTCTGCCACGGCATGGCCCCCTTCCTGGCCCAGCTGGGACAGCTGCAGCACCGCCTCGATGTGGACCGCCACGTCCAGCAGGTCGGTCAGCTCCACGGGGCCGCCGGCGTTGAGCAGCAGGACGATGGGCAGGCCCAGACGGTCCAGGGTGCGCAGGTCGTTCCACTCGCTGTCGCTGAGATAGTAGTCGCCTTTTTCCAGGCGGCGGTCCTTGCCCTCGCCCGCGATCCGGCTCAGGACATAGACCACGGCTGCCGCGCCCTGCACGTCCTGGGGCATGATGGGCCGGCCCTGGGGCAGGACAAAGGGGTTGGCCGAATAGGCGTCAAAGGGATTGTCCACCTGTTTGGCCGCCTCCAGCACCTTCTGTTTCCAGGCGGCGCGGGCCGCATGATAGCGGGCCTCGTAGTCCTCGATCCAGCCCTCGCTTGTCAGGCGCAGCCCTGCGCCCTTCAAGCCCTGGTAGATGGAGACGTTGGAGCGGTTGTTGACGTCGCCCGAGCCGATCCCGCCCTTGACCGTCCGGCTGGCGCCGGCGCCGAACAGCGCCACCGGGGCCGAGAGATCCAGAGGCAGGGTGCCCGTGTTTTTCAGCAGGACGATGCCTTCTGCGGCGGCCCGGCGGGCCAGACGGCCGTGTTCCTGCTCCCGCAGGGAAGGCTCCTGGATGAGGGTGCCGCTGTATGTGCGTGCGTGTGTCATAATGACCTCCGTTTGTGTTCTTCCGCCGAGAAAAAGCCGCCATAGCTTGGACCATGGCGGCTTTTCCCGAACGTTTGTGATGTAGAAGAAGGAGAAAGATAAATGCTTATTCCTTTACACCGCCCAGCGTGATGCCGGCAATGATGTACTTGGAGAGGAGGAGATAAACGAGGATGATCGGCACGATGGCCACCATGATCATCATGTAGATCTTGCCCATGTCAAAGTTCATGTAGTCCGCGCCGCGCAGCGTGGCGATCAGGATGGGCACCGTCATCTTATCCTTGGACTGGATGATCAGGGCGGGAACGAAGTAGTTGTTCCACGAACCGACGAAGCTGAAGATGGCCTGCACCGCGATGGCGGGTTTCATGATGGGAAGCACGATGCGGTTGAAGGTGTGGAACTCGCCCGAACCATCGATGCGGGCCGCTTCCACCAGGGACAGCGGCAAGGAGGACTTCAGGTAGCTGTACATGAAGTAGAAGATGGAGGGGGATGCGATGGACGGGATGATCAGAGGCCACAGGGTATCGTACAGGCCCATGTTGGTGATCAGCCGCAGAAAGCCCATGGCGGTGACTTGGGTGGGCATGACCAGGATGCCCATGATGAAGGTGAAGGCGAACTTCTTCAGCTTGAAGTTGTAGGCGTAGAGGCCGTAGGCTGTCAGAGCCGAGAAGTAGGTGCACAGTGCCGCCGACGCCGAGGAAACGATCAGACTGTTGAGGATGCCCTTGAACATGGGGAAGCTGCCGTCGTTGGCCACGTTCTTGAGGTTTTCAAAGAAGTAGTTGCCCGGCAGCCAGGAGAAGCCCTTCTGCAGGTCGGCGTGGGAACGCGTGGAGTTGATGATCAGGATGTAAAAGAAGAACAGGCACAGGAACGACAGGATCGCCAGCACGACATAGGCAAGGATGGTCTCGCCCATTTTGACGCGTCTGTTTTTCATACCTCTGCGCCTCCTTTCTTTTTCGCCGTATGGGCAGGCTTGGCCGCAGTGTCATCCTTGCCGTTGGTCATACGGTAGACGATGAAGCACAGGATGCCGCTGACGATGAACAGGAACACCGAGAGAGCGCCGGCCATGCCGTAGTTGCGGCTCTTGAGGTGGTTGTTCAGGAACATGATCAGGGTCATCGAGGTACGGTCGGGGCTGCCCTGACCGTTGGTCAGGATCTGAGGCACGTCGAACATCTGCAGGCCGCCGATGATCGAGGTGATCAGGGTGTAGGCCAGGATGGGCCGGATGAGGGGCAGCGTGATGCGGAAGAAGCGTTTGACGCTGGTGCAGCCGTCCAGCTCGGCAGCCTCAAAGATCTCGGGGCTGATGCCCATGATGGCGGCCATCAGCATGATGGTGGTGTTGCCGAACCACATCAGGAAGTTCATCAGGCCCACCAGGCTGCGGGTGCCAAACGCCGTGCCCATGAAGTCGATGGGCTCCTTGGTGATGCCCATCGACATCAAGATCGAGTTGATGGGGCCGCTGTTGGAGAACAGGGCGAAGAACAGCATGGCGAAGGCCGAAGCCATGATCAGGTTGGGCAGGTAGATGACCACCTTGAAAAACTGCTTGCCGCGGATCTGGAGCCGCATATCGGTGAACCAGTTGGCCAGCAGCAGTGCGATGACGATCTGGGGGATGAAGCCGATCAGCCACAGCAGCAGGGTGTTGCCCGCGTACTTGAGCAGGTCGGACTCAAAGAGGCTCTTGTAGTTCTGCAGCCCGATGAAGTTGGGGCCGATCTCTTTGATGCCGGAGCGGTAATACTCATAAAAGCTGTAGCGGATGGTATCCACCAGCGGGATCAGAGAAAAAATGAAAAAGCACAGAAAGAACGGGATGATAAAAATGTATCCCCACTTTGCATAACTCAGGTGCTTGCGTTTTGGTTGCTTCATAACTCACCGTTCCTTTCTCTGGAAAAACCGGCATGGGGTTTCAGGCCGGGATGGATGGCGCTGCCGGTCAGTCGGGCCACTGGACCGTGGTGATGTCGGGGTAGCGCTCCATGATGGAGGTCTCGAAGTTCTCCTTGGCACGGTCGAAGTCAACGTTGCCCTGGAAGTAATCGCTGAAGGCGTTCTGGATCAGCTCGACGCAGCCCTGGTCATAGGAGGACAGGGGAGCCATGACGATGTTCTGGGCCACGGGAGAGAAGTACTCGTAGGCATTCTGGCCGCCCAGGAAGGCAGAGGCGAAGGAATCGTCGCTGGCGGCTTCTTCCATGCCGCTCACGGTGTTGGTGAAGTCGAGGTAATCCTTGGAGATCTTGATCAGGTTGTCCTTGTCGGCGGTCAGGGCCAGGATGATGTCCCGCACGTGCTCGGGGTTATCGGTGCCCTGGCAGGCGTGGATGTAGGAACCGCCCCAGTTGTACTCCTGCGGGGGATTGGTGACAGCCCAGGAACCCTCGGGGCCGTCCCAGTTGGGGGCCAGGGTGAAGTCGATGCCCCAGGCCGGCATCAGGAAAGCGAACACCTTGGAGGCGGAGCCCATCGACTTGTTCCAGTCGTCGTTGAACTGGCCCTTGACGGTCTTGTTCAGGTAGCCGGCGTCCAGCCACTCCTTGGAGTCGGTGACCCACTTCATGATCTGGGCGTCCACGGTGATGGTGCCGGAGCCCTCAACGCCCCAGGGCTGGCTGATGCTGTTGCCGTACAAGCGGAAGGTGTCGGCGTAGGAGGCCAGTGCATAGTAGCCCTTGGCCTTCAGTTCCTCGGCGGTGGCGCGGAAGGTATCCCAGTCCTTGACCTTCTCGCCGATGGCCACGGGATCGTCGGTGCCGAAGGTGTCCAGAGCGATGTCGCGGCGGTAGACCAGCAGGCCGGGGCAGCACTGCCAGGTGGAACCGCGCTGCACGCCGTTGGCGTCCGAAGCGGTGGTCTTGGTAAAGGGATACTGGTCGGCCAGGTCGGTGTCGGGGTCGATGCCCAGGTCGGTCAGGGGCATGGCCACGTCGGCAGCGGCGTCGGTATACTTAAAGACGTAGTCGGTCTCGGACAGGAAGATGTCCACCTTGTCGTCGGCGGCAGCGCTTGCCTGGTTCAGCAGGGCCTCGTCCAGCTTCTGCTGATAGACGCCGTCCTGGTTGGGGTTGATGATCCAGTGGATCTCAGTGCCGTCCTTCAGGGTGGTCACGGTGCCGTCGTCCGAGGTGCTCTCCACTTCGGGATAAACGGCTTCCAGACGGGTGCGGAACTCGTCGTTCCAGCTGTAGATGTTGATGACCTTGCCCTCGGCCGTGGCGCCGGCGCCGGATGCAGCGCCGGATGTGGCGGTGGAATCACCGCCGCCGCAGGCGGCCAGCAAACTGGTGGTGCCCACAGCGCCCACGCCCTTCAGGAAAGAGCGGCGGCTGATTTTGCTTGCGTTCATAGTATGTACCTCCTCTTTGGTCGTGCAGTGGGGGCTTTTTTGTGGGAGCCCCGTCTTGTAACTGTATTATAACGGAATATTTCCGGCTGAATATATAACAATTCCATAAAAAATATCAAATCCTTGACAAGCTTTTGGACATAAGAGTAAAATGCGTCATGATTCTGACACTTTTGCGCATGGTTTTGATTTTGGGCTGCGTCCGGATCCTATATAATATGGGTAAACATACTGCAATGGAAAGGAGAGGTATCATTGAACCATCTGCACTTTGTGGACGGGGACGGCAGCTTCACCCTCAGCAAGCCCGAAAATGTCAGTTATCTGTACTTCCCGCTTGCCTCGGAGACCGGGATGAAGAGCTCTGTCACCCCCAATCTGGGCGGCGACGCCAAGCTGGATCAGGAGACGTTCCTGCTGGAGCCGGTCAGCGCGGAGAACCTGCACAATAACCGCTCGGTGCGCAATTTCTGGCTGGCAGGGCCGGAAGGCGAAGTCTTTTCGGCGGCAGGGGCCTCGGCCGGGCAGGAGGCCGCCCGCTTCACGCCCGCCCAGGACGACAGCGCGGTGACCGCCGGCCTGATGTGGCACACCCTGGAGCGGGACTGGAAGGACATGGGGCTGCACACAGCAGTCACCACCTTCTGCCCCCGGCGGGACCGTGTGGAGATCATGCTGGTCTGTGTGCACAACCGGTCGGACCAGCCCCGCCGGGTGACCCCCACCGCGGCCATCCCCCTCTATGGCCGCAGCGCGGACAACATCCGGGACCACCGCAACGTCACCTCGATGCTGCACCGCATCTGGACCGGGGACAACGGCGTGATGGTGCGGCCCACCATGTCCTTTGATGAGCGCGGGCACCGGCCCAACCACAAGATCTATTATGTGTGGGGCTGCGGCCCCGACGGGCAGAAGCCGGAGGGCTTTTACCCCACCGTGGAGGACTTTTTGGGGGAAGGCGGGACCTACCTGCATCCCCGGGCCGTCCTGGAAGGGCGCCCCGGCGCTGCGGCCGGCTGCACGGCGGAAGGCCGTGAGGCCATGGGCGCATTCCGCTTCCCGGCCGTCACCCTGGCGCCCGGCCAGAAGGCGGAATATGTCCTGCTGCTGGGCGTAGAGGACAGCGAGGCGGATATTGCCGCCGTCTGGGAAAAGTACGGCGGACAGGAAAAGGCCCTGGACGCGCTGGAGAGCACCCGGGCCGACTGGCTGGAGAAGGTGAACGTCCGCTTTGCCACCGGCGACGCGGATTTTGACTGCCTGATGCGGTGGGTCTGCTTCCAGCCCTTCCTGCGGCGGCTGTTCGGCTGCTCCTTCCTCCCGCACCACGACTATGGCCGGGGCGGCCGGGGATGGCGCGATCTTTGGCAGGACTGCCTCTCCCTGCTGCTGATGGACCCCGGCGGGGTCGGCCGGATGATCGAGAAGAACTTCGGCGGCGTGCGGATCGACGGCACCAACGCCACCATCATCGGGGACGGGGACGGCAATTTCATCGCAGACCGCAACGGCATTGCCCGTGTCTGGATGGACCACGCCCTGTGGCCCCAGATGACCGTCAAGCTGTACATAGACCAGACCGGCGACGTGGCCATCCTGAACCGGCAGGCCCCCTATTTCAAGGACGCACAGGCCATGCGGGGCACCCGGATCGATCCCGAACACCGGCCCGAGCAGGGCTGCTGGCAGCGCACGGCCGGCGGGGAGGTGTATGCAGGCACCATCCTGGAGCATCTGCTCATCCAGCAGCTGGCCGCATTTTATGAGGTGGGCCGGCACAACATCTACCGCCTGCGGGGCGCAGACTGGAACGATGCGCTGGATATGGCCGCCGCGCATGGTGAGAGCGTCGCCTTCACCTGCGCCTATGCCGGCAACCTGCGGGAGCTGGCGGGGATGATCCGCCTGCTGCAGCGCAGCACCGGAGCCGCCAGCGCCCGCATCCTGGAGGAGGCTCTGGTGCTGCTGAACGACCAGCCCGAGGTGCTGGACCAGGTGGAGGCCAAGCACCGGGTGCTGGAGCAGTACGCCGGCGCGTGCAGCCACACCATCAGCGGCCGGCAGGTGGAAGTCCGGCTGGAAGATCTGGCCGCCAGCCTGGAAAAGAAGGCCAGCTGGCTGACCGCATGGCTGCAGGGCCATGAGTGGATCGACGCGGGCGACGGCCAGGGCTGGTACAACAGCTACTACGATGACCATGGCCGGGCGGTGGAAGGCATCTTCCCCACCGGCGTGCGCATGATGCTGACAGGGCAGGTGTTTGCCATCATGGGCGGCGTGGCCACCGACGCGCAGGTCGGCCAGATCACCCGGAGCGCAGACCGCTATCTCTATCGCAGGGAGATCGGCGGCTACCGGCTGAATACTGATTTCCACGAACTGAAGTTCGATCTGGGACGGATGTTCGGCTTTGCCTATGGTGAAAAGGAGAACGGCGCGGTCTTCTCCCACATGGCTGTGATGTACGCCAACGCGCTTTACCGCCGGGGCTTCGTGCAGGAGGGCTGGAAGGCCCTGAAGAGCCTGGCGGATACCGCGCTGGATTTCGACACCAGCCGCATCTACCCGGGCATCCCCGAATACTTCCGCGCCGACGGCCGGGGGATGTACCACTACCTCACCGGCGCGGCCAGCTGGTACATGATGACCATGATCACCCAGGCCTTTGGCGTGCGCGGCGAAGCCGGGGATCTGCTGCTGGAGCCCAAGCTGACCGCCGGCCAGTTCGACGAAAAGGGCCGCGCCATGGTCAGCGTTACCTTTGCAGGACGCAGGCTGACGGTCTGCTATGAAAACCCGGAGAGGCTGGATTATGGCAGCTACCGGATCGGGGCTGCGGCGTGTGACGGCGCAGAGCTGTGTGCAGGCAGCTCGAGCAGCCTTCTGATCTCCCGGGCCATGGTGGAAGCACTGCCGGCTGCGCCGGAACACCGTATCACGGTGACGCTCTGCTGAACGAAGCAGGCAGGGAACAGATAGATCAAAAAAAGGAAACGATTTTATGAGATACGGATACTTTGACGATGCCGCCCGTGAATATGTGATCGACCGCCCCGATACCCCGGCCCCCTGGGTCAACTATCTGGGCTCGCCGGAATATGGCGCCATCATTTCCAACAACGCAGGCGGGTACAGCTTTGCCCGCTCGGGCGCAAACGGGCGCATCCTGCGCTATGTGTTCAACCAGTTCGACCGCCCCGGCCGCTACCTCTATCTGCGGGACAACGCCAGCGGCGACTACTGGTCGGCTTCCTGGCAGCCGGTGGCAAAGCCGGTGGACGTCTACCGGAGCGAGTGCCGCCACGGCATGGGCTACACCAAAATGAAGGCCAGCTATGCCGGCATCCGCTCGGAGGCGGCCTACTATGTGCCCCAGGGCAAGGCCTATGAGGTCTGGGCCCTGACGGTGGCCAACGAGTCGGACCGCCCCCGCAGCCTGACCCTGACCGGCTACGCCGAGTTCACCAACCACAGCAACTACGAGCAGGACCAGGTCAACCTGCAATACTCCCTCTTTATCAGCCGCACCCTGTTCGAGGGCAACCGCGTCACCCAGCAGATCCATGGCAATCTGGACGCCCTGGCGCAGGGGGAGGATGTGGATGACAAGACGGTGACCGAGCGCTTCTTTGGTCTGGCCGGCGCGCCGGTGTCCTCCTACTGCGGGGACAAGTCGGTCTTTCTCGGACCCTACCACGACTACGGCGACCCCGCCGGCGTCGCTGCCGGGGACCTGGGCAACACCGACAGCTACAACGAGAACAGCTGCGGCGCCCTGTCCTGCGTGGTGGAGCTGGCCCCCGGTGAGCAGAAGACGGTGGCGTTCGTGCTGGGGATGAAGCCCTCGGCCGAGGCGGCCGAGATCCTGCAGGACTATGCCGACCCCGCCGCCGCGGCTGCCCGTGAGATCGAGGCTTTGAAGGCGGAGTGGTATGGCCGGTTCAGCCATCTGCAGGTCCAGACCCCCGACCCGGCCTTCAACACCATGCTGAACACCTGGAACGCCTACAACTGCTTCATCACGTTTGTGTGGTCCCGGGCTGCGTCCCTCATCTACTGCGGCCTGCGCAACGGCTACGGCTACCGGGATACCGTGCAGGATATCCAGGGCATCATCCATCTGGAGCCCGAAATGGCCTGCGAGAAGATCCGCTTCATGCTGTCCGCCCAGGTGGACAACGGCGGCGGGCTCCCCCTGGTCAAGTTCACCCACAACCCCGGCCACGAGGATACCCCGGACGACGCCTCCTATGTCAAGGAGACCGGCCACCCCGCCTACCGCGCCGACGACGCCCTGTGGCTGTTCCCCACGGTGTACAAATATGTGGCCGAGACCGGCAACACCGCTTTCCTGGATGAGGTGATCCCCTTTGCCAACCGGTCCGAGGGCACGGTCTATGAGCACCTGAAGCGCGCCGTGCAGTTCTCGCTGGATCACCTGGGCCCCCACGGCCTGCCTGCCGGCCTGTACGCCGACTGGAACGACTGCCTGCGTCTGGGCGCCAACGGCGAGTCCACCTTCGTGGCCCTGCAGTTCTACTATGCCATGCGGATCCTGCGTCAGTTTGCGACCCATCGCGGGGCCGAAGCGGACGTCCAGTGGCTGGATGGGAAGCTGGCCGAATACGAGAGCAAGATCCAGGACCTCTGCTGGGACGGCGACCGCTTCATCCGCGGCTACACCGAGACAGGGGAGCGGATCGGCGCGGCCGGCGACCCCGAAGCAAACTTCTGGCTCAACCCCCAGAGCTGGGCCGTCATCAGCGGCCTTGCCACCGCCGGCCAGCGTGAGACGGTGATGGACGGGGTCAGCCAGCGTCTGAATACCGCCTACGGTGCCGTCCTGATGGACCCGCCGTACCATGCCCACGCCTTTGACGGCGCCCTGGCGGTCATCTACAACCCCGGCACCAAAGAGAACGCCGGCATCTTCTCCCAGTCCCAGGGCTGGCTGATCCTGGCGGAGGCCCTCTGCGGCCATGGCCGGCGCGCGTTCGGCTACTTTACCGAGAATGCCCCCGCCGCCCAGAACGACCGGGCCGAGATCCGCCATCTGGAACCCTACTGCTACGGCCAGTTCACCGAGGGCCCGGCCAGCAAACACTTTGGCCGCTCGCAGGTCCACTGGCTGACCGGCACCGCGTCCACCGTCATGGTGGGCTGCGTGGAGGGCATCCTGGGCCTGCGGCCCGACCTGGACGGTCTCCGTCTGGCCCCGGCCATCCCCGCCGAGTGGGACGGCTTTGCCATGGACAAGGATTTCCGCGGCAAGAAGCTGCACATCCGGGTGGAGAACCCGGACCATCGGGAATCCGGTTTCCGCAGCATGACGGTCAATGGCACCGCCTATTCCAGCAGCTACATCCCCGCAGATGCGCTGCAGGAAGAAAATCAAATCGTGCTTGTCCTCTAATATCTGTCTGCACAATAAAAGGAACGCCGCGAAGGCACGCCCTCTTTGGGGCTGCGCTTTCGCGGCGTTCCTTTTATGCGGATCTCAGTTTGGCTGGTCTGTGGGGGCGGACGCAGCCCGGCGGCTCCGGCGGCCCCGTGACGGTTCGGCGTTCCACTCCATCATATAGTAGGTGTCCCGGTACTTTTTGGGGGTCATCCCCACCACCTCGCGGAACTGCTGGATGAAGTGGCTTTGGGACGAGAAAGACAGCCGGTTGGCGATCTCGATCATCGAGTCGTTGCTGAACCGCAGCAGATTCTTGGCCATATCGATCTTGCGGTTGCGGATATAGGCGCTGACCGAGATGCCGGTCTCCTTTTTGAACAGGCGGGACAGATAGCTGGCCGAAACGCCCAGCACATCGGCCAGGTCCTCGATGGTGATCCGCTCTTTGATGTGGGAATAGATATACTCCTTGCAGGCGTTGATGTGCTTGGAGTTGGTGTTGTTGTGGTGGTAGCGGCGCATCTTCTCGGCGTAATCCATCACCATCTCGTCGTGCAGGTGCTTGATCTCATCCACCGTGCGGATGTCGTCCAGTTTCTGGATGTAGAAATCGCTCATCCGGAAGGCCTGTTCCAGCTCCATGCCATACTGCCGGCACATACGGGTCACCATGGCGGTGGTGACAACAAAATGATACTTCAAATTCATGACCGGGTCTTTGGACAGGACCCCCACCCCGTCCAGATCCATGAAGCGGTCCTGCTCACAGTTCTTGCGCACTGCGTCCACTTCACCGTTGGCTACGGCACGGTAAAACAAGAATTCTTCGCTGGGTTCGCGGTGCTCTGTTTCGTCCATGTCATCGTTGGCTTCGATCACAAGCCATTCGTCTTTGTAACTCATAGATACGCTCCCTTCTGCAGTCGATCCCGTTCAAGGAAAGTAACATACAAGTGTTGTTTATGTTGGGACTGTACAAACGTACAGATGCCGTTTCTGGCGAGCCACCACTTAATTATAATAACACACCGGAGGCATTTTCTCAAGGGCCGAAACAAAACAGGGAGCATCCGTTTTCTCTGCCCCGGCACCCCGGCCGCACAGGAAAGGCCCGCCTGCCAAGAAAGCCCCCGGCGTCCGAAGTTAGAGATTTCAAACTAAAGAAAATAAAGAAAAAATGGAAAAATTGAAAATTGGGTCTTGACACCGGGGGGGGTATGTTATGATAGGCACACAAAGGAAAGGACCTTCCTTTGAACCTGTTTTGG
>NZ_NFHX01000002.1:0-246073 GCF_002161515.1 Faecalibacterium sp. An58
GTACTAATAGACCGAGGGCTTGACCAGGTAAAAGCACTTGTACTCTGATTGCAAAGCAGATTATTATTCAGTTCTGAAGGCACGTCCTTCTAAAAAAGAATAGAGAGATATGTCCGGAAAAGACAACAGCGAGAGCTGATCATATATTCCGGACAGCCGGTGTCGATGACGGTGAGGTCCCACCTGTTCCCATTCCGAACACAGAAGTTAAGCTCACTTGTGCCGAAGATAGTTGGCTGGACACGGCCTGTGAAAATAGGTAGATGCCGGCTTCTCTCAAAACAAGACCCCTGAGGCGTATGCCTTGGGGGTTTTGCTTTTTGGAGCGACAACATAAACGCCTCCACACATGGAAAATGCACGGTGCGGAGGGTACTCCGGCTTACCTTACCTTGCATTCCGGACAGGGAAGCGATCCAATGCGGCTGCCGTGCCCCTGCGGCGGTCGGACGGCCTTGCAGATAAAACAAAACCCTCGCAGGAACTTTCGAACCTGCGAGGGTTTTTTGGCGGAAAGATGGGGATTCGAACCCCAGAACGCTTTTACACGTTACACGATTTCCAGTCGTGCGCCTTAGACCAACTCAGCCATCTTTCCATCTGTTTTTCTTTTGTTTTGCCGCTCAGCGTGGAGCGCTCCATAATAATACATGAATTGCCGGGTTTTGTCAAGCCTTTTTTGAAAAAAAGTTTTGCGGTTTGTTTTTGGGCTTCTTTTTGCCGGCTCTGCTTGACGGCGGGGCCGAACTGGCGTATGATGTGTGTCAGAGAGAATGGGCGGCGTTGCCGTCCTATGGAAAAGGAGCAACCTATGACATACACCGACGTTTTGGAAAATGCCCGCGCCTGCCTGGGAGATACCTGCAAGGCCTGTCCCATCTGCAATGGCGTTGCCTGCCGCAACCGCATCCCCGGCCCGGGAGCCAAGGGGGTAGGAGATACCGCCATCCGCAACTACAACAAATGGGCTGACATCCGCCTGAATATGGACACCATCTGCGAGGGCGGCGCCCCCGATACCACCTGCCAGCTGTTTGGACGCACCTTCCGCTATCCCTTTTTTGCGGGGCCTGTGGGGGCGGTCAACCTGCACTATTCCGAAGCCTACAATGACATGACCTACAACGATGTGCTGGTGCGCAGCTGCGCCGCAGGCGGCATCGCGGCCTTCACCGGGGACGGCACCGACCCCAACGTTATGACGCAGGCCACCCAGGCCATTGCGGCTGCGGGCGGCTGCGGCGTGCCCACCATCAAGCCGTGGGATATGGATACCATCCGGGCCAAGATGGAACAGGCGCGGCAGAGCGGCTGCTTTGCGGTGGCTATGGACATCGACGCGGCAGGGCTGCCCTTTTTGAAAGACCGCAATCCCCCTGCGGGCAGCAAGAGCGTGGAACAGCTGGGTCAGATCGCCCGGATGCTGGACAAGCCCTTTATTGTCAAAGGCGTCATGACGGTCAAGGGGGCGCTCAAAGCACAGCAGGCTGGCGCCGCCGCTGTGGTGGTCTCCAACCACGGGGGCCGTGTGCTGGACCAGTGCCCCGCCACCGCCGAAGTGCTGCCTGAGATCGTCGCCGCTCTGCAGGGCAGCGGGACCGCCGTCCTGGTGGATGGCGGCATCCGCACCGGTACCGATGTGTTCAAGGCGCTGGCCCTGGGGGCCAAAGGGGTGCTGATCGCCCGGCCTTTCGTCACCGCTGTGTATGGCGGCGGGGAAGAGGGGGTACGCCTGTACATCCAGAAGCTGGGAGCCGAGCTGGCCGACGCCATGCAGATGTGCGGCGCCCGCACCCTGACACAGATCACCCCCGACATGGTCCGCATTTGCGGGTGACCTGCAGGCCAGGCTGGAGGGTCTTCACAGGGCAGAGGCAGATAAAAGGAAAATAGAAACAAGAAAAGCGGCAGCCGTCTGGCTGCCGCTTTTGTGCGTCTATCGTTTATTGCAAGGTGCCGTCCAGGATCTGGCCGTAGTACCAGGGCTTGGGCGCATGGAAGACTTTGCCGCCCACATCGGCCAGGAGGCTGCCGTCGGGGAAGGAGGGCAGAGCCAGTTCCCAGGCGCAGAGGGCCTGGTATTTCAGCTTCAGCTCCCGGTTGGCGGCGTTGTTGCCATATTTGCTGTCCCCCAGGATGGGGCAGCCGATGCTGGCCATATGGGCCCGGATCTGATGGGTGCGACCGGTGATCAGCCGCACCTTCAGCAGGGCCAGCCGCCCCGACACGGCCACTGTCTCGTACTCGGTGCACACCTCTTTGGCCCCCGGCTTTTTCTCGGGCAGGATCTGAACCTTGCCCAGTTCGGCGTCCTTGAGCAGATAGCCGCCCAGGGTGCCCGCAGGGGGCACCGGCCGCCCGAAGGTGACGCAGAGATAGGTCTTTTTCACCTGCCGCTCCCGGATGGCCTCCAGCAGGATCTGCTCGGCCTCCGGTGTCTTGGCGATCAACACCAGGCCGCTGGTGCCGGTATCCAGTCTATGGCACAAAGCGGGCTGGTACAGGCTGTCAGGACCGTACTGCCCCTGCTGGTGCAGATACAGCAGCGCACGGTTGAGCAGGGTATCGTTTTCGGGACCGTCCACCGTCAGGCCGGCGGGCTTGTTCACCACCAGCAGCTGGGGGCAGTCGTAGACCACCTGGGCCGGTCCCCGGGCCCGCAGCCAGCCGGGGCCGCCGGTATCTTGGCCGGCGTCCAGCTGATCGTCCAGGATGAACAGCTTGATCTCATCCCCGGCCATCACACGGGTGGAGAGGGGCTGTTTTTTGCCGTTCAGCTTGATCTTGTTCTCCCGCAGGGCCTTGTTCAGGCGGCCGGGGGTCAGGGCAGGGTATTGCTGCATCAGGTAATGGTCCAGCCGGGTAGGGGCCAGGCATTTCACTTTCAGTATCTTCAAACCGATTCCTCCGTTGGTTTTTTGCTTTTACATACGGGTTTATTGTAGCCTATGGGACGGGGCTGTGTCAAGTTTCCTGCCCCCAGAAGGCATCCAGAGCCTGCTGCAGGGCCCCGGTGCCGGACAGATATTGGATATGGGTCCAGTGCCGGGGGAACAGCCTGCGGTAGCTCTCCTGGGCAAAGCGGTCGTCCAGCAGCAGCACCACACCCCGGTCGGTCTCGGTGCGGATGACCCGGCCGGCGGCCTGCAGCACCTTGTTCATGCCGGGGAACCGATAGGCGTAGTCAAAACCGCAGCCGTCCTTCTCGTCAAAATAACGGCGCAGCATCTCCTGCTGGGGATTGACCTGGGGCAGTCCCACCCCCACGATGGCGCAGCCGATCAGGCGGCTGCCCGCCAGATCCACCCCTTCGCCAAAGACGCCTCCCAGCACTCCGAAGCCCAGCAGGGTCTCGGCGGGGTCGGGAGCGAACCGGGACAGAAAATCAGCCCGCCCCGCCTCGTCCAGGCCGCTGGCCTGGGCAATGGTGCGGATGTGGGGATAGCGGTCGGTAAAGTCCTCGTACACCTGCTGCAGGTAGGCATAGCTGGGGAAGAAGGCCAAGTAGTTGCCCACCCGGCCGGCCGCCAGGGCCGCCAGCGCGTCCGAGATGGGCCGTATGCTGGCTTCCCGGCAGCGGTAGCGTGTGGAGATGCCGGGCAGGCAATAGAGCCCCAGATTGCCGGCAGGAAAGGGGCTTTCCAGCGCCACCGCCCTGGCCCCGCTGCATCCCAGCACGCTCTTGTAATAGCCCGGAGGGATCAGGGTGGCGCTGAACAGCACCGCAGTGCGCCCACAGGCCAGACTGCTGTCCACAAAGGCCGACGGGTCCAGGCAGAGCAGCCGGATGATCAGCTCACTGCCCCGGGCGGTCAGCTGGGTGACATAGTGCTCGTCGTACCGCTCGGCGGTGCGGATCAGGTCGTGCAGCTCAAAATAGAGGTCCAGCAGGGCCTCGTGGGCGGGGTCATCGGGATTCTTCTCCAGCCAGTCCTGCAAAGGGGACAGGAGCCCCTGCAGGGGCCGGATCAGGGCAGGGGGCAGCTCCCTGAAAAAGCAGGTGCCATCCTGGGCATAGAGGGGCTGGGGCAGTGCAGGGGCGCTGGCCTGGGCGGACTGGTCAAACAGGCCTAGCTGTTCGGCCTGGGCCGGTGCATCCTCTGCGCCGCCCTCTTTGCCCTCGCGGCGGGGGGCCAGGGCCTCGCAGGCCCGGCGGACAGCCAGCAGCGCCTTGTCTGCCCGCATCAGATGTCCCTTGAGGGAGTTTTTGCCCCGCAGGATGGCCCGCCTGGCCTGGAGGATGCTGCTCTTGGCAAAGCGGGCCGAGTACATATCCCGGGCACGGTCGGGCAGATTGTGGGCCTCGTCGATGAGGAACACCCAGTCTCCTGCCATCTCGAAGAAGCGGCGCAGGTGGACGGTGGGGTCAAACAGGTAGTTATAGTCCCCGATGATCAGGTCGCACCAATCGCTCAGGTCCAGCCCGAGTTCGAAGGGGCAGACGCTGTATTGCCGGGCCGCTGCTTCGATGGCAGGCCGGTCAAAACAGCCGTCCCCGTCCAGCAGGGCGGCCAGGGCAGGTTTGAGGCGGTCGTAATAGCCCCGGGCATAGGGGCAGGCATCGGGTATACAGACCGGTCTGCCCGCCTCGTTTTTGCACAGGCAAACCTTTTCCTTGGCGGTGAGGGTCACCGAGCGGAAAGCCAGGCCGGCGCTGGTGCGGCGCAGCAGCTGCACGGCCTCCTCAGCGGCCGCCCGGGCGGTGCTCCTGGCTGTAAAGTAAAATAACTTTTCGCCATTTCCTTCCCCCATCGCCTTCATGGCGGGAAAGAGGGCGCTCATGGTCTTGCCGGTGCCGGTGGGCGCCTGGCAGAACAGGCGGGAGCCTTTTTTGGAGCCGGCCCGGCCGGTGCGGCAGGCCCGGTACACCTCGCCGGCCAGGGCCCGCTGGCCCGGCCGGTAACTGGGATAGGGGAACGGAAGGGCGGTCAGGCTCTGCTGGCGCAGGCCCGCCCAGCGCAGCTGCCGTCTGGCCCAGGGCAGGTAGTCCCGCAGCAGCTCCAGCAGGAAATCCTGCAGCTCCGCACTGGTAAAATGACGTGTAAAGTATATAATCTTGTCATCATCGACCTGATAATAAGTCAGCCGGACATCGAGTTTTTCCAGGGCGCTGTGGGCAGCATGGATGGCCCCGTAGACCATCCCCTGGGCCCAGTGGCAAAAATTCATCCCCTCGGTGATCTGGTCGGTGGGAACGCCGGTGGTCTTGATCTCGTCGATGACGGTGCGGCCCTCTGCATCCTCAAAGATGCCGTCGGCCCGGCCCTCGATGGTGTAGACGACTTCCTCCACCTGCTGTGTGATGGAGAGAAAGACCTCGGGTCGGTAGCCTTCCCCCGCCTGCTTTTGGAGGCGGCGGTGGATGCGGGCCCCCTCGTTGGCCCGGTCGAAGCCGGAAAACCGGCTGTCGATGTCCCCCCGCTGGAGAAGAAACTCCACCAGCTGGCGGACGGCCAGACGGATCTCGTGCATGGTTTCACCTTCCTTGTTGTTTGCTTTTCAGCTTGTGGGCAGGCCGATCATCCGGGCGCAGTCCCGTGTGATCTGCTCCACGGCGGCAAAGTCCACCGCCGCCCGGTAATAGCTCTCCAGCTCGTCGTGGCAGGCTTTGGCGCTGGACATCAGGTCCACTGCCTGCTGGATCAGTTCCTGGGCGGCCCGGGCGTTGAAGTGCAGCCGCGCCCGGAAGCCGGACAGGTTGTTCCGGTCCAGGAACCGGCTGCACCGCACCGCCTGCTGACCTGGCAGGCCGGCGGGATGCCAGCTGTTGTCGGTGACAAAGGCCAGCCGCAGTTCGGGGATCAGGATGTGGTCGATCTTGTCCTCGGGGTGAAGGGCGCAGGGGCAGGTGATGATCCGGTAGCCCCTGCCCAGGGCTTCGGTCCGGATCTGTTCCAGCAGGAAGCGGGAAGCCGCCCCGTACTCGTCCCGGAAGATGACCGCCCGGTCGGCCAGAGCCTGGATGGTGGCGTTGTAAAAAACCGGCCCCTGGGGGGTCACTGCCGACAGCAGACGCACCTGTTCGACGCCCTGCCCCCCCTTGCGGGGCAGCAGACGGGCGCACAGCCGCTTGACGTAGCGGCGCACCTTTTCAAAGTCGGTGCTGCACGCCTCGGCCCGGCGGCTGTCCAGAAGCAGACTGCCCGCCGATGCGATGTAGCGGGCGGCCCGGCTGCGCAGGGCGGCGTTGCGGGCAAACAGGCTGCGGATCTCCTCCCGGTGGGGACGCAGGACATCCGGGTCCAGGGTGTGGTACAGGCTGACCACCACTTCTCCGGCGCCGGGAGCCAAAGGCTCCAGGGTGTGAGGGGCGGTGGCGTCCAGGATGGCGGCGTTTTTGTCGCAGAACACCACCCCATCCAGGCTGTCGGGGTCGCTGGAGCAGTGGATGCGCTGCACCGGCCCGTCGGAGCTGCGGGCCAGCTGCTTCATCAGGGTGGACTTGCCGCAGCCCGGGCCGCTTTTGATGAGGTACAGCTGCATCTCGGGTTCCTGCCCGAGCTCCTGGAAATACCCCCGGAACCCTGCGGGAGTGGTGGTGCCCAGAAAGAAATCGACGGCTTGCGGACACTTTGTCTCCATAGTAAAACACCTCGCTTTTGGCACAAGGTATGCAAAAGCGAGGCGGATTGCCACTGCCCCGGGTCCGGGCGGCGGGATTTTGTCTCAGTAGGTGTGGGTGCACACCTGGCCGATCTTATCCCGCAGGGCCGCAAAGTCCCCAAAAGCCAGAGGCTTGTTCTGGGGCTGGCGCAGCAGGGCGGCCGGATGGAAGGTGCCCATAAAGGCCACCCCTCCCTTGTCCACAAACACTCCGTGTTCCTTGGTCACCGAGAAGTCGGGGCGGATCATCCGCTGGGCTGCGATCCTGCCCAGGCAGACCACGATCTTGGGCCGCAGGATGCGGAACTGTTCCCGCAGCCAGGGCATACAGGCCTCGCTCTCGGCGGGCAGGGGGTCCCGGTTCTGGGGCGGGCGGCACTTGACGATGTTGGCGATGTAGCAGTTTTTGCTCCGGTCCAGGTCGATGGCGAACAGGTATTTGTCCAGAAGCTGGCCGCTGCGGCCCACAAAGGGCAGGCCCTGCTGATCTTCGTTCTGGCCGGGCCCTTCCCCCACAAACAGCACCTCGGCGTCCGGCACGCCCTGGCCAAAGACGACGTGCTGGCGGGTCTCCCACAGGGGGCAGCGCTGGCAGGTCAGGCATTTGGCCTGCAAGGTTTCAAGATCCATGGAACTTCCTCCTTTTCTTGGCTTGCTTGTCTATTACTATAACACAAAACGCAGCGTTTGTCCTCCAAAGTTTTGCAGGGGCAACGGCCCGGGCGCGGGGGCTGGACACCGGGCGGGGGCGGGTGATAGAATGAGCCCATCTTATACCTTCCGGGAGGGATACTGGAATGCGTTTTCATACCTTGGGGGACCGCCGGCTGCCGGCGGTCATGCTGATCCACGGCGGGGGGAACGCCTGGTGGAACTATCTGCGGCAGGCCCGTGCCCTGTCGGAGCGGTATCATGTGATCCTGCCCACCCTGGACGGCCACGGGGAGGAATGCGCCGTGCCCTACGTCTCCACCGAGCAGGAAGCGGACGCCCTGCTGGCTTACATCGACGAACACTGCGGCGGGCACCTGTTCGCACTGTGCGGAGTGTCGCTGGGCGGCCAGATCGTTATGGAGCTGCTGTCCCGCAGGCCGGACCTGGCCCGCAAGGCCATCGTTGACGGCAGCCTGTGCATCCCCCAGCCCGTTATGGGATGGCTCTGCATGGCGTCGGTCTGGCTGGCGGGCAGGTGGATGTTCAGTCAAAGGGCCTGCCGTCTCCAGCTGGCCCTGATGCCCCGTGTGCTGCCGGCCGCGATGCAGTTCCCGCCCGAGATCCAGGCCCATTATCTGGAGGATCTGCCCCGCACTCCCCGCAGGACCCTGTATGCCATGTACCGCACCTATATGATGCGCTATCGCCTGAAGGAAAGCATCTCCGCCACCCGGGCCCAGGTGATGTACTGGTATGGGGAAAAGGAGATGAAATGCGTCAAGCGGTCCGCCCGGCTGTTCCAGGAGAAGGTGCCCTCCTGCCGGATCTACGAGGCCAAGGGCTGCGGCCACGGCTATCTGGCGGTCTATCTGCCCGAGGAGTGGATGAAGGTCGCGGTGCCCTTTCTGGAGGAGGGGGAGGGGCGGTCGGAGGAGAAGTGAACTTTTCACAAACAATCCCACCCATCTATTGACCTGGGCTGAAAATCCGTGCATAATGGAAGAAGACGAAGCGCGACGGGAGCTGCGGCTGCGGCGAAACGCTGCCCCGGCAGACCGGTAAGAATAGGAAAGTCAGGAGAAAACGGATGGAAAAACAGAACAAACGCTTTGCAGCCTTCCTGGTGTTCGGAGGGATCGCCTTTTATTTCGGGCTGACCCATTTCAACACGGTGACCCACTGGGCCAGTGCGCTGATCGGTCTGTGCACCCCGGTGGTGATCGGCGGGATCATTGCCTTTTTGCTCAATGTGCCCATGACCGCCATTGAGAACGGCCTGAAAAAACTGTTCCGCCGCCAGCCCAAACGGGCGGGCAAGGGGCTGCGGATGCTCAGTCTGCTGCTGACCTTTGTGTGCATCATCGTGGTGGTGGCCCTGGCGGTGCTGATGCTGATCCCGGAGCTGCGCAAGTCCATCATGAGCGTGATCGTGCAGATCCAGGAGAGCCTGCCCGGCATCATCGATTACCTTTACAGTCTGGGCATCGACTCCAGCGTGCTGACCATGGTGGAACAGCAGCTTGCATCCATCAACCTGCGGGAAGTGGCCCAGCAGATGATCACCGGCGCTTCCAGTATGCTGGGTACGCTGGTGGGGGCGGTCACCGCCACCGTCTCGGTGCTGGGCAACGCGCTGTTCTCCACCGTCATCGCCCTGTATATCCTCATCGACAAGGAGAACCTCTCCCGTCAGTGCCGCAAGCTGCTCTACGCCTTTGTCGAGCCCCAGGTGGGGGACAAGATCTGGCATGTGGGCAGCCTGATCCGGGAAGTGTTCGGCAAGTTCCTGGGCGGCCAGTCCATCGAATCCTGCCTGCTGGGCTTTTTGATGTTCGTCGCCCTGTCGGTGTTCCGGATCCCCTATGCCAGCCTGATCGCCGTTCTGACGGCGGTGTGCGCTTTTATCCCGTATATCGGCGCATTCCTGTCCTGCGGCATCGGCGTGGCGCTGATCCTGCTGGTGGACCCCCTGCAGGCGCTGCTCTGCCTGGTGGTGTACCAGGTGGTGCAGTTCATCGAGAATCAGTTCATCTACCCCCATGTGGTGGGCAGTTCGGTGGGCCTTGAGCCGCTGTGGACCATCATTGCGGTCCTGGTGGGCGGCGCGGCCTTCGGCGTCCTGGGCATGATCTTCTTCATCCCGGTGATGGCGGTGGTCTATATCCTGCTGAAAGAGTCGGTGAACGCCCGCATCGAGCGCAAAATGGCCGCCGCCCGGCAGGCGCAGACCGCGGAGGAGGACGCCGCCCTCCAGGTCCTGGAGGACGAGGAGCCGGCGGACGGCAACGGCTGACCCATAGAAAAACGCGCCGCTGGCCTTTGGACGGGCCGGCGGCGCTTTGTTGTTGCGGGCGGCGCCCGCCTTGCAGAATCGGGAGGACAGAGAAATGAGACCCATCCACGACATTGAGTTTTTGCCGGCAGCAGGGAGGAACGGCTGCCCGGCTTTGCCCCCGATTTTCCCTACATTGCCTCCTGGGTGGAGATAGACCGCTATCCCGGGCACGTTGTGCCCTGGCACTGGCACAGCGCAGTGGAGATCTTCTACATGGAAAAAGGTTCGCTGGAATACAGCACGCCGCAGGGCTCTGGTTGGCTCTGCGGCGTGTTTCTTTCTGCGGGGGCGGGTTTGCAGGTCAGAGGCTGCCTTTCAGGCCGATCTCCTCTGCGTGCTCCTTCATCCCTTCGATGGTCTCCCGGATCACATCATCCAGAGGGGTGCCCAGCATTTCGGCGCCCTGGCGGATCACATCCCGGTTGACCCCGGCGGCAAATGTCTTGTCCTTCAGCTTCTTTTTCACCGACTTGACTTCCAGGTCCAGCACGCTTTTGGAGGGACGCACTAGGCAGGCCGCGTTGATCAGGCCGGTCAGCTCGTCCACCGTGAACAGGGTCTTTTCCAGCAGGCTTTCGGGCCGGGTATCGGTGCACTGGCCGTAGCCGTGGCACTCCATGGCCCGGATGTAGAGCGGGTCCACGCCGTGCTGCTCCATCAACTGCCGGGCCTTATGGCAGTGCTCCTCGGGGTGTTTTTCATAGTCCAGGTCGTGCAGCAGGCCGGCGGCCCACCAGATTTCCGGGTCCTCACCGGCCATGCGGCCAAAGTGCTCCATGGCGGCGGCCACCTGCAGGGCATGCTTTTGCAGGGCAGGGGTCTCGGTGTAGGAGGACAGCAGCTGCCATGCCTGTTCTTTTGTCAGTTTGTTCATGGGGATACCTCCTTGTTGTGGGGCTCAGAAAACGTTCTGGACCAGGATCATATACAGGATCGTGCCTCCTGCGATGCTCAGCAGGGTGTTGTTCCGCCACTTGTGCACCAGGGCGGTGAAAAGGATGGCGATCAGCTCGGGCAGGCCGTGCCAGGATGTGAACAGCGTGTCCTTCAGGCAGTAGACCACCAGCAGCCCGATCACCGCATAGGGCAGCACGGTGCTCAGGTAGGTGATGGCGGCGGGGGGCGTCCTGCCCTCGGGGAAGATGAGGAAGGGGAGGAAGCGGGTGAGCATGGTGGCCAGCACCACCGCCGCGATGGTGAGGATGCTCTGGGCAACGGTCATGGTCATGATGCGCCGCCCTCCTTTTCGGGCCTGCCGGCCGCAAAGCTCCTGCGGGTGAACAGGAAGCTGAGGATGATAAGAGCCATGGCGGGCACGATGAAACTGCTGCTGCCGAACACCAGCAGGCAGAGCAGCGAGCAGCCAAGCCCCAGCAGGGCGGGCCGGTGGTCCCTGGCCTCCTGCCACTGGTTGAGGAACATGACCACGAATAGGGCGGTCATGACAAATTCGATGCCGGTGGTGTCAAAGTGGATGACATACCCCAGCAGCGCCCCCAGAGTGGAACCGGTCACCCAGTAGATGTGGTTGAGCAGGGTGACAAAGAACATGAACCAGCCTTTGTCCACATCGGGGGGCGGGGTGACGGTGCAGTTGATGGAAAAGGACTCGTCACACATGCCAAAAATCAGATAAAACTTTTTCATGCCGGTGCCCCGGTACTTCTGCAGCATGGACAGCCCGTAAAACAGGTGCCGCGCGTTGACCATCAGGGCCAGCAGAAAAGCGTGCAGGGGATTGTAGGCCGACAGCAGCAGCTCGGCTGTCACAAACTCCATCGACCCGGCAAAGATGAACAGGCTGGTGCACAAAGGATATACAAAAGAGAACCCTTTGCTCCGCATCAGAAAGCCATAGGAGATCCCCAGGAACAGAAACCCCACGCAGATGGGCAGGGTGTAGGGGAAGGCTGCTTTCAGGGCTTTGCGCTTCATAACATTCCCTCTTTCGGTTGATTTTTACATCCCTGGGCAGGGCTGTATTTTTTATTTTGCATCGGTTTGCTTCGTCTGTCAAGCGCCACGGGCCGACCCAAAAGGCTCCAAAGCGCAAATTTTTGGAGATCGAGCCGGAATTTTCCATAAAAAATCCCAATTCAATATTGAAGTTTTAGCGCCTTGTGTTAAAATAGAGACGGAAAGGCTCTTGTGTCCAACACAAAAGTAAATACTGGAACGTAATCGGAGGTATCACAATGGCAGATATGTTTGCGCCGCTGATCGAGCAGCTGAAGGCGAACCCCAAAACCATCGTTTTCACCGAGGGCAGCGACCCCCGCATTCTGGAGGCAGCCAGCAAGCTGCTGGCCGAAAAGATCCTGAAGGTGGTCATGGTGGGCAATAAGGCCGAGTGCGAAGCTGCGGCTGCGGCCGGCAACTTTGATATTTCGGGCGCTGAGATCGTTGACCCCGATACTTACGAGGGCTTCGATGAGATGGTCAGCACCATGGTAGAGCTGCGCAAGGGCAAGATGACCCCCGAGGAGTGCCGTGAGCTGCTGAAGAAATCCAACTATTTTGGCACCATGCTGGTCAAGATGGGCAAGGCCGACTGCCTGCTGGGCGGCGCCACCTATTCCACGGCAGACACCGTCCGTCCCGCCCTGCAGCTGATCAAGACCCGGAAGGGCGCGCATCTGGTCAGCTCCTGCTTCATCCTGGACCGCGACTGGGGCGATGAGGGCCTGAAGCGGATCGCCATGGGCGACTGCGCCATCAACATCGACTACCAGGACACCGTGGACAAGGCCACCGGCGAAGTCAAGCTGTCCGCTGCCAGCAAGCTGGCTGAGGTGGCCGTCGAGACCGCCAAGACCGCAGCTATCTTCGGCATCGACCCCAAGGTGGCCATCCTGAGCTTCTCCACCAAGGGTTCCGGCAAGGGCGGCACGGTGGCCCTGAGCCACGACGCCACCCTCAAGGCACAGGAGCTGGCCCCCGAACTGGCCGTCGATGGCGAGTTGCAGTTCGACGCCGCCGTCTCCCCCGAGGTAGCCAAGACCAAGTGCAAGGGCAGCGCTGTGGCCGGCCAGGCCAACACCTTCATCTTCCCCTGCATCGAGGCCGGCAACATCGGCTACAAGATCGCCCAGCGTCTGGGCGGCTATGCGGCCTACGGCCCCATCCTGCAGGGCCTGAATGCGCCCATCAATGACCTGTCCCGCGGCTGCAACGCCGACGAGGTCTACAAGATGAGCCTCATCACCGCCTGCCAGTCCTGAAAGACGCGGGATGCCCTTCTGCCTGGATACGCGGGCCGGAAGGGACTGCAGATCTGAAAACAAGAGCCGCCCGGCCCTCCGCAGATGAAGGGGAGCCGGGCGGCTTTTTGCACGCTCAGTCAAACAGGAAGATGTCCTCGAAAACCGATCTCTTTTGCACAGATCTTGTCAAAACTGAAAAGGTCCGGGGATTTTACCCCTTCGCTTTGGTTTTGATGTACTGGTCGATGGCCTTGGCGGCAGCCTTGCCGGCACCCATGGCCTTGATGACGGTGGCTGCGCCGGTGACCGCGTCGCCGCCGGCATAGACGCCCTCGCGGCTGGTATCGCCGTCGTCGCCGCCGGTGACGATGCAGCCGTGCCGGTTGGTCTCAAGGCCGGGTGTGGTGGCCCGCAGCAGGGGATTGGGGCTGGTGCCCAGGCTCATGATGACGGTATCCATCTCCAGAGTGAACTCACTGCCGGGGACCTCGATGGGGCGGCGGCGGCCGGAGGCGTCGGGCTCGCCCAGCTCCATCTGGATGCAGGTGATGGCCTTGACAAAGCCGTTTTCGTCGCCGTGGATCTCCACAGGGTTGGTGAGGGTCTTGAAGATGATGCCCTCCTCCTCGGCGTGCTCGATCTCCTCCTTGCGGGCGGGCAGCTCCTCCATACCGCGGCGGTAGACGATGTACACCTGCTCGGCGCCCAGACGCAGGGCGCTGCGGGCGGCATCCATGGCCACGTTGCCGCCGCCCACCACGGCCACCTTTTTGCCCACGTAGATGGGGGTCTTGCTGTTGGGCAGGTAGGCCTTCATCAGATTGGAACGGGTCAGGAACTCGTTGGCCGAGTAGACGCCCTTCAGGCTCTCACCCGGGATACCCATGAACCGGGGCAGGCCCGCGCCCGAGCCGATGAACACGGCCTCATAGCCGTACTGGCCCATCAGCTCGTCGATGGTCAGCACCTTGCCGATGACCATATTGCACTCGAAATCCACGCCCATGGCTTTCAGGCCGTCGATCTCCTGTTGGACGATGGCTTTGGGCAGACGGAACTCGGGGATGCCGTACATCAGCACGCCGCCCGCCACGTGCAGCGCCTCGTAGACGGTGACCTTGTAGCCCATCTTGGCCAGGTCGCCGGCGGCGGTCAGGCCCGCGGGACCTGCACCGATGACAGCCACCTTGTGACCGTTGGGAGCGGGCATTGCGGGGTCGGTGTGGACGTTCTCCCGGTGCCAGTCGGCTACGAACCGCTCCAGGCGGCCAATGCCCACCGGCTCGTTTTTGATGCCCCGGGTGCAGCGCCCTTCGCACTGACTCTCCTGGGGGCAGACACGGCCGCAGACGGCCGGCAGGGAAGAGTCCTGGCTGATGATCTGGTAGGCGGCCTCGAAGTTGCCCTCGGCGACCTGGGCGATGAAATCGGGGATCTTGATGCCCACAGGGCAGCCCTCCACGCAGGGCTTGTTCTTGCAGTGGATGCAGCGCTTGGCCTCGTTGACGGCCATCTCTGCGGTATAGCCCAGAGCCACCTCGCTGAAATTCTTGTTGCGGACGCTGGGGTCCTGGGTGGGCATGGGGCACTTCTTGGGGTCCATATTAAAGGCCATGGTCACTTTACCTCCATATGCAGCAGGTTGCAGGCTTCCTCACGGGCATGGGCCTCAAAGGGGCGGTACATGGCGCCCCGGGCCATTGCCTCGTCAAAATCCACCAGGTCGCCGTCGAAATCGGGGCCGTCCACGCAGGCGAACTTGGTCTTGCCGCCCACGGTCAGACGGCAGCCGCCGCACATGCCGGTGCCGTCGATCATGATGGGGTTCATCGACACGACGCTCTTGATGCCGTATTTCTGGCAGGTCTTGACCACAAACTTCATCATGATCAGCGGACCGATGGTGATCACTTCGTCGTACTGGTTGCCGGCGTTGATCAGCTCCTCCAGAGCGGCGGTGACCACGCCCTTGGTGCCGTAGCTGCCGTCGTCGGTCATCACACGCAGCTCATCGCTACAGGCGTCAAACTCGTCCTCCAGGATCAGCAGGTCCTTGGAGCGGAAGCCGATGACGCTGTGCACCACGCATCCCTGCTCGTGCAGCTTGCGGGCCACGGGCAGAGCGATGGCGCAGCCCACGCCGCCGCCTACCACGCAGACCTTCTTCAGGCCGTCGGTCTCGGTGGGGCGGCCCAGGGGACCCACAAAGTCGTGGACGCAGTCGCCTGCTTTCAGGGAGTTCAGCTCCATGGTGGTGCCGCCTACGATCTGGAAGATGATGTCCACCGTGCCGGCCTGCCGGTCATAGCCGGCCACCGTCAGGGGGATGCGCTCGCTGTCCTCAAACGGGCGCACGATGATGAACTGGCCCGGCTGCGCCTTTTGTGCGATCAGAGGCGCCTCGATGACGAGTTTGGTCACCGTGGGGTTCAGCTCGACCTTCTGCGTGATCCTATACATTGTGACAACTCCTTTATATACTGTTGATTCCATTCCCGCAGGGGGATGCAGCCCCTCTGCTGCAAATCTGATTTTTATTATACAGTTTTTTGAGGGATATTGCAATGCAAACCGGGCCTTTGCGGAAAAAGCTGAAATTTGGTGTTGACAACCGGCCCAAACTCAGGTATAATATTGCTCGTCGCCGGTCCCGCAGACCGGCACGGCACATGGAGTGTGCGGCCGTAGCTCATCTGGTAGAGCGCCACCTTGCCAAGGTGGAGGTAGCGAGTTCGAGCCTCGTCGGCCGCTCCATTGCATGGAAGTTTAGCTCAGCTGGGAGAGCATCTGCCTTACAAGCAGAGGGTCAGCGGTTCGAGCCCGTTAACTTCCACCATGTGGCCCGGTAGCTCAGTTGGTTAGAGCACCAGCCTGTCACGCTGGGGGTCGTCGGTTCGAGCCCGATCCGGGTCGCCATTATGCCTCTGTAGCTCAGTTGGTAGAGCAGGGGACTGAAAATCCCCGTGTCATTGGTTCGATTCCGATCGGAGGCACCATATGCGGCCGTAGCTCATCTGGTAGAGCGCCACCTTGCCAAGGTGGAGGTAGCGAGTTCGAGCCTCGTCGGCCGCTCCAAACAGACAGAAACGTCGGTATCAGCGCCCAAGCGCCGGTGCCGGCGTTTCTGTTTTCCTGTCCTTTCGGGCAGTGTTGACAAAGTCCGCCCGCGGGGGATATACTGATAGAACTGCGTGGGTGGCCAGGCAGAAAAACGGGCTGTTGGGGCCCGGAAAGACAAGGAGGAACAACTGTGATCTTTGGCAAATACATCAACCGCTATTACCTCAAAAACGCCCCGGCCCTGCTGCTGGGCGTGGCGGCGCTGATCCTGGTGGACTATATGCAGCTGATCATCCCTGAGCTGTACCGGATGCTGATCAACGGGATCAACAGCGGGCAGGTGCTGGTGGGAGGGGAGCCGGTAGCCTTTACCGCCCAGGTGCTGATGCAGAATATCTGTATGCCCATGATCGGCATCATCGTATCCATGGTGATCGGCCGGTTTTTGTGGCGCATCTGCTTTTTTGGGGCGGCCATCCGGGTGGAGACCGACCTGCGCAACCGGATGTTCGACCACAGCAAGGACCTGTCCCAGTCCTATTACCAGGTGAACAAGGTGGGCAACCTGATGAGCCTGTACACCAACGATCTGGAGACCATCCAGGAGTGCTTTGGGGACGGCGTGCTGATGTTCTGCGATGCGCTGTTTCTGGGGCTGCTCGCCTTTATCAAGATGTGGCAGATGGACCGCTCCCTGACCATGATGGCCATGATCCCCGCCTTCCTGATGTTCCTGGTAGGCAGCATGGTGGGCCGGGTGCTGACCCGCCGCTGGGAGGAGCGGCAGCAGGCCTTTGCGGACCTGTCCGACTTCGCCCAGGAAAACTTTTCGGGCATCGCGGTGGTCAAGGCGTTTGTCAAGGAGACCCGGGAGCTGCTGGCGTTCCGCAAACTGAACCGCGAAAATGAGGAGATCAACGTCATCTATACCCGCATCTCCACCCTGCTGAATATCCTCATCACCCTCTTTGTGGAGTCGGTCACCTGCGTCATCCTGGGCTATGGCGGGTATCTTGTCTATACAGGCCGGTTCAATGCCGGACAGCTGGTGGAGTATATTGGCTACTTTTCCGCCATCGTGTGGCCCATCATGGCGGTGTCCATGCTGATCGAAAAGACCTCCCGGGGCAAGGCGTCCCTCAACCGCATCAGTGAGCTGCTGGATGCTCCGGTGGATGTGGCCGACCGGCCCGGCGTCCGGGATCTGACCGACCCCAAAGGGGAAATCGAGTTCCGGCACCTGACCTTCCGCTATCCCGACGGGGAATACGATGTGCTGCGGGACATCTCCTTTACCATCCACAGCGGGGAGCGTGTGGGTATCGTGGGCAAGACCGGCGCGGGCAAGACCGCCCTGGTGGACCTGATCCTGCGGATCTACAATGTACCCGACGGCACCCTCTGGATGGACGGCCAGGATGTGAACACCCTGTCGATCCGGTCGGTGCGCTCGGCCTGCGCCTATGTGCCGCAGGACAACTTCCTCTTTTCGGACACCATTTCCCACAACATCGCCTTTGGTGTGGACGCCGCCGGCCAGGCGGAGATCGAGCACGCGGCCCGGATGGCCGATGTGCATGACAACGTAGCCGCTTTCAAGGAGGGCTACAACACGGTTCTGGGTGAGCGCGGCGTCACCGTCTCGGGCGGACAGAAGCAGCGCATTTCGATCGCCCGGGCCCTGCTGCTGGACGCCCCCGTCCTGATCCTGGACGATTCGGTGTCGGCGGTGGATACCCGCACCGAAAAGGTTATCCTGGAAAACCTCAACCGGGAGCGCGCAGGCAAGACCACCATCCTCATCGCGCACCGCATCTCGACGGTGGAGCAGATGGACAAGATCGTGTTCATCGACGACGGGCGTGTGGTGGACGTGGGCAGCCATGCCGCTCTGTACCAGCGCTGCCCCGACTATCGCAAGATGGTGGATCTGCAGCGGCTGGAGGACGAGCTGGGAGGTGGAAATCAATGATCCAACTGAATCCGCTTTGGCTGGCGGGCGGCCTGATCGGCGGCGTGTCGGCGCTGCTGATCCTGGCCTACGCCCTGGTCAAGGACAAAAAGACTTCCATGGGCTTTGAGCGCAACATCTCGGACGGCGAGATCGTCCGGCGGCTGGCCCATTACGCCCGGCCCTATCTGGGCAGCTTTGCGGTGGCGGGCCTGCTGATGCTGTTCTCCATCGTCTACGATATCGTGTCGCCCCTCATCGTGGGCTATGTGGAGGAGATGCTGGTGGGGGACTTCGCCCTCCGCAGCCTGTTTGCCACGGTGGCGGTATACGCCGGCGTGCTGGTGTTTTCGATGGTCAGCTCCTATTTCCAGGCGGTCATCCTGCAAAAGGCGGGCCAGCGGATCATCTCGGACCTGCGGGAGGATCTGTTCACCCACATCGAGTCCCTCTCCCACCAGCAGCTCAACGAGATCCCAGTGGGCAAGCTGGTGACCCGTGTCACCAACGACACCAACGCCATCTCGATGATGTTCACAAACCTTCTGGTCAACCTGGCAAAGAACTGCTTTGTCATTTTGGGCATCCTGGGCGCCATGCTGCTGGTCAACTATGAGCTGACCCTGATGGTCCTCTGCTTTGTGCCCTTCATCGTCCTGTTCACCGTCATTTTCCGGCGGTTCTCCCGCCGGGCCTACCGCCGGGTCAAGGACTGCACCACCGACATCAACACCTATCTGTCCGAAAACCTGTCGGGCATCAAGATCACCCAGATTTTTGGCCGGGAGGATGTGCGGATGGAGGACTTCCGCCGCCGCAGCGAGGCGCTGGGCAAGGCCAAGCGGGACGAGATCTTTGTATTCGGCGTCTTCCGGCCTTTGGTGTATATGCTGTACATCAGTTCGGTGCTGTGCCTGTTCTATCTGGGCGGCATGGGCTACCTGGACGGCCATTCCTTTTTGGGACAGACCATCTCGGGAGGCACCATCGTCACCTTTTATATGTACATCTCCAAGTTCTACAACCCCATCCAGAACCTGGCCGAGCAGTTCAACTGGCTGCAGTCGGCCATGGCTTCTTCCGAGAAAGTCTTTTCCATCCTGGACCTCAAGCCCACCATGGTGGACGCTCCCGATGCCATCGACCTGCCTGTGATCCAGGGGGATATCGAATTCCGGGATGTGTGGTTCAGCTATGTGCCCGGGGAATGGGTGCTCCAGGGGGTCTCCTTCCATGTGTCCCCCCGCCAGACGGTGGCCTTTGTGGGCTCCACCGGTTCGGGCAAGAGCACCATTCTGTCCCTGATCTGCCGCAATTATGAGTTCCAGAAAGGGCAGATCCTCATCGATGGGGTGGACATCCGCAAGATCAAGATCTCCTGCATCCGCAGCCACTTCGGCCAGATGCTGCAGGATGTGTTCCTGTTCTCGGGCACCATCCGCAGCAACATCGTCCTGCGGATGGAGGATGTGCCCGACCAGCGGATCCTGGAGGTGTGCCGCTATGTCAATGCCGACCACTTCATCGACAAGCTGGAGGGCGGTCTGGACGAGCCGGTGCGGGAGCGCGGCAACAACTTTTCGGCGGGCCAGCGGCAGCTGATCTCGTTTGCCCGTACCATCCTGCATGAGCCTGCCGTGATGATCCTGGACGAGGCCACCGCCAACATCGACACCGAGACCGAGCTGCTGATCCAGGACTCTCTGGAGAAGATGCGCTCGGTGGGCACCATGCTGATCGTGGCCCACCGGCTGTCCACCATCCAGCACGCCGACAACATCATCGTCCTCTCGCATGGCCGCATCCTGGAGCAGGGCACCCACCAGCAGCTGCTGGAAAAGCGGGGCCGCTACTACCAGCTTTATACGCTGCAGTACCATAAAGAGCAGATGCGAAAAGAAACCGCCCGCTGATGCAAAAAACGCCCCCCGCCGGAAAAAGCCGGCGGGGGGCTGTGTGATTTGCGGGGAAACTTGAGGTCAGGCCATGGTATAAATGAGCTGCTGCACCTCGTTAAAGAACCGGGACAGATGGAACCCGTCCGCCACGGCGTGATGGATATTCATGGTCAGGGGCAGGACCAGCTTGCTGCCCTCCGGCTCGAAGCGGCCCCAGGTGATCACCGGGGCCAGGAACCGGCCCTGGTCAAAGACGTGGACGTCGAAATGGCGGTACCGCACCCAGGGCAGGCAGGACACATCGAAGAAGTTGGGGGGCTGGCCGGGCAGGATGCCCCGGTCCTGTGCAAAGCGCTCCTTGTCCGCAAGAAAGCGGGCGTGGAAGGCAAAAAGGTCTTCTGTGTAGGGGGTGACCAGCTTGGTGAACCGCTGGTCCTCCTTATGGAAATCGGCGTAGCTGGGAAAGACGCAGTCCCACCGGATCAGACGGCCCTGCGGGTCCCATCCGTATTTGAACTCGTCGTGGGCGTTGACCACCTTGGAAACCGCCCAGATCATGGCGGGGTAAAACCGCAGGCCGTGCCGCTTTGCAAACGAAACGAGCGGCGCTGCGTCCACATCCACCGTCAGACTCATGACGATGGGCATTTCATGGATGTAAAAGGAAAAAAGCTGGCCTCGGTCCCAGCTGTCCAGGTCGATGATCTGTTTGTGCATCTTGATCCTCCTTTGCGATCTGTGGCTTGGCAACAGAACTGCAAAGTCCCGGGATCGTGCATAGGCTCCATGCAAAAGATCTCAGGCTTTGCATGGAGCGGCATCAAGGCCCTGTTTCATACGTCACACCTCCTATCCTGTGTGCTGTGCTTATTGTAACACCCGCACCGGGGATTGTAAACGGCCTATTTGTCCTCCCGGCCGGCGTTCAGCCCCAGGACAAAAAAGCACAAACCTACCGCATAAAAAGAAGGCGATCCGCCCAGCCACCCGCTGAGAAAGAACAGGGACCCCGACAAAAAGAAAAGATTGCGGCCCAGGGTGCCCTGCTTTGGGCCGGGCTTGCCCCGCCACGCGATCCATGCCCGGACAGCCAGCAGGAGCACCAGCAGAAAACCGCCCAGCCGCATGATGTCACAGGGGACGGGGCCCCAGACTTGCCGTACCGGAAAGCTGCCCAGCAGCAGGGCCACGGCGGCCAGGCGCATGGTCCACAGGAGAGGAGGATTCATGGCAGTGCTCCTTTCAGAGGCCGGACACGGAGGAAGCGCCCCGGCGGTTGAGCTCATCCACAAAGGAGACGCTTTTGGCGGTCAGTTCCACCCAGGCGGGGAGGAAGCCGCTGCGTATGGCGTTGCGCACCGATTTGATGTTGGACCAGGCGGCGCAGTAAAAAGGGACTTTGCCCCGCTCCAGGATGGCCAGTGCCAGCCGGCTGGTCAGGGCGGAGGCGATGCCCTGACGGCGGTATGCGGGCAGTACGTCGATCCCGATCTGCCACATGGAGTCGCAGTCGGCCGAGCAGGCAGCCAGCCCCACCAGACGACCGCCATCGTAAGCGCCTATCCCCAGGACGTCCAGTTCCTTGCGCCGGGCGCAGAGGGCGTTGCTCCATGCATCGGTGTAGAGCGGGGCAAAGTCCTCCGGATGCAGCTCTCTGCAGGGAAGGGGACAGTCCAGAGGCTGCAGCCGCTCCAGTCTGGGCAGAAAGTATTCCGCCATAAAACAGACCCGCAGCCCCTTTTGCTGCAGGGCGTCGTTCAATACATGGAGGTTGGGGGTCTCGAAACAGTGCTCGGCCGGATAGCTGCGGATGAACGGCTCCACAATGGGGCGGCAGTCCGCACGGACCGACGCCACGATGTTGCTTCCGTAAGAGATCAGGTGACAGTCAAAGGGCAGGCTCAGATATTTGCGGGCCCGCGGGTCTGCTTTGGACAACACGATGACGTTTTCCTGCTTTGCAAAGTCTTCCGGGCGGCAGGCCGCATCGATGGCGGATTGTGCCATGGCGGCCTGCAGGATGCTTCGGTCGGTGAAGGGCATCGGGATCTCCTCCTTGACATGGATTCATTGTCCTGATTCTAACACATCCGCCCGGAAAGAGAAAGGGCTAGGGTTGCCATTTGTGAATTTTGCCCAAGATTATTTACAGGGACCGGGCAGACTGGTACAATAGAGGAAATCCAAAAAGCTCTGGGGCGGATCGGAAAAGCCGGATGGCACGGATACCGGGTGCGGTGTTCCTGCGCCTGGCCGGACGCACCCCAAGGAGGACGCAGCATGATCTACACCGTAACGTTTAACCCTGCCATCGACTATGTGGTCCGGACCGACGGGCCTTTTGTGCCGGGGCAGGTCAACCGTTCTGCGCAGGAGGACTACCAGTTCGGCGGCAAAGGGATCAATGTATCCCTGATGCTGGCCCGTCTGGACTGTCCCAGCGTGGCTTTGGGCTTTGTGGCCGGAGCCACCGGCAGCTGGCTGGAGCAGGGACTGCAGGCGCAGGGCCTGCACAGCGACTGGATCCATCTGCCCGGCGGGATGACCCGCATCAACGTCAAGATCAAGGCGCAGACCGAATCGGAACTCAACGGACGCGGCCCGGACATCACACCCGAGGCGATGGAGCAGCTGTATGCCAAGCTGGATGCCTTGCGGGAGGGAGACATCCTGGTGCTGGCCGGCAGCCTGCCGGGCGGCCTGCCCTCCAATACTTACCGCCGCATTCTGGACAGGCTGGCGGGCCGGGGCATCCGGGCGGCCGTGGACACGGCTGGGGAAGCGCTGGCGGCGGTGCTGCCGGCACGGCCGTTCCTGATCAAGCCCAACCACTGCGAGCTGACCGCCCTGGCGGGCCGGCCTCTGACCACCCAAACGGAGATCGAAGCGGCGGCCCGCGATTTGCAGCAGCAGGGCGCCCGCAATGTGCTGGTGAGCATGGCGGGGGACGGCGCTTTGCTGGTGGACGAGACAGGCGCGGTCCACCGGATGGGCTGTCCCCAGGGCCGGGTGGTCAACAGCGTGGGGGCAGGGGACAGTATGCTGGCGGGCTTTTTGGCCGGCTGGCTGCAGTCCGGCGACTATGCCTGCGCCCTCAGGCTGGGAACGGCCTGCGGCAGCGCCACCGCTTTCAGCCTGGGCCTGGCCGACCGGGCCGGCATCGACCGGCTGCTGCGGACGCTGCAACATGATGCATGAGGTGAAACGATGATCGAAACATTGGAACGGATCGCCATTGCCGCAACGGTGGCGGTGGCAGTACTGGGGGCGGTGGAGGACTGGAAAACGGACGCCCCTTCGGTGGCGCAGGACTATTACGTCCAGACCGTCACCGGCGGCCCTCTGGAAGAAAAGTACACCGCCATGGGGGACTATGAGGTGGCCTATGCCGAGTACCCGGCGGCGGATCTTCTGTCGGTGGGCCGGTATGAGATCTGGTATCCCGAGGCTATGGCAGAGCAGGACCGGACCTGGCCCGTTGTGATGATGTGCAACGGCACCGGGGTGGCGGCCTCCCGCTATACCCCCATCTTTGAGCACCTGGCTTCCTGGGGCTTTGTGGTGGTGGGCAACGAACAGCAGAATTCCTGGAGCGGCGCCGACGCCGATGACGGCATCGAGCTGCTGGAGGACCTGAACGAGAACCCCAGCACCGTCTTTTACCACAAGCTGGACCTGGAACGGGTGGGCGCTGCGGGGCACTCCCAGGGGGCCATCGGAGCCATCAACGCGGTGACAACACAGGACAATGGTTTCCGCTACAAAGCGCTGTACACCGCCAGTACCCCTTCCAGCCTTTACGCCCAGACCTTGAACTGGGCATACGATGTCTCCCAGATCCGGATCCCATACCTGATGGCGGCAGGCACCGGCCTGCTGGATGCGGGCGGGGGCGGCACCGACGAGGTGGCCCAGCAGGCCCAGGAGCTGTCCATCTCGCCCCTGTGGTCCCAGGAGGAAAACTACAAAAACATCCCCGACGCCACCCCCAAGGTGCGGGCGCGACGCATGGGAGCGGACCACGCCGAGATGCTGCCCTGGGCGGACGGCTACATGACCGCCTGGTTTATGTACTGGCTGCAGGGAGATGCTCAGGCGGGGGAGGCCTTTTTTGGCCCGGACGCCGAGCTGGCGCACAATCCCTACTGGCAGGACGTCGAAAAAAATATCTGAAAAAACAGCGCCCGGCCGCCTTCCCGGCAGCAGGGCGCTTTCTGCGGCAAAAATATGGATTGACAATTCCCGCCCGGATTGGTAGACTAGGGTGTATCTGAGAAGCCGGAAAAACGCTGTGCCGGCTGTCTCCATGCGGGAGTGGCGGAATGGCAGACGCGCTGGTTTTAGGCACCAGTTCCGAAAGAGTGAGAGTTCGACCCTCTTCTCCCGCACCACAAACAAAGGCCCGGATGCTGTATGCATCCGGGCCTTTTAGCGTGCGTCCGGCTTTATGCGTTGAAGACGTATTTGTCCAGCCGGTGGAAGGCCTCCTCCACCCGGGAGAAGGGCAGGGCCAGATTCATCCGCACCGAGCAGGGGCCATGGAACATCCGGCCGTCCTGGATGGCTACGCCCACCGCCCAGGCGGCCTTTTCCACGTCCTCGATGGTCTTGCCGTGAGCCTGGCACCACTGCGAACAGTCCACAAACAGCATATAGGTGCCCTCGGGCCTGGACACCTCCACACCCTGGAAGTGGTCGCGGATGTAGTCGCAGGCAAAGTTGATGTTGCCGCTGAGCACCTGGCACAGCTCGTCCACCCAGACATAGCCTTCGGGCTGGTAGGCGCCGATCAGCGCATGCATGGACAGGACGTTCATGTCGTTGTAGTGGCACTTGGAACTCTTGGCACGGCACCGGTCCCGCAGATAGGGGTCGTAGATGATGTGGTAGCTGCCCACCAGACCCGCCAGGTTGAAGGTCTTGCTGGGGGCATACAGGGCGATGGTGCGGCTGCGGGCGTCAGCGCTGATGCTTTGGGTGGGAGTGTGCTTGTGACCGTTGAGCAGGATGTCGGACCAGATCTCGTCCGAGATGACCACGCAGTGGTTGGCCTTGTAGATCTCCATGGCCCGCTCCAGCTCCCAGCGCTCCCATACCCGGCCGCAGGGGTTGTGGGGACTGCACAGGATGGCTGCATGGATGTGGTTCTCCCGGATCTTGCGCGCCATATCGTCGTAGTCCATCCGCCAGACCCCCTGCGCATCCCGCACCAGGGGAGAGTGGACGATGGAAAAACCGTTGTTGGACAGCGATTTGGTGAAGCCGATGTAAGTGGGGCTGTGCACCAGCACCGGGTCGCCGGGGTTGGCAAAGCTGGTCAGGGCGCTGACCACGCCGCCCAGCACCCCGTTTTCGTAGCCGATGCAGTCCCGGGTCAGCAGGGCGGGGTCGCATCCGTTGCGGGTGACGTGCCAGCGGATGATGGCGTCATAATAGGCGTCGGTGGGGCTGAAATAGCCGTAAGCGGGGTGGCTGGCCCGCTCGATCAGGGCCTGGGGAACGGTGGGCACGGTGGGGAAGTTCATGTCCGCTACCCACATGGGGATGGGGTCGAAACCGGGCTGGGGCGCATCAGGGGCAAAGCCGGGGTTACGGCCCAGGCTGTCCAGTGCCAGGGCGTCTTTGCCGCTGCGGTCCAGGATGGAAGTGAAATCGTATTGCATAGGGCATTCCTCCTTTGGTCACAAACTACTGATTCCAGTGTAGCACAGCCCGGCGGGCGGGTCAATGGGCGCATATTCCGCCGCCCCCTGCGCATACTGAGAAAAACGGATGAGGAGGTGGCCTGGATGCCAAACCGAGCCCTGCGCTGCCTGGCAGCGGTTTTGCTGGGGGTGTTCTGTCTCGCCTTTGCCCGCAGCGACACCGCCGCCAAAAGTATGGTGCGCGCTCTGCTTTTGGAGCCGGGCCCTTCGGGCTGGACGGTGGGGCTGCTGTACCAGGCCCCCGAGGGTTCGGCGGATTCGGCGGAGGCTTCGGATGGCATCCGCTTTGCGGCGGCCCAGGGGAGCAGCCTGGAGCGCGCCATGCAGAACGCGGAGAGCGCCCTTCCCCTGGACCCCAACTACCGCCTGTGCGACCATCTGCTTTTGATGCCCGGCGGCGGCTGGGATGCCCTGCGCAGCTATGAGGCGCTGGTGCTGGAGCGCCGCTGCGGCCGGACCAGCGCTTTGGTGGCGGCCTGCACCTTCACCTGCGCCCAGCTCTCCGAGGAGACGGAGGAGGGCGGTTCGCTGCTGACCGGGCTGCTGCAGACCCTCAAGCAGGCCCGGAAGGCCAGCCCCCGGCTGTACGAGGCGGGCAGCCAGGGAGCTTTGCTGCTGCCGGTGCTGGATCTGGGGGAGGGAGGCGCGGTCCTTTTGCCGGAGGGACTGTTCCTTTCGGAGCGGGAACAGGCGCTGTGGGAGGCGGAGCCCACCGCCGCTTACAGGCTGCTGACCGGCCGCGGAGAGTCGTTTGCCTTCTGGCTGGGGGAGCGGCCTCTGATCCTGCGGCGTCCGCTGCTGAGCGTGGAAAGGACGGAGGAGGGGAGCTTTGCGGTCCGGCTGGACTGCCAGACCGGCCCGGGAAGCGCCGCCCCCACTCAGGAAATGCTGGACCGTCTGGGCAGCGTATGCAGCCGGCTGCTGACCGAGCGCTGGGCAGCCGGACAGGATCTGCTGGGACTGGGCGCCCGGCAGGCCCTGGCGCTGGGACCCGGCGCCGCCCTGGACCCAGCAAAAAACGCCTGCCCGCAGCTGCGGACAAGCGTGAAGGTATACTGAAAGGGTCAATGGATGGCCTCGAAGGTGATGGTGACGGTGGTGCCTGCGTTGACCTCGCTTTCCAGGCGGATGCGGGCTTTGTGGATGCGGGCGATCTGTTTGACGATGGCCAGCCCCAGGCCGGTGCCGCCGGTGGCTTTGCTGCGGCTCTTGTCCACCCGGTAAAACCGCTCAAAGACGCTGGACTGCGCCTCCTTGGGGATGCCGATGCCGTTGTCCTGGACCGAAAGATAGGGGTGGCCCTCTTTGGTGCAGCCGGTCTCCAGCAGCACCCTGCCCCCCGGCCGGTTGTAGCGGATGGCGTTGTCGCACAGGTTCTGGCACAGCTCCTCCAGCAGGCTGGGCGAGCCCATCACCTGGACGCTCTCCCCCCTGCAGCTCAGGGTGACATAGGAGCGGCGGGCGTTGACCATCAGGCGCTCGGCGCACTCTTTGGCGATCACCGACAGGTCCACCGGCTCCATGGAAGGGGAGTCATGGGTGCTGCCCGAGGCGTCCAGATGGGACAGCTGGATGATGTCGTTCACCAGGCGGAGCATCCGGCTGGCCTCGCTGTGGATCTTCTGTCCAAAGGAGGCCACATCTTCAGGACGGGCCAGCCCGGTCTCGATCATCTCGGCATAGCCCGAAATACTGGTCAAAGGCGTCTTGAGTTCGTGGCTGACGTTGGCCGTGAACTCCTGGCGCATTTTTTCGTTGCTCTCCCGCATACTGCGGTCGGAATAGATGGCGTCGGCAAAGGGGACCAGTTCCCGGTAAGGGACGTTCTCCTGGATATGGTCCAGATCTTCGGCCATCCGCAGCATGGGCTGCACCAGCCGGCGGGTCAAAAACCCGGCCAGCAGGGCGGCGATGCCCATGATCACAAAGCAGCTGACCAGAATGGCGGGCAGCGCCGCGTTGTAAAGGGACCAGATGGTCTCGGCATCCTGGCTGGTGCGCAGGACGTTGCCGTCCGGGAGCAGCACCGCATAGTAATAGGTCTCATAGCCGGTGGTGGCGGAATCCCGGATGTCCTGGCCGGAGCCGCCGGCGAACGCCTGCTGCACCTCGGGGCGGGAGAGATGGTTTTCCATCTGCTCCTGTTCGTCGGCCTCGGTGGATTCGTACAGCACTTCGCCCGCGGGAGAGATCAGGGTCACCCGGACGTTGTTCAGGTCCAGGGCGTTGAGTCCTTTGGGGTCGTAGGAGTACTGGGCGGCCACGATGGAGGATTCGTTCTCCAGGGCACGCCAGGCCTGCATGGTAAAGGCCCTGTGAAAGACAAAGACGCACATTGCCACCGCCAGCACCAGACTGAGCAGGCCCATCAGGTACAGCCGGCGGCAGATGGTCTCCTCCATGCTGCGGGTCTTCATTCTTCGACGCCCTCCTCACTGTCTGCCAGCTTGTAGCCCACCTTGCGCACAGTCAGGATATAGCTGCCGGCGCTGCCCAGCTTTTTGCGCAGGGTACGGATGTGCATATCCACCGTGCGGCTCTCCACCGAAATGTCGGTGCCCCACACCACCTGCAGGATGGTCTCCCGGGTGACCACCAGGTTGGTGTTTTCCAGCAGCAGGCGCAGCAGGCTGTATTCTTTATAGGTCAGGTCCACCGGAGTGCCGTTGACCGTCACGCTGTGGCGGGCGTTGTCCAGCATCAGCTCGTGGAAGGTATAGACGTTGGGTTTGGCCGGCGGGGCCGAACGCCGCAGAGCGGCCCGCACGCGGCTGAGGAACTCCATGATGCCGAAAGGCTTGGTGATATAATCGTCGGCGCCGCAGTCCAGCCCCCGCACCGTGTCCAGCTCGCTGGATTTGGCGGTGACCATGATGATGGGCAGCTGGCGCAGGGCAGGGGTGCCGCGGAGCTTTTTCAGGATCGAAAAGCCGTCCTCCCCCGGGAGCATGACATCCAGGATCACCAGCTCCGGCTCAGTGATCCGCATGGCCTGCCAGAAGGCCTCGGGTTCCTCGAACGACTTGACATCGTATCCGCTGGACTGGAGCGCGTACTGCTCCAGTTCCCGGATGGAAGCGTCGTCCTCAACAATGTAGATCATCAAAATTCCTCCTTCTTGTCGGCCGGTCCGCCGCCGGCTGCCTCATCCTGGGGAAACCTGTACCGGGCCCGGTAGCGGTCCACACGCCGCTGGAAGGCCTTGCTCTCCTCAGCGGCCTTGTTGTGCCGCAGGTCGGACAGGTATGCGTGGGTATCAAAACTGTCCTGGGCCACTTCGATCTGGGCCACCGCCACATTGCTACAATGGGCGCAGATGCGGGAGTAGCTGGTCAGAAGGTCGTCCAGCACAAAGCCATAGTGGATCGAGCAGCTGCCCGCCTGCAGCCGCGCGATGTGCCGGGCCTTGATGGCCCGCGCCAGTTCGCCCAGCACCGACTCCATGGGTTCCACTTTGCTGGCCAGGTGCAGGTCGTTCTGGCGGAAGGCCTCGGTGGTGCGGTTCAGCAGATCCTGCACCACATCTTCCAGCACGCTCAGCTCTTCCTGCGCATCGGCGGAGAAGGTGATCTCCTTGTCGTGGATCTCCTGGGCCGACAGCAGCAGGTTGACCGAATAGTCGCTGATCCGCTCAAAATCGCTTATAGTATGCAGCAGGGTGTTTACCTGCTGGCTGTCCTCGTGGTTTAGTTCGTGGCCCGACAGCTTGACCAGGTAAGTGCCCAGCGCGTCCTCGTAGCGGTCCACCTGCTTTTCCTGTTCCCGCACTTTCTGGGCCAGGTCGGCGTCCCACCGGTGGGTCAGGCTCATGGCCTGGAGGACGCCGGAACGGGCCATTTCCGCCATCTCGGAGGTAACCGAACGGGCCTGCTCCACCGCCACCGAGGGGGTGTTCAGCAGACGCTCGTCCAGCAATGCGAACTTTTCCTTCTTTTCATCGTCAGGGATGGTCAGGCAGGCCAGACGCTCCAGCAGCCCGGTAAAGGGCAGCAGCAGGGCAGTGGCCCCCAGATTGAAGGCGGTGTGCACCACCGCGATGCCCCAGGGGGCGATGACGTCGGTGATGAAGCTGAAGTGGAACACCGCGTTGAGGCCGTAGAAAAGGACGAGAAAGACCGTCACGCCGATGACGTTGAAGTAAAGGTGGATCATGGCCGCACGGCGGGCGTTCTTGTTGGTGCCCACCGAGGAGATGAGGGCGGTGGCGCAGGTGCCGATGTTCTGGCCCATGATGATGGGGATGGCGCTGCCGTAGGTGATGACGCCGGTGGAACTGAGGGCCTGCAGAATGCCCACGCTGGCGCTGGAACTCTGGATCACGGCGGTGACCAAAGCGCCCACCAGCACGCCCAGAACGGGATTGGAGAAGCGAACGAACAGTTCAGTGAACCAGGGCTCATTCTCCAGCGGGGAGACGGCGTCGGACATGGCGGTCATGCCGGTCATCAGGATGGCAAAGCCGATCAGGATACCTCCGATCCCTTTTTTCTTCTCGCCGCCGAACATGAACAGCAGGATGCCGATGAACGCCAAAAGCGGACTGAAGGTGGAGGGCTTGAACAGCTGGATCAGCAGGCTGTCTCCCTCCAGGCCGGTGAGGCTGAGCAGCCAGCTGGTGACGGTGGTGCCCACGTTGCTGCCCATGATGATGCCGGCGGCCTGGTGCAGCTGCATGATGCCGCTGTTGACAAAGCCTACCACCATCACGGTGGTGGCGCTGGAGCTCTGGATCACAGCGGTGACCGCAAGGCCCAGCAGAAAGCCCTTGAAGGGGTTGTCGGTCAGGCGGCTGAGGATCTTTTGCAGCCGGCTGCCGGCCTGCCGCTCCAGGGATTTTCCCATCAGATCCATGCCATATAGGAACAATGCCAAGCCGCCAAGCAGGGAAAATACGTGCGTAATGTTCATGTTCTGTCCTCGTTTCTGCGGTTTTACAAAAAATTTACCTGTACCTGTTCTGAGTATAGTCCTTGGGATGTAAAATGCGAAATCGGCCCAATGTAAAATTAAAGTAAAGAAAATCTTACATAAATACCGACTTTCCCAATATAGTATACAGGCAAAGCCCCTTTTGTACAAGCGGTGAAAATTGCGGGCGGGGGAATTGTAATCCCGTCCTGTTTTGATTATAATATAAAAAATGGGAAATTGCGCACAGCCTGCAAATCCCGACCGAAACGGACAGACTGCACAGCCTGTTACCAGGGAGGATATAAGGATGGAAAATTTTACCGTATCGCTGGCCAAACTGTCTGAGCGGGTCAACATGGAGGTGGTCTACACCCCCCGCGAGCTCAGTCAGATCCATGTGGAGATCGCGGAGGTCAACCGCCCGGGCCTGTTCCTGGCAGGGTACTATGAGTATTTTGACAACCTGCGGCTGCAGATCATGGGCCTGGCCGAGATGAACTTTTTGTCGGTGCAGACCCCCGAGCGCCGCTATGAAGCGCTGGACCACCTGTTTGGGGCCATGCCCCCGGCGGTGATCGTCTCCCGCAGCGACGAGCTGGCCCCGTTCCCCGAGATGCTGGAGCTGGCTCAGAAATATAAGGTGGCGTTGCTGCGCTCCAATGAGGCCACCTGCGTTTTGATGGGCAGCCTGCTCAGCGTGCTGAATATGGAGCTGGCGCCCCGCATCACCCGCCATGGCGTTCTGGTGGAGGTGTACGGCGAAGGCATCCTGATCCTGGGCGACAGCGGCATCGGCAAGAGCGAGCTGGCCATCGAGCTGGTCAAGCGGGGCCACCGTCTGGTGGCGGATGACGCCGTCGAGCTGCGCAAGGTGTCCAACCGGCAGATCATGGGCACCGCCCCCGAGAACATCCGCCACTTCATCGAGCTGCGGGGCGTGGGCATCGTCAACGTGGCCCGGGTGTACGGCGTGGGTGCCGTCAAGGTGACCGAGACGGTGGACTTTGTGGTGCAGCTGGAGGCCTGGGACCCCAGCAAGAACTACCAGCGCACCGGCCTGGAGACGGAGTATTACGAGATCCTGGGGGTCAAGATCCCCAGCACCGCCATCCCGGTGTCTCCCGGGCGCAACCTGGCCGTTGTGCTGGAAACTGCGGCCATCAACAACCGCCAGAAGAAGATGGGCTACAATGCAGCCAAGGAGCTGCTGATCCGTTTGGGCCTGGATGCCACCATGGACTGAGGAGTGGAATTTTGGAGCAGATGCAGACATTGAAGGAGCGGCTGGAGGCAGCCGCCCTGCCTTATAGGGAACAGGAACCTCTGGCAGGCCACACCACCTTTAAAATCGGCGGGCCGGCGGCCGTGTTTGTACAGCCTGCGGACGAGGCGCAGCTGTGCGCCGCCGTGGCCCTGTGCAGGGAGCTTGCGGTGCCTTACTACATCCTGGGCAACGGCAGCAACGTCCTGTTTGGAGACAAGGGCTGGGCCGGCGCGGTCATCTGCCTGGCCGGCATGAAGGGCGGCGTTCGCCGGGAAGGGAACACCCTGACCGCTCCGGCCGGCCTGCCCCTGAGCGCCCTGTGCACCGCCGCCTGGGAGGTCGGCCTTGCCGGGCTGGAGTTCGCCTATGGCATCCCCGGCACGGTGGGGGGCGCAGTGTATATGAATGCGGGCGCCTATGGCGGCGAGATGAAAGACGTCCTGCTCTCGGTGCGGTATCTGACCGCCGAAGGGCAGATCGAGGAGGCCCCCGCCGAGGGTCTGGATCTGGGCTACCGCCACAGCATTTTTGAATCGAACGGCGGCTGCATCCTGTCGGCACAGGTCAGGCTGGAGGCAGGGGACCCGGCGGCCATCCGCGCCAGGATGGATGAACTGATGGGCCGCCGCCGCGACAAGCAGCCCCTGGACAAACCCAGCGCAGGCAGCACCTTCAAGCGGCCTGTGGGCGCCTTTGCCGGCGCGCTGATCGAACAGTGCGGCCTGCGGGGCCACCGCCACGGCGGGGCTGCCATCAGTGAAAAACACTGCGGTTTTGTGGTCAATCTGGGGGGCGCCACCTGTGCGGATGTGCTGGCCCTGTGCCGGGAAGTGCAGCAGATCGTGAAGGAACAGACCGGCTATACCCTGGAAAAAGAGATCCGGGTAGTGGAATGCTGAAAGGAACCGGGGAGGCGGCTATGGAGCTGTTGATCGTGAGCGGGCTTTCGGGCTCGGGCAAATCTGTCTCAATGAATGCGCTGGAAGATATCGGCTTTTTCTGTATGGATAACATCCCGGCCCGGCTGCTGCCCAAGATCGTGGCCTTTTCCCGGGCGGGCGACAGCCAGCTGGACCGGGTGGCCATCTCGATGGATGTCCGCGGGTGCCACTCGCAGCAGGAGATCCTGGAGGCGCTGGACCAGCTGGACCTGCAGCAGACCCCCTATAAGATCCTGTTTTTGGACGCATCGGACGATGTGCTGCGCCGCCGCTACAAGGAGACCCGCCGCCGCCATCCCATCAGCCTGGCCGAGAACATCTCCACCCAGGAAGCGCTGGCCAAGGAGCGGGAGATCCTGCGTCCCCTGCAGGACCGCGCCGACTATATCATCGACACCAGCCTTTTGTCCACCGCCCAGAACAAAGAGCGGATCTGTGATTTGTTTGTGCCGGGCGGCGGGGCCAAGGCCGCCATGCGGCTGACCGTCATGTCCTTCGGCTTTAAGTTCGGGCTGCCGGGGGAGGCGGACCTGGTGCTGGATGTGCGCTGCCTGCCCAACCCTTTCTATGTGCCCGAACTCAAGCACAAGACCGGCATGGAGCAGGAAGTGGTGGACTATGTCATGAGCTTTGCCCAGTCCCGGGAACTGCTGGCCCGCATCGAATACCTGCTGGCCTACGCCCTGCCTCTCTATGTCAAGGAGGGGAAAAGCGCCTTGACCATTGCGGTGGGCTGCACCGGGGGCAAGCACCGCTCCATCACCTTTGCCCGCAAGATCGCGGAATATTGCCAGCAGCAGGGTTATGCCGTCAGCATCCAGCACCGCGACGCCGCCCGCTGAACAGAAACAAAGGAGTAGACCAAAGCATGAGCTTTGCTTCCGGGGCCAGGGGCGAGATCGCCCGGCGCGCACTGACCAGTGAGAGCGACGTCCGGGCGGCCTGTTATGGGCTGGCCTGTTTTGCCAAACATTTCGACACCAGGGGTCTGGTGATCCAGACCGAGCAGGAGGAGACAGCCCTCTATGCCCAGCAGTGCTTTGCCTGCTGCGGCATCCAGGGGCAGATCCGCTGCCGGGAACACGCCAGCGGCCCCGTCTATGAATTCAAGATCGACCAGGCCGGTCCGGTGGCTCAGATGCACGCCCTGTTCGGCACCACCGGCGCCGAACCCAGTCTGCAGATCGACCCTGCGCTCATCCGCACCCCCCGCAGCGTCAGCGCCTATGTGGGGGCGGCTTTTTTGTGCTGCGGCACCGTCACCGATCCCCAAAAGGGCTACCATCTGGAGTTTACCACCCCCCGCACCAATCTGGCGCGGGATTTTGAGGCTCTGCTGGCCGAGCACGAGTTCGGCCCCCGGCGCAGCCGCCGCAAAGGGGTGAATGTCATCTACCTCAAGGCCTGCGCCCATATCCAGGCGCTGCTGGTCTTTATGGGGGCCGGCCAGGCCGCCGGCCTGATGGGCACCCAGCAGGCGGTCAAGTCGGTGCGCAACCGCGTCAACCGCTCGATCAACTGCGAGACCGCCAACCTGGGCAAGACGGTGCGGGCCAACGCTTCGGCCATCAAGGCCCTGCGCTATCTGCAGCAGCAGGGCGCTCTGGATACCTTGCCCGAGCCTCTGCGGCAGACCGCCGTCAAGCGGCTGGAGTACCCCGAGCTGTCCCTGGCGGCCCTGTGTGAAAAGATGGAGCCGCGGCCCAGCAAGTCGGGGCTGGCCCACCGCCTCAAGCGGCTGGAGGAATTGTCCGCCGACCTGCGGACCAGAAGGGAAGGAGGGAGACCCGCATCATGAGCGAGACCCAAGCAGACGGACAGGGGTTCGTGCACCTGCACGTCCACACCGAATACAGCCTGCTGGACGGCGCCTGCCGCATCGACCAGCTGATGGACCGGGTGAAGGAGTGCGGCCAGACCGCCATTGCCTGCACCGACCACGGCGTGATGTACGGCTGCGTCCAGTTCTACAAGGCCGCCAAAAAGGCGGGCATCAAGCCCATCATCGGGTGCGAGGTCTATGTGGCCACCCGTACCCGCTTTGACAAGGTGAACAAGATCGACGGCAACAACCATCTGATCCTGCTGTGCAAGAACGAGACGGGCTACCGCAACCTGATCAAGATGGTGTCGGCAGCCTTCACCGAGGGGTTCTATTCCAAGCCCCGGGTGGACAAGCAGCTGCTGGAGCAGTACCACGAGGGCCTGATCTGCCTGTCGGCCTGCCTGGCGGGAGAAGTCCCACAGGCCCTGCTGGCAGGGGATTATGAGCGGGCCAAGGCCGCAGCCCTGTGGTATAATAATCTGTTCGGCCCGGGCAACTACTACATCGAGCTGCAGGACCACAACCTGGCCGAGGATGAAACGGTGCTTCCCCAGCTGATCCGGCTGTCCCGGGATACCGGCATCCCCATGGCGGCCACCAACGACGCCCACTACCTGCGCAGGGAGGACGCCCGGGTTCAGGAGATCCTGCTGTGCATCCAGACGGGCAAGACCATCCAGGACGCCGACCGGATGGAGTTCCAGACCGACGAATTCTACCTCAAGACCACGCAGGAAATGTACGACCTGTTCGCCGTGGTCCCCGAGGCCTGCGCCAATACGGTCAGGATCGCCCAGCAGTGTGATTTCGATTTTGATTTTGGGCACACCAAGATCCCCTACTACAAGGCCCCTGACGGGATGGACAACCAGGCTTATTTTGAGAAGTTGTGCTGGGAGGGGTTGGAGCGCCGGTACGGCCCCCAGGTGCCCCAGGCCAATAAGGACCGGCTGTCCTATGAGATCGGCGTCATCCGGTCGATGGGGTATACCAACTACTATCTGATCGTTTTCGACTACATCAACTTTGCCAAAAGCCAGAACATCCCGGTAGGTCCCGGGCGCGGTTCGGGCGCGGGCAGTATCGCCGCTTACTGTGTGGGCATCACCGACATTGACCCCATCCGCTACAACCTGATCTTTGAGCGGTTCCTCAACCCCGAGCGGGTGAGCATGCCCGACTTTGATGTGGACTTCTGCTACGAGCGGCGGCAGGAGGTCATCGACTACGTCAACCGGAAATACGGCTCGGACCATGTGGCCCAGATCGTTACCTTCGGCACCATGGCCGCCCGCAATGCCATCCGGGACGTGGGCCGGGTGATGGGCCTGCCCTACCAGAGCGTGGATACGGTGGCCAAGCTGGTGCCCATGGAGCTCAAGATGACCCTCAAGCGGGCGCTGGAGGTGTCCGGTGAGCTGAAAAAGCTCTACGACATCGACCCGCAGGTCAGGGAGCTGATCGACACGGCCGCCAAGGTGGAGGGGATGCCCCGGCACGCATCCACCCATGCGGCAGGGGTGGTCATCACCCCGGAGCCGGTGGATCACTACCTGCCCCTGGCCACCAACGACGGCCTGCCGGTGACCCAGTTCAACATGACCGAGATCGAGGAGCTGGGCCTGCTCAAGATGGATTTTCTGGGCCTGCGCACCCTCACGGTCATCCGGGACGCCGAGACCGCCGCCCAGAAAAAGGACCCCGGCTTCCGTATGTCCGGCCTGGACTACGACGACAAGGCCACCTATGAAATGCTGGGCCGGGGCGAGACCGAGGGCGTGTTCCAGCTCGAATCCACGGGGATGCGGCAGGTGCTGATGGGCCTGCAGCCCCAGAACCTGGAAGATGTCATCGCTCTGATCAGCCTGTACCGCCCCGGGCCGATGGACTCCATCCCCACCTATCTGCGCAACCGCCATCAGCCGGACAAGATCAGCTACAAGACCCCCCAGCTGGCCCATATCCTGGACGTCACCAACGGCTGCATCGTCTACCAGGAGCAGGTGATGCAGATCTTCCGGGAGCTGGCAGGCTTCTCGTTCGGCCAGGCCGACAACGTCCGCCGGGCCATGAGCAAGAAGAAACACGACGTGATGGAGGCCGAGCGGGAACACTTCGTCCACGGCTGCACCGAGCCGGGCCATGAGTGCCCCGGCTGCGTGGCCAACGGCATCTCCGAGCAGGTGGCCAACGAGATCTACGACGAGATGTCCAGTTTTGCCTCCTACGCCTTCAACAAGAGCCATGCGGCCTGCTATGCCTATGTGGCTTACCAGACCGCCTACCTCAAGTGCCACTATCCCGCCGAGTTCATGGCGGCGCTGCTGACCAGTGTGCTGGACAACACCGACAAGGTGATCGAGTACACCGCCGAATGCGCGCGCCTGGGCATCAAGGTGCTTCCCCCTGACATCAACCGGTCGGCGGGCGGCTTCACCGCCGACGGGGAGGGGAAGATCCGTTTCGGGCTGAACGCGGTCAAGAATGTGGGCCGCAATCTGATCGAAGGGGTGCTGAAGGAGCGAGAGAAAGAGCCGTTCCGCAGCCTGTACGATTTCTGCCGCCGGATGCATGGCAGCGAGCTGAACCGCCGCGCCCTGGAGTGCCTCATCAAGGCGGGCGCCTTCGATGGGATGGGGGCCACCCGCCACAGCCAGGTGGAAGCGGTGGAAGGGATCCTCAAGAGCGTGGAAAACGACGCGCGCCGGAACCTGGAAGGCCAGCTGGACCTGTTCTCGGTGATGGCGGGCGGGGACGGCCCGGCTCCCCAGGAAGGCTATGAGATGAAAGCTCTGCCCGAATACACCCACAGCGAGCTGCTGCGGATGGAAAAGGAGGTCAGCGGGCTCTACCTGTCGGGCCACCCGCTGGACGCCTATCGGGAGCAGTCGGCCCGCTTTTCCTCCCACAGCATCAAGATGCTGACCGGGGAGGACGCCCACCAGCTGGACAACACCCGGGTCAAGATCGTCTGCACGGTGGTCAAAAACCGGATGATGACCACCAAGAATAACTCGATGATGGCCTTCACCAGCGTGGAGGACCTGACCGGCACCATGGAAGTGATCGTCTTTCCCCGGGTGCTGGATACCTACCGGGACGCCCTGCAGGAAAACGCCGTGGTGGTGATCGAAGGGAGGCTGTCGGTGCGGGAGGACGAGCCGGCCAAGCTGATGGCCGAGACCGTCACCCCCATCGACCGGTACGATCCTGCCCGGCCCGACGGCTACCGCCCCGACCCGCTGCGGGAAGCGCCCAAACGGCTGTACCTGCGCCTGCCCTCCCGCAAGGGGATGGTCTATCAGAAGGTGGTCAACCTGCTGGAGATCTTTGACGGGGATATGCCGGTGGTGCTGTATCTGGAGGACGAAAAAAAGAAGCTGGCGGCCCCCCGCCGGCTGTATACCTCGGGCCATCCGCTTTTGATGCAGGAACTGGGCCGGCTGCTGGGGGCTGAAAATGTTGCAACAAAATAACATGTATGTGAGTGAATCGAAACGGGTGCCCTGTTCCCAAACCGGGCGAAATGTGTTATAATGTCTGTAATAAGGCAAAGGGGCCGTTCCGCTGCAGCTGCGGCGGGACGGGTCTTTGCTGCGGGCGCGGCTGGGGCGGCAGGGTCCCGGCACGCAGCCTATGGATAAGAAGGACCAAAGCATAGAGGGCCAGAAGGCCCTGGCAAAAAGGGAAATATGTGAATGGGAGGGTTTCTACTATGGAGAAACAGATCAAATCCATCGGCGTGCTGACCAGCGGCGGCGATGCACCTGGCATGAATGCCGCGGTGCGTGCCGTCGTGCGCACCGGCATCCACAAAGGCTACCGGATGATCGGCATCCAGCGCGGTTACAACGGCCTGCTGAACGGCGAGTGCTATGAGATGAACCTGCGCAGCGTGTCCAACATCATCCAGGACGGCGGCACCATCCTTTACACGGCCCGCTGCCTGGAGTTCAAGACCAAAGAAGGTCAGGACAAGGGCGCGGCCAAGTGCCGTGAATTGGGCATCGACGCGCTGGTGGTCATTGGCGGCGACGGTTCGTACCGCGGCGCCCGTGAGCTGGCGCACCGCGGCATCCCCATGGTGGGCCTGCCCGGCACCATCGACAACGACATCGCCTGCACCGACTACACGGTGGGCTATGATACCGCCATGAACACCGCCATGGAGATGATCGACAAGCTGCGCGATACCACCCAGAGCCACGACCGCTGCAGCGTCGTGGAAGTCATGGGCCGCAACGCCGGCTACATCGCACTGAACGTGGCCATCGCCTCGGGCGCCATGGCTGTGCTGCTGCCCGAATATGAGTTCGATATGCAGCGGGACATCCTGGACAAGATCGAGCTGACCAAAAAGACCGGCAAGAACCACTTCATCATCATCGTGGCCGAGGGTGTGGGCCACGCCCAGGAGATCGCCAACGAGATCCAGGCGCGCACCGGCATCGACTCCCGCGCCACCATCCTGGGCCATGTGCAGCGCGGCGGCTCGCCCACCCTGCGGGACCGCGTGAACGCTTCGGCCATGGGCTACCGCGCCGTCTGCCTGATCGATGAGGGCAAGTACAACCGCATCGTGGGTATGCGCGGCGAACAGCTGGTGGATTACCCGGTGGACGAGGCCCTGGAGATGACCAAGGGTCTGGACCCGGTGCTGCTGGATGTCTGCAATACCATTTCGATCTGATGCAGGGCAGGGGAGAGGCCGGCCGGCAGGCTGAGGCTCTTCCTGTCTGAAACATAAAGTTACTACATTCCGGCGCGCGGCGCAGGTGCAAAAGCCTGTGCCGCGCGCTTTTGTTTAAAAACAACGCAGGAACGACCATAAAAAGTGCGATAATACGAATCGTATAACGCTTGGTGATTCACAATCACCCAAAGCGCCGATCGGGTCTGTCTGTTTGCATACCCCCGGGCGGTGCCGGATGACGTTTCGGAGAAGCGAAAAAGAGGTCCCTCTCACGTAGATGCAAAATCAACGCAAGAGGGACCTTTTTTGCATCGACAGAAAAAGCCCCCGTTCGCAGAGGAACGGGGGCGCGGATGCGGATGAACGGCTTGCTTTTAGGGTGTATCTGAAGTCAAAATGCCCAAATGCAAGGCAGATGGGCGTTTTTGGCAGAATGGAACAGCGTTGCGTTTTTTCAGATACACCTTAGTCCAAAGTCAGGGAAGGTGCGGTGTAAGTACGGCTCAGCAGCTCGCTGTTCAGCATATAGAGGCTGCGGGCGTCGCCGCCGTACAGCTCCATCTTGGTGATCTGGTCGGCGGAGTTCTTTTCCTCCTCGCCCTGCTCCTTGATGAACCAATCCAGGAACTGGACGGTGCGGTAGTCCTTGGCCTCCACAGCAGCCGCATAGATGGCGTTGATGAGGCTGGTGACATACTTCTCATGGCCCAGGGCAGCCTTCAGAGGGCCGATCAGGTCGGTGAAGTTGGTCTCGGGCTTCTGGATGGTGTCCAGCACCACCGGCTGGCTGTTGTTGTGCAGGTAGCGGTAGAACAGCATGGCGTGATCCTGTTCTTCCTTGGCCTGGATCTCGTACCAGTTGGCAAAGCCGTCCAGGCCCTTGGCGTCATAGTAGTTGGCGATCTCCAGATAGAGGTAGGCGGAGTAGAACTCCTTGTTGATCTGGGCGTTGAGCAGTTCATAAACTTTCTGATCCATGGCAAAGAACCTCCTGTGTATGGTCAAAAGGCTGCGGGTGCAGCCGTGTGGTTTGTATGTGCTAATCATAGCATGGGACGGCGGGAAAGTCAACCTTCCCTGTGAGCGGGTCACATTTTTAAAAGAGATGGATTCCGGTTGGAACGTTCCCTTCCCGGGCGTTTTATGGTATTATGTAAGAGAGGCCCCGGCTGCCGGGGCGGAAGGAGAGGATCTATGATGGAACTGGAACAGGCCCGCCAGCGTGCACAGGAGCTGCGGCGGGTCATCGAATACAACAACCGCCTGTACTACGACCAGGACGCCCCCCAGCTGGAGGATTTCCAGTACGACGACCTGATGCGGGAGCTGCGTCAGATCGAGGCGGAGTACCCTCAGTTGGTCACCCCCGATTCCCCCACCCAGCACGTGGGCGGCACCCCCAGCGGCCGCTTTGCCAAGGTGACCCACACGGTCAAAATGGAGAGCCTGCTGGATGCATTCAGCTACGACGAACTGCGGGACTTTGACCGCCGTGTGCGGGACGCAGGGATCCAGCCACAGTACGTGGTAGAGATCAAGATCGACGGGTTGTCCTGCAGCCTGGAGTATGAGAACGGCCAGCTGGTACGGGCCTCCACCCGGGGAGACGGCGAGGTAGGGGAGGATGTGACCCCCAACGTGCGGGCCATCCGCAGCATCCCCAAGACTTTGAAGGAAGGGGCCCCCGCCTATCTGGAGGTGCGCGGTGAAGTGTATATGCCTCACAGGGCGTTCCAGAAGCTATGCGAGGAACAGGAGCTGCAGGGGGCGGCCCCGTTCAAAAATCCCCGCAACGCCGCCGCCGGCAGTCTGCGCCAGAAAGACCCCAAGGTGACAGGCAGCCGCGGTCTGGGCATCTTCATTTTCAATGTGCAGCAGGTGCGGGGGATGGAGCTGACCAGCCATGCCGCCAGCCTGGACTATCTGAAACAGCTGGGGCTGCCGGTGTCTCCCCGGTATCACCTGGTGGACAACATCGAGAACGCCATTGCGGAGATCGAACAGATCGGCACAGAGCGTGCAGCCCTGGGGTTCGACATGGACGGCGCGGTGATCAAGGTGGACAGCCTGGCCCAGCGGACTCAGCTGGGCTCCACCGCCAAATTCCCGCGGTGGGCTATCGCATTCAAGTATCCCCCCGAGGTCAAGGAGACCAAACTGCTGGACATCGAGGTGGCGGTGGGCCGCACCGGTGTGCTGACCCCGACGGCTTCCTTTGAGCCGGTCACCCTGGCGGGCACCACCGTGTCCCGGGCGACGCTGCACAACGAGGACTTTATCCGGCAGCTGGGTCTGTGCATCGGGGATACCATCCAGGTGCGGAAGGCAGGGGAGATCATCCCCGAGGTGATCGGTGTGACCGCCCACGCTCCGGAGGCGCAGCCTTGGCAGATGCCTGCCGTCTGTCCCAGCTGCGGGGCGCCTGTGGCCCATCTGGCCGATGAGGCCGCCCTGCGCTGCGTCAACCCCGAGTGCCCCGCCCAGGCCCTGCGCAACCTGATCCATTTTGCCTCCCGGGATGCCATGGACATCGACGGGCTGGGAGTGGCGGTATGCACCCAACTGGTGGACCGGGGCCTGGTGCGCTCGGCCGCAGACCTGTATACCCTGACCCGGGAGCAGCTGCTGACCCTGGACAAGTTCAAGGACAAGAGCGCCGACAACCTGCTGGCGGCCATCGCCCACAGCAAGGAGAACAACCTGGACAAGCTGCTGTTCGGCCTGGGGATCCGGAACATCGGCGACAAGGCCGCCGCCCTGCTGGCGGGTCACTTTGGCACGATGGAGGCAGTGGCCGCCGCCACCGCAGAGCAGATCTGTGAGATCGACGGATTTGGCGCGGTGATGGCCCAGAGTGTGGTGGAGTTCTTCGCCCGGGAGGGGACTGCCGACCTGGTGCGGCGTCTGGCCGCCCAGGGAGTGAATATGCGGTGGCAGGGCCAGGTCCGCACCGATAAACTGGCCGGCAAGACCATCGTTGTGACCGGGACGCTGCCCACCCTTTCCCGCAAGGAAGCCGAGGCGATGATCGTTCAGAACGGGGGCAAGGCCAGCAGCTCGGTGTCCAAAAAGACAGCCTATGTACTGGCAGGCGAGGCCGCCGGCAGCAAGCTGGACAAGGCCCGCCAGCTGGGTGTGCCGGTGCTCAGCGAGGCGGAGTTTTTGTCGATGATCGGATCGTAACCTGTCGAAGCTGTGCTGCAGGACAAAAGGCGGTTGGCAGATGACTGTAATTTCCAAAAATTGCCAATTTATACTGTTGAAGTAACTGGGAAATTATGGTAAAATCCATTGTGCTGGGACATTTCCACGGACTGTCCGCAGCCCTGTCGGGCGCGGGCGGCCCTGCCGCTGTGAAACCTTTTGACACATGCTGGAGGAACGATCATGGACAAAGTGAGATTTTTGATGTCTGATACGGGGCCGGATGTCACCCCTTTATGCCGGGAAGCGCTGGAGCAGAAAGGCATTGAAGTGACCGTGGTGGAAAAGGACGGTTTAAAGGTACTGCAGAAAATGTTGGTGCTTCGTCCCCATGTGGTGCTTCTGGACGCCTTTATGCCCGGGCTGGATGCTTTGACGGTCAAGCAGCGCTACAACACCGCGGGGGAGCTGAGCACAGCTTTCTTTGTGACAGGGGCCTTTCAGAGTGAGAACGTGATCCAGGAGCTGCTGGATGCGGGGTTCTCCTACTACTTTGTCAAGCCTTTCGATGAGAACATCCTCGCGGCCCGTGTGCTGAAAGCGGCGGCCGGACGCAACCGCCAGCCTGCCTATTCCAGTGCAGACAGCGACGAGATGACGGTGACCGAGATCCTGCACCAGATCGGGGTGCCGGCCCATATCAAGGGCTATCAGTTCCTGCGGGACGGAATCCTGCTGACCATGAACGATCCCGATTATATCAACGCGGTGACCAAGCGCCTGTATCCGGAGATCGCCCGGATGAACAACACCAGCGCCAGCCGGGTGGAACGCGCCATCCGTCACGCCATTGAAGTGGCCTGGGACCGGGGCGACGTGGAGACATTGAACCACTATTTCGGCTACACCGTCCACAGCCTGCGCGGCAAGCCCACCAACAGCGAGTTCATCGCCATGATCGCCGACAAAATGCGTCTGGACAAAAAACGCCGCACAGGCTGATAAAACAGCGATAAAAAGCCATTTCTCTATATCGTTGGCCTGTGCCGTGCGCGGTCCGGTCCAAATCAAAGACCTCTGCCTTTTGACGGGCAGAGGTCTTTTGCTTGAAATGATTTTGGTTTTTCCGGTCAGAGGATATCGATGTACTCTCCGTTCAGGGCCTTGTTCATGCTGCGCACCGCGCAGAATTTGCCGCACATGGAGCAGCTGTCCTCAAATTCGGGGGAACGGTCGGCCCGGATGCTCTTGGCGGTCTCGGGGTCCATGGCGCACTCCCACTGCTTGTCCCAGTCGAAGGTGCGGCGGGCATCGGCCATGGCGTCATCGGCGTCCCGGGCGTGCGGCACCTTTTTGGCGATATCGGCTGCATGGGCTGCGATGCGGGCGGACATGATGCCCTGCTTGACGTCTTCCAGATTGGGCAGGGCCAGGTGTTCCGCCGGGGTCACATAGCACAGGAAGGCGGCTCCTGCCGCCGCAGCCATGGCGCCGCCGATGGCCGCCGTGATGTGGTCGTAGCCGGGGGCAATGTCGGTGACGATGGGGCCCAGCACATAGAAGGGGGCGCCCATGCAGAGGGTCTGCTGCATCTTCATGTTGGCCTCGATCTGATCCATGGGCATATGGCCGGGGCCTTCTACCATCACCTGGACGTCCTTGGCCCAGGCCCGCCGGGTCAGTTCGCCCAGCCGGACCAGTTCTTCGATCTGGCACACATCGCTGCCGTCGGCCAGGCACCCGGGACGGCAGGCGTCTCCCAGCGAGATGGTGACATCGTACTCCCGGCAGATATCCAGGATCTGGTCGAAATATTCATAAAAGGGGTTTTCCTGGCCGGTCATGCTCATCCACGCAAAGACCAGCGACCCGCCCCGGGAGACGATGTTCATTTTGCGCTTGTGGGTCTTGATCTGCTGGATGGTCTTGCGGGTGATGCCGCAGTGGAGGGTGACGAAATCCACGCCGTCCTGGGCGTGCAGCCGGATCACATCCAGGAAGTCCTGGGCCGACAGGGTGGCAAGATCCCGCTGGTAGTGGATGACGCTGTCGTAGATGGGTACGGTGCCGATCATGGCCGGGCACTCCCGGGTCAGTTTCTGGCGGAAGGGCTGGGTGTTTCCATGGGAGGACAGGTCCATGATGGCGTCGGCCCCCATGTCCACGGCCAGCATCACTTTTTTCATCTCCACATCATAGTCCTTGCAGTCGCGGGAGACCCCCAGGTTGACGTTGATCTTGGTGCGCAGCATCGAGCCCACGCCCGCCGGTTTGAGGCAGGTGTGCAGCCGGTTGGCACAGATGGCTACCTGGCCTTGGGCCACCAGCTGGCGGATCTCTTCTTCGGTGCGGTATTCCTGAGCAGCCACCGCCTTCATCTCAGGGGTGACGATGCCCAGACGGGCGGCTTCCATTTGGGTCGCATAGGTTCGCATGGTGATAGCTCCTTTCGTGTGGGTGCGGCTGGGCTGGTCTGCTCACGCCCCAAAGGGGCTGTGCAGGTCAAAGGCGTGATCCATGGGCCCGCGGCCCTGCCCCAGATCCAGCATGGCGGCCAGAGCTCCGGACAGGTACTCTTTGGCCCGCTGGATGGCCTGGGGCAGGGGATAGCCCTTGGCCAGGTTGGAGGCGATGGCCGAAGACAGGGTACAGCCGGTGCCGTGGGTGTTGGGGTTCCGGATGCGCTGGCCGTAGAACCATGTGGGGCCGTCCCGGGTCCATAACAGATCGTTGGCGTCGTTGACACTGTGCCCGCCCTTGACCAGCACGGCACAGCCATAGCTCTCGTACAGCTGCCGGCCGGCTAGCTCCATCTGGGCGGGGGTGCAGATCTCTGCCCCGGTCAGTACCTGTGCTTCGGGGATGTTGGGCGTGATCAGGGTGGCCAGGGGCAGCAGCTCGGATTTGAGCGCAGCCACGGCCTCGCTCTCCAGCAGGGCCGAGCCGCTGGTGGTCACCATCACCGGGTCCACTACGATGCTGCGGGCCTGGTATTGGCGCAGCTTCTGCGCGATCACCCGGATCAGGGCCGAGGAGGAGACCATCCCCACCTTGACCGCATCGGGGAAGATGTCGGTGAACACCATGTCCAACTGCCGGGCCAGAAAGTCGGGGTCCGCCTCCTGGATGGCCGCCACACCGGTGGTGTTCTGGGCCGTCAGGGCTGTGATGGCGCTCATGCCGTAGACGCCGTTCATGGTCATGGTCTTCAGGTCGGCCTGGATGCCGGCGCCGCCGCTGCAGTCACTGCCGGCAATGGTCAATGCAGTCTTTTTCTTCATGGGATAGCTCCTTTCATCTCAGCGTGGCCGGGACCGCCGCACCGCCAGGGGCTCAGCGGCCAGTCATTTGGCGGGCCAGCTGTACCAGCCGTGCGGTGGCGGCTCCCGGGTCGGGGGCGCCGAAAATAGCCGATACCACCGCCACCCCGGCGGCACCGCAGCCGGTCAGCTGCAAAAGATTGGTTTCGGTGATGCCGCCGATGGCCACCACCGGGATGGAGACGGCGGCGCAGATCTCCCTGAGGGTGGTCAGGGGCAGGGGAGAGGCATCCGCCTTGGTGGAGGTGGAAAACACCGCTCCCACCCCCAGGTAGTCGGCGCCGGCGGCCTGGGCTTCCAAAGCCTCCTGCACCGTGTGGGCCGAGGCTCCCAGGATGAGATCCGGGCCGGCCATCCGGCGGGCCTGGGTGATGGGCATATCCTGCTGGCCCAGATGGACCCCGGCTGCCCCGCAGGCCAGAGCCACCTCCACGTTGTCGTTGATGATAAGAGGCACGCCGTACCGCCCGCACAGGGCGGCCATCTGCCGGGCCTCCTCCCGAAAGGCGGCGGGGTCGAGAGCCTTTTCCCGCAGCTGCAGGCAGGTGGCCCCGTTTTGCAGGGCGGCTTCCACCTGCCGGGCCAGGGGCTGACTGCCGGTCCAGGCCCGGTCGGTCACCGCGTAGAGCAGCAGGGTGTCCTTATCGCACTTCATAGTCGGCACCTTCTTCCAATTGCGCGCCGGTGAGGTTGTACACCGCGTCGATGATGTAGTTGCGGTAGCTGGCGTTGCCGTCCAGCGGGGTCATGCGGCGGCGGGCCAGCTGACCGCACAGCCCCATGGCACAGACAGCCGTCACGGCCCCGGCCAGGAGCTCCTGCGGGACCGCGGCCAGACAGGCCCCCATCATGGCGGACAGCTGGCATCCGGTGCCGGTGACCCGGCTCATTTCGGGGCAGCCGTTGCGGATGCAGAAGGCTCGCCTGCCGTCGGTCACCACATCAATGGACCCGGTGATGGCGACGACCGCGCCGGTCTGCCGGGCAAAAGACTTGGCAAAGGCGACCGTCTGGTCCAGTGTCCCGGCGGTGATCCGGTCGGCAGGGGCGGCGTCCACCCCATGGGCGGCCTGGCCGCTGCCGGCCAGGGCGCGCATCTCGGACAGGTTGCCCCGGATGGCAGCCGGCTGCAGCCGCTCCAGCAGGATACGGGCGCTTTCGGTGCGCAGTCGGGAGCTGCCTGCCCCCACCGGGTCCAGCACTACGGGAAGGCCCAGGGCGTTGGCCCTGGCCCCTGCGGCCAGCATGGCAGGCAGGACGCTTTGACGCAAGGTGCCGGTGTTCAGCACCAGAGCGCCGCACTGGGCGGTGACCTCCTCTACCTCACCGGGATCCTCCGCCATGACGGGGCTGGCCCCGCAGGCCAGCAGGATGTTGGCGCAGTCGTTGGCTGTGACATAGTTGGTGATGCAGTGGACCAGAGGCGCCGCCGCACGCAGGCGGTCAAGCGTTTCCCGCAGCATGGCTGCCTCCTTTCGCCGGCAGGTCCAGACGGCGCTGCACCTGCGCCAGGGCGCCGGTCCGGGCGAGTGCGTAGAGCAGGATGCCCGACAGCACCGCGCCCCCTGCGGTGGAGACCAGGAAGGGGACGATGTAGACATAAAAGGCTATCTCCCCGGCGCTCTGCCCCATCAGAAAGACGGCCACCGGCCAGGCGCACAGCCCGCCCAGGATCGAGGTGCCGAACACCTCCGCGACCAGAGTGGGGAGGATAGCCTTGAGCTTCCAGTAGGCCAGCCCACACAGCAGCGCTCCGAACATACTGCCCGGGAAAGCCATCAGGCTGCCCAGGCCCAGCAGGTTGCGCAGCAGGCTGGCGGCAAAGGCCACCGCCACCCCGTAGCCGGGGCCCAGCAGCACCGCACACAGGATGTTGACCATGTGCTGTACCGGGGCGCATTTGCTGCCCAGCACCGGGAACGAGAACATGCTGCCCACTACGGCCACGGCGCAGAGGATGCCGGCGATGGTCAGCTTTTGGATGTTGGTATGTTTCATGACAAATCCCTCCATAATGCGTGAAAATGGGACCAAACACAGTCCCCCAAAGCCGGTCGAAGCTTGCTGGCTTCCTCTCACGCCGGAACACGGCTTCCCATCGCTGTATACAAGGCCTGAGGCGCTCCCCTCCTGCCCGGCACGGTCTGCCCGTGCATTCTGTGCATCCGCTCCCTTCCTGCAAAAGCAAAAGCCGGAGACACCCAAACTGGACATCTCCGGCACAGAAAACATTCTTTCCCTACGTTGGCATTATCCAAATCAGGTTACGGGTCGAAGGCCACACCTTCCTCTCAGCCTATGTATAAGCTCCCCACGGTCTTCGGTTTTTGCGCTTGTAGTATAGCATCAAAGGGCGCCGGTGTCAAATCCGGAAAAAAGGGGACCCCGGCCTGCGGCGCGCTGCAAAAAAGCCCTTGATTTTTTTCAGATTCGTGCTATAATAGTTCAGCAATCGTTTCCAAGGCCGCTCGAGGGGGTAGCCGAAATTGAAGGTTGTGATGGGCGCATACATCGGAATATGGCCCCAATTCGTCAGAACCAGAAATGAGGTGAATCGCAAATGAAACAGGGTATCCATCCCAATTACGTTGACTGCACCATCACCTGCGCGTGCGGCAATGTGATCCACACCCGCTCCACCAAGCCCGAGATCCACGTGGAAGTCTGCTCCAAGTGCCATCCTTTCTACACTGGCAAGCAGAAGCTGGTTGATACCGGCGGACGTGTCGATCGTTTCAATCGCCGCTTTGGCCGCAAGTAATTTGCAGCAACGGGCCGCTTCCCCGATGGGGGAGGCGGCCTTTTTTGATTTCATCACTTTGCCATGATTTGAACACATTTCCAGCCTATATTTGCTGGTGGGCGGGTTTTTCCTGCCACACTGTTCGAAAAGGAGCGTGCGCATGATCCAAGTTTCGCATCTGACCAAGGTCTATGGCCGCCGGACGGCGGTGCAGGACCTTTCCTTTACGGTGGAGGACGGGCAGATCTGCGGACTGCTGGGGCCCAATGGGGCGGGCAAGTCCACAGTCATGAACATCCTCACCGGCTACATCGCCCCTACCAGCGGGTCAGTGTCGGTGGAAGGCCACCCGCTGCCCGAGGAGGCTGCCGCGGCCCGGGCCTGCGTGGGGTATCTGCCCGAAACGCCGCCCCTCTATCCGGACATGACGGTGGCCGAGTACCTGCGTTTTGCCGCCGAGCTGAAGGGGGTGCGCCGCGCCGGCCGGGCTGCGGCTGTGGCGGCGGCCGCACGCCGCACCGGGGTGGAAGATGTGCTGCCCCGCCTGATCCGCAGCCTGTCCAAGGGCTACCGCCAGCGGGTGGGCATCGCCCAGGCGCTGCTGTCCGACCCGAAGGTGATCATCCTGGATGAGCCCACCGTGGGTCTGGACCCGGCCCAGGTCACCGGCATCCGCCGCCTGATCCAGCAGCTGGGCCACAAGCACACGGTCATCCTGTCCAGCCACATCCTCAGCGAGGTGCAGGCGGTGTGCAGCCGTGTGCTCATTTTGTCCCACGGGGTGCTGGCAGCGGACGGCACATTGGAAGAACTGACCGCCGGCGGACGCAGCCTGGAACAGGTCTTTCTGGAGCTGACCGGCTCCGATGCGCCGGGAGAGGAGGGGGCGGAATGATCGCCATTTTCAAACGGGAATTCCGGGCCAGCTTCACCGGCATGATGGGCTGGCTGCTGACCGCCTTTCTGGCGGCAGCTTCGGGGTTGTATTTCTTTGCCCTCAACCTGGGCTACGGTCTGACCGACTTTGGCTATTACACCCTCTACCGCACCGTATTTGTGCTGCTGCTGTATGTGCCGGTGCTGGCCATGCGCAGCCTGGCCGAGGAGCGGCGGGCACGCACCGACCAGCTGCTGCTGACCAGTCCTGTGCCGGTGTGGGGGATCGTGGTGGGCAAGTACCTGGCCATGTGCGCTCTCTTTGCGGTGCCCTGCGGGGTGGACGCGGTGATGATCCTGGCCCTGCGGGCCCTGGGGTGCACGGCGGCGTCTTTGGCCTCCAATCTGGCCAGCCTGCTGTGCTACTATCTGCTGGGATGTGCCGCCATTGCGGTGTGCGAATTCCTCTCGGGCCTGACCGAGAACCAGATCATTGCGGCCCTGCTGGGCTTTGGAGCCCTGCTGTCAGCCTATCTGATGCCCAGCCTGCGCAGTATGTTCGCAGCGGGCAGCGGGGCGGCCCTGCTGGTGTTCACGGCGCTGGCCGCAGTGGCGGGGTTCCTGGTGGGCCTGCGCTGCCGCAGCCTGACGGCGGGGTGCCTGCTGTTTGCTTTGCTGGCGGCGGGGATCGCCGTTTTGTTCACGGTCCGCAGCGCCTGGCTCACCCAGGCGTTCAGCCGGGTGCTGGGGGCGCTGTGCCTGTTCGAGCCTTTTGAGAGCTTTGTCAATGGCAGCTTTTCGGTACCTGCTCTGGTCTATTATCTGACCGTGCCGGCGCTGTTCCTCTTCTTTACGGCGCAGCAGATGGAAAAGCGCCGCTGGGTCTGAAAGGGGGTGGGTTTGTATGCTGCATATCCGATTCAAAAGGCATCCCGCCCCGGACGGCGGCCGGGTGTTCCGCAGCGGGCTGCTGTCTGCCGCCACCGTCGCGGCGGCTGTGGTGCTGGCCGTGCTGGTTAACCTGCTGGTGGGGGCCATCCCTGCCCGCTACACCCAGTTCGACCTCTCTGCCGGCGGACTGTATACCCTCGGCGATACCTCCCGTCAGGTGGCCGGCAGCCTGGAGGAAGACCTGACCATCTACTATCTCTGTGAGACGGGCGCGGAGGACCGGATCATCACTCGTCTGCTGGACCAGTACGCCGCGGCGGGTCCCCACATCCGCTGGGAGCAGATCGACCCCGCCGTCTATCCCACCTTTGCGTCCCGGTACGGGGCTGAGAATGCAGCCTCCGGCAGCCTGATCCTGGATACGGGCGATGCCAGCACCGTGCTGGATGCCGCCGGGCTGTATGTCTATGACTATGCCAGCTATTATGAGACGGGCGCCTACGATGTCCGTTTTGACGGCGAGGGCCAGATCACATCGGCCATCTACCGCCTGACCAGCGGCCAGGCCAGCCGGGCCTATTACACCACCAACCACAGCGAAGCGGCTCTTTCGGACACCCTGACCCAGGCGCTGGAGGCCCAGAACATCGAGACGGCCCCCCTCAGCCTGCTGTCCGGCGGAATCCCCGAGGACTGCGCCCTGCTGATCGTCAACTGCCCGGCCAGCGACTTTGCGGGGGCGGACGGGGTGGTGGATGAGACGGCCCTCCTGCAGGAATATCTGGCGGGGGGCGGCAAGCTGCTGCTGATGACCGATGCCTATTATGACACTCCCAATCTGGACGAGGTGATGGCCGGCCTTGGGCTGGCCCGGGTGGACGGCCTGGTGGTGGAGGGCGACCCCGATCACAGCCTCTATGGGTACAGTTACTATCTGCTGCCCGACTACGCCCAGCCCTCTGTCAGCACGGCCCTGGACGGCATCACGTCCAGCGTGCCGGTGCTGGTCCAAATGGCCCAGGGCATCCGGATCACCCCCACCGACGGAGTGACGGCAGAACCCCTGCTGACTACCTCCGGCTCTGCGTACAGCAAAGCTGCGAGCTATGAGATGACCACCACCGAGAGAGAGGGGGGGGATCTGGACGGCCCCTTTGACCTGGCGGTCTATGCGCAGGCCGAGGACACCGGGGCAGAGGTGATCTGGATCGGGTCCTCCAACATGGACAACGAGGCCAATTACCCCAGCGTCCCGGGCAACTGCGATTTCCTGGTGGGGTGCGCGGCTTCCCTCACAGGGCAGTCCAGCGATATCCTCATCGATTCCAAAGCCCTGGAGGCGGACCTGCTGACCATCCCGGCGGGGGTGGTGGCCCCTCTGGGCCTGACCTTCCTGCTTGTGATCCCGGCGGGGCTGCTGATCGCCGGTGCGGTGGTCACCATCCGCCGCCGGCGCAGATAAGGGGGTGCCGCCATGAAGGCCAAACAGCGCACCCTGCTGGTGCTGGCGGCACTGATCCTGCTGGCCGCCGCCGCGCTGGCTGCGGTGACTGCGGCGAACCGCCATGCCGAAGCCGCATCCAGCGAAGCCGCTGCAGGGGATATCCCCCTGGCGGCGTTCGCCCAGGCGGAGCTGACCCAAATCGCCTATACCTGGCAAGGTGAGACCCTGACCCTGGACTACGACGGCAGCCGGTGGACCCTGGCGGAGGACCCGGACTACCACCTGGATCAGACCAAATGCAACACCATGGCCGCCGCCATGACGGGTCTATCGGCCAAGCGCCGCCTGGAGCCCCAGCCCGGGGAGGATTACGGGCTGGATGAGCCCTCCCTGACCGTGTCGGTCACCGCAGCGGGCCGTACCGAGACCTATACTTTTGGGACCACCAACCCGGTCACCGGGGACATCTATCTGCAAAGGGAAGGGGACAGCGCTCTTTACACCGCCGACCCGGCCAAGGCGGAGTGCTTTGCCTATGACAAGGAGGGGCTGTTCGGCCCCTTCCAGCCGGCGGGCATCACGGCCAGCAGCCTGGAGGCAATCGTCTATACCCGTGCCGATGGGGCAGACCGCTTCACCGTCAGCCTCAAGGCCCTGTCGGTGGAAGGGGAGGACGGCGCCTACTCCACTCAGTGGCGTCTGGAGCAGCAGCCCGATACCCCTCTGGACCAGGAGGCCGTACAGCAGCTTCTGTCGGTTCTGGGCGAGTATGCGGCCGGACAGGTCACCGGCGCGGATGCGGCGGCCCTGGGGCTGGGGGAACCGTCGGTCACCGTGACCGTCACCGATGATACGGGAAGCCGCACCCTGACCTATGCCGCCGGCACCGACGGCTGTTACCTGACCGTGGAAGGGGACAGCTCGGCCTATCGGGTGGATGCGGATGCCCTCTCTGCTTTCTGCCCGGCGGAAGAACTGATGTAAAAGATAAGGCATATTTCTGCAAAAGCTGGACGCATAGACGCTGTGCGCCCGGCTTTTTTGCGCTTTTTGATTCGACGGGAACAGAAACTTTGGTTTGTGAATTGACATTTTCCGTGGGATTGTTTAAGATAGACCCATTGGGGGTGGTCCTGCCGGCAGGCGGATAACCCCCTTGTGTGCTGGCGGCGCCCTGCCGCCGGCAGGCGCAAATGAGAAAGCAAGGGGAGGACTCATCTGGAAAATGGACAACTCTGTAATCGTATCCCTCCGGGACATCGTGGTGGATTTTGACGGCCAGCGCATTTTGAACGGCCTGAATCTGGACATCCACGACAAAGAATTCGTCACGCTGCTGGGCTCGTCCGGCTGCGGCAAAACCACCACCCTGCGCCTGATCGCCGGATTTCTGGAGCCCAACGCCGGTACGGTCAGCCTCCATGGCAAAGATATCACCGGGGTGCCGCCCTACAAGCGGCCGGTGAACACGGTGTTCCAGAAATACGCCCTGTTCCCCCACCTGAACGTGTTTGAAAACGTGGCCTTCGGCCTGCGGCTGAAACACCTGGACGAGGAGACCATCCGCACCAAGGTGCGGGATATGCTGGAAGTGGTGGGCCTCAAGGGCTTTGAGCGGCGCAGCATCTCCCAGATGTCGGGCGGCCAGCAGCAGCGGGTGGCCATTGCCCGCAGCCTGGTCAATGAACCCGAGATCCTCCTGCTGGACGAGCCTCTGGGCGCTCTGGACCTGAAGCTGCGGAAAGAAATGCAGCTGGAGCTCAAGCGGCTGCAGCGCGAGATGAACATCACCTTCATCTATGTTACCCACGACCAGGAAGAAGCCCTGACCATGTCGGACACCGTCGTCGTCATGAACGGCGGCGTCATCCAGCAGGTGGGTACCCCCGAGGAAATCTACAACGAGCCCAGGAACGCTTTTGTGGCGGACTTCATCGGCGACTCCAACATCATCGACGGCGTGATGCACCGGGACTTTCTGGTGTCGTTTGCGGGGGCGCAGTTCCCCTGCGTGGACCGGGGCTTCAAGCCCGAGCAGAGCGTCCAGGTGGTGGTGCGCCCCGAGGACATCGAGGTGGTCTCCCCCGTGGAGGGCCAGCTCACCGGCGTGGTGGAGGAAGTGATCTTCAAAGGGGTCCACTTCGAGATGCACGTGGACTGCGACGGCCGCCAGTGGCTGATCCACTCCACCCGGGCCTGCACCCCCGGCGAGCGGATCGGGATGCGCATCGGCCCCAACGAGATCCACATCATGGCGCGCAGCGAGGTGTAAGAAGATGAAGGTATATGACAAGCGTCTTGCCTCGCCGTATCTGGCATGGATGGTGCTGTTCACCGTCATCCCGCTGCTGATCGTCTGCTACTATGCCCTGACCGACGGGGAAGGGCAGTTCACCCTGGCCAATCTGGCCTCGGTCAGCGGCTACGGCTCGGTCTTTGCCCGCAGTCTGCTGCTGGCCCTGATCGCCACCGTCATCTGCCTGGTGATCGCTTTCCCTGTGGGGTACTTTTTGTCCCGGCTGCGGGTGAACAAGCAGCGGATCATGCAGATGCTGGTGATGCTGCCCATGTGGATGAATTTTCTGCTGCGCACCTATGCCTGGATGGGCCTGCTGAGCATCAACGGCCCCATCAACACCCTGCTGGGACTGGTGGGTCTGGGCCCGTTCAATATGCTCAACACGGCCGGAGCGGTGGTGCTGGGCATGGTGTACAACTATGTGCCCTATATGATCCTGCCTCTGTACACCAGCATGACCAAGATCGACCAGAGCATCATCGAGGCCGCCCAGGACCTGGGCGCCAACACCACCAAGACCCTGTTCCGGGTGCTGATCCCCATGAGCGTGCCCGGCATCTGCACCGGCATCACCATGGTGTTCGTGCCGGCGGTGTCCACCTTTGTGATCAGCCGGATGCTGGGCGGCGGCGCCAACCTGCTGATCGGCGACCTGATCGAGATGCAGTTCCTGGGCAACAGCTACAATCTGAACGTGGGCTCCGCCATGAGCCTGGTACTGATGATCATCGTGCTGCTGTGCATGAGCTTTACATCCAGCTTTGACGAAGACGAAATGGAGGGGGTGTCCTGATGAAAACAAAGCATCTCCGCCTGATGCAGCGGACCTATATCATCCTGTTTTTCGGGTTCATGTATCTGCCCATCGCCTATATGATCCTGTTCAGCTTCAACGAGAGCAAGGGCTACGCCCTGTTCACCGGCTTCACCCTCAAGTGGTATCAGAGCCTGCTGCACAATTCCTCCATCCTGCGGGCGCTGGCGGTGTCGGTGGAAGTGGCCCTGGTGTCCTCGGTGGTGGCCACGGTGCTGGGGACGGCGGCTTCTCTGGGCATTGCCGGCATGAAGCGCACCTCCCGCCTGGTGATCACCAACATCACCTATATCCCGGTGGTCAACCCCGAGATCATCACCGGCATCTCCCTGATGCTGCTGTTTGTGGCCTACCAGCGGTTTGCGGCGGATGTGCCCTGGCTGCCCGACACCATCATGGGGATGCCCACTTTGCTGATCGCCCATGTGGCGTTCAACGTACCCTATGTCATCTTCAATGTCAGCCCCAAGCTGCGCCAGCTGGACATCCACCTTTATGAGGCGGCTCTGGACCTGGGCTGCGACCCCCGGCAGGCTTTCTTCAAGGTGATCCTGCCCGAGATCAGTCCCGCCATCGTCTCCTCCTTCCTGATCTGCCTGACCTACTCCATCGACGATTTTATGATCTCCTACTTCAACTGCGGCACGGTGGAGACGCTCCCCATCGCCATCTACTCGATGACCCGCCGCAAGGTCAGCCCCGAGATCTATGCTCTGTCCACCATCATGTTTGCGGCCATCCTGGCGGTGATCCTCCTCTCCAACGCGGCGGAGGGGCGCCGCTACAAGCGGGATCAGGCCGCCCAGCAGATGCAGGTATAAAGGGAGGGAAAGCGATGAAACGCATTCTGACTTTTCTGTCTGCCCTGGTGCTGGCGGGGGCCTGCGCGGTCTCTGCGGCTGCGGCGGAGCCCATCCGGGTCACCGAGGAGATCAGCGTGTCGGGGGACTATGACTGGACCCGTTTTGCAGGCCGGAACGTCACCCTGAACGTCTACAACTGGGGCGAATACATCTCCAACGGCTCGGACGGCAGCCCGGACGTTGTGGCTGCCTTTGAAGAACTCACCGGCATCGAGGTCAACTACACCACCTTCGATTCCAACGAGTCCATGTACGCCAAACTCAAATCCGGGGCGGCGACCTACGACGTCATCATCCCCTCCGATTATATGGTGGCCAAGATGACCCAGGAGGGGATGCTGCTGCCGCTCAACTACGACAATATCCCCAATTTCCAGCTGATCGACCAGCAGTACCGCAACCCCGATTACGACCCCGAAAACGCCTATACGGTGCCCTATATGCTGTGCACCACCGGCATCATCTACAATACCACCATGGTCAGCCAGGCGCCCACCCGCTGGGCCGACCTGTGGGATGAACAGTATGCCGGAAGCATTCTGATGTTCAACAACAGCCGGGACGCCTACGCCATCGCCGCCTTCAAGGAGGGCAGGAGCGTCAACCCTGCCACCACCGATGAAGTGGATCAGGTGATGGAGCAGCTCAAAGCGCAGAAGCCTCTGGTGCAGGCCTATGTCATGGACGAGATCTTCGACAAGATGATCGGCGGCGAGGCGGCTGTGGGCGTATACTATTCGGGGGACGCCATCACCATGATCGACGACAACCCCGACCTGGCCTGGGTCTTCCCGGAAGAAGGCAGCGTGCTGTCGGTGGACTGCATGTGCATCCCCGCCACCAGCCAGAACCAGGAGGCCGCCGAAATGTTCATCAACTTCATGTGCGAGGTGGATGTGGGGGTGGCCAATGCAGAGTACATCGGCTATACCACCCCCAGCACCGCCGTCTGGGAGCAGCTGGACGAGGAGCTGAAGTACAGCGAGATCGCTTACCCTTCCGCAGAGATCGCGGCCAAAGAACAGGTGTTCACCGCCCTGAGTGAGGAAGTGAACAGCCAGCTGGACATCAAGTGGAGCGAGATGAAGAGCTACGACGAAGGGGGAAGCAGCTACCTGTTCCTGCTTTTGCTTTTGGCCATGGTGCTGCTGGCCTGTTTCAACATCTGGCGCAAGATGCGCCGCAAGGTGCGCAATATGTACTGAGAGCGTTCTGAAAGGAGAAGGGCAATGGATTATCCGAGCTTTTACACCGAACAGATCACCCTGCAGGAGGGAGACGTGGATTACCGGGGCCTGATGCGGCCTTCGGCCCTGCTGCGCCATGCCGAGCATATGGCCACAGCCCACGCCGTCACCCTGGGGATGGACAAGGCCTTTTACAGCCAGCGGAACCTGGTCTATCTGGTGGGGCGGCAGGCCTTCCGGTTTGTGCGGGTGCCCGCCATGTATGACAAGGTGGTCCTGGTCACTTACCCCGAGCGCAACCGTCGGGGCGCCAACAAGCGCGTGATGGTGATGCGCACACCGGAAGGGGAGGAACTGGCCTGGGTGGATACCCGCTGGACCCTGGTGGATACCACCTGCGCCAAGATCGTCCGCCATGTCCCCGAGGAGATCGACCGCCACTGGAACCCCGAGGTGGAGTGGGAGCTGTCCCAGCTGGTGCCCAAGGCCGAGACCCTGACCCCGGCCGGGATACGGAAGGCGGGCTACTCCGTCTGTGACACCAACCGCCATATCAACAACGCCGCCTATCTGGATGTGGCCTGCGACGCGCTCCCCCTTGCGCTGCTGGACCAGGGCCCGATCCGCAGTGCGGCCATCAAGTACCACCGCCAGGTGCCGATGGGGGAGGAAATGGAGCTGTTCTATGGCCCCGCCGCCGGCAAAGACGGGGATGGCTGGTATGTGATGGGCCGCCGGGAGGACAAGGCCGCCTTTGAGCTGTTCTGCCAGTTCTGACCGGGGTGGGGAGGGGCGCAGAAAGTTTTTTGAAAAATTACAAAAAAATTACAAAAAGGTATTGCAAAATGGAGACAAAAGAGTTACAATACAGTTACAGCAGGGAAACGACCCGGCGACTGTGAAATCTTTTTCTTCTTGCTTCTGAGGTATCGGGCGCCTGCCTGCCCCTCCTCCGGCTGTTCTCCTTCTCAGCTGTTGGCAGACGCCACACAGGCGATACCTCACTTCGTGTACAAAAAAGCTCGTCCTTTGGGATGGGCTTTTTTGTTTTGCCGGCCGGCGGGCACAAGGGAAGGATGTTGCAGCTTTTTCATGCTTGGACTATACAAAGTGACTGTTTTTTCAGATCACTTTTTGGAAAAGTTTGTCGGCTGAATATTTTGTATTCCATCTGCAAATGTGGTATTATTATATCCAAGCATCAGTGACCTCTGGCCGCGGCCGCAGGCCCCCGCACAGGCCGGGACAATCCACACGGGCCCTGAAGAAAAGGAGATTGTGCAATGGCGTATTATTATGAAGAACCCTCCCGCACCTTTGGCGAATATCTGCTGATTCCCGGCTATTCCTCGGCTGAGAATGTGCCTGCTGCGGTCAGCCTCAAGACCCCGCTGGTCAAATACCGCAAAGGGGAGGAAAAGTGCCCCCTTGAAATGAACATCCCCATGGTCAGCGCCATCATGCAGTCAGTCTCGGGTGATAAGCTGGCCATTGCCCTGGCCCGCCAGGGGGGCGTCTCCTTCATCTACGGCTCCCAGAGCATCGAGGATGAGGCCGCCATGGTCCGCCGTGTCAAGACCTACAAGGCCGGCTATGTGGTTTCCGATTCCAACCTCTCTCCCAGCGCCACCCTCCACGACGTGCTGGAGCTGAAGGCCCGGACCGGCCACTCCACCATCGCCATCACCGACGACGGCACCGCCAGCGGCCGCCTGATGGGCATTGTGGCTTCCCGCGATTACCGGATCAACCACACCCCCGATGACGCCCCGGTCACCGATTTCATGACCCCCATGAGCAAGCTGGTCACCGCCCCCGAGAATACCTCCCTGCATGACTGCAACAACATCATCTGGGACAACAAGATCAATACCCTGCCTCTGGTGGACGAAGAAGGCCATCTGAAATACTTTGTGTTCCGCAAGGACTACAACTCCCACAAGGAGAACGCCAACGAGCTGCTGGACGCCCGCAAGAGCTATGTGGTGGGCGCCGGCATCAACACCCGCGACTATGCCCAGCGGGTGCCTGCTCTGGTGGAAGCCGGCGTGGATGTGCTGTGCATCGACTCCTCCGAGGGCTACTCGGAGTGGCAGAGCCGCACCCTGGGCTGGATCCGCGAGCACTATGGCGACAAGGTGAAGGTGGGCGCCGGCAACGTGGTGGACCGGGACGGCTTCCGCTTCCTGGCGGAGGCCGGGGCCGACTTTGTCAAGATCGGCATCGGCGGCGGCTCCATCTGCATCACCCGCGAGACCAAGGGCATCGGCCGCGGCCAGGCCACCGCAGTCATCGAGGTAGCCAAGGCCCGGGATGAGTACTACAAGGAGACCGGCGTTTACATCCCCATCTGCTCGGATGGCGGCATCGTCCACGATTACCACATCACCCTGGCTCTGGCCATGGGCGCGGATTTTGTGATGCTGGGCCGCTACTTTGCCCGCTTTGATGAGAGCCCCTCCAACCGGGTGCGCATCAACGGCCAGTACATGAAGGAGTACTGGGGCGAGGGTTCCAACCGCGCCCGCAACTGGCAGCGGTATGACCTGGGCGGCGCCACCAAGCTCTCCTTTGAGGAAGGCGTGGACAGCTATGTGCCCTATGCAGGCCCCCTGGCCGACGGCGTCCAGACCACCCTGTACAAAGTCAAGAGTACCATGTGCAACTGCGGCGCTCTGACCATCCCGGAGCTGCAGCAGAAGGCAAAGCTGACGGTGGTCTCCTCCACCTCCATTGTGGAGGGCGGCAGCCACGATGTCCTCCTCAAGAACTCCACCCCCAATATCATGAACGGCTAAAGCTGTTTTGGAATGCAACAGGGCCCCGGCACTTTTGCCGGGGCCTTTTCTGCACACAGGGTCCGAGAGGGGAGGGTGTTGCAAGATGCTGTCGTCGATCCTGGATGTTTTGGTCACGGCCGGCCTGCTTGTCGTGCTGGTCGGCATGATTTTCCGCGGCATTCGCCGGTTTTTCCGCAAGTTCCGCGGCTGAACCATATCCCAAGAGGCTGGCAATGGTTGTGCCGGCCTCTTTGTGGTTTATCCGGAGAGGCGCCGGAACAGCCGGACCCAAAAGGGTACCGAGAAAAGGATACAGCCAAGCGCCACAAAAAGCAGCGTGACCCAAATGCCCGGAGGCTGGGGCTTGATGTGGGGCTGCCCGGTGTGGATGTCCAGATAAAGGGTCAGGGTCTCGGCGCGGGTGGTGGCGGGGCCTACATAACGCTGCTGCCGGCTGCCGTCCCAATACTGGTAATAGGGATAATAGACGATGTCGCCCTCCGTGTCCCGGGTGCGGCAGAACCCGATCTTTTGGGCAGTGACGGTGCGGTACTGCCCCTGCCGGAAGGCGGCGCTGGTCTGGATAAAGTCATGCCAGATGCCGATGGGCGCGCCGACGGCAAAGGCCAGCCCGGCCAGAAAGAACAGCCCTGCAAAAAGATGGTTGACCAGGAACGGCCCCAGCCTGGGAAAGAGCTTGCAGGCACAGGCCAGACAGAAAAGCAGGATCAGCAGCAGGGCAAAGCTCAGGATGACCGCCTTCCGGCTTTGCAGGGCCGAGACCGGGTACCAGTGCTCGGTTTCCGGGTCGAACAGGATCTGTACCTGTCCCCAGGGCCGGTCGGTGAGGGGGCCCCACGGCTTGACATAGCTGCGGCCCTCGCAGCGGAAGGCGAGCTGTGCCTGGTATTGGGGCATTTCCCAGGTGGAAGGGCCGATCTGCTGCTCCAGGACCTCCACCCGCACCGTCTGGGCGGTGACGAGCTGGTAGTGTCCGCCGGGCCTGCCCAGGCGGCTGCTCCAGAGGGCGTAGGCAAAAAAGGCGGCGAATGCCAGGACGATGAGGAACAACTGCATGGCGCGACTCCTTTCCGGCGGTGTGGGATCTGCTATGTTTATTGTACCGTGCCGGGGGCAGATGGACAACAAAATCGGGGTAAAGGAAAGGTAAAACCTGCATGGAGACAGCGCCTTTCCCAAAAATCCGGAAATGACGGGCACCTGTCATGACAGATGGTCGGATTTGACCTGAATTTTTCAAAAAAACTTGCGCCCAGGCCCAAATGATGATATCATTACGGTAATGTGCCGGCCTGTCCTGTGGGAGGCCAGGAGAGCCTGAGCTTTTTGAGAAAAGAGAGGGACTGTTCCAATGGAGAATAAGATCGAAGTCATTCCTTATATACCCGACGAAGATTATGACAACCCTGCCATGGTGGTGGATTTTTATGAGTTCACCATGGCCAACTGCCTGTTCCTGCATGGCTACAAGGATACCCGGCTGGTTTTTGATATGTTTTTCCGCAAGAATCCGGATGGCCAGGGGTATTCCATCAGCGCCGGCCAGCGCAAGCTGACCCGCTTTTTGATGAACTACCATTTCAATGCGCAGGACATCTGGTGGCTGCGCACCAAGGGCATGAGCGAGGAGTTCTGCGAGTACCTGCGCACCTATCAGTGGAAGGGAGATATGTACGCCCTGCCCGAAGGCACGGTCTGCTATCCCAATGTGCAGATGGTGCGGATCGAGTGCGATATGGTGGGGGCCATCCTCATTGAGACCTATCTGCTCCAGACCATCAATTTCCACAGCCTGATCGCCACCAAGGCCACCCGGGTGGTGGGCCTGAATACCCACACGCCCCGCAGCGTCATGGAATTTGGCACCCGGCGGGCCCAGGGGGAGAGCGCCGGCAACGATGGCGCCTACGCCGCTGTGCTGGGCGGCTGCATCGGTACCGCCAACTGCCTGGCCGAAATGAAGTTCGGTGCCGAGGTCAAGGCCGTGGGTACGGTAGCCCACAGCTTCATTGAGTTTTTCCCCACCGAATTTGAGGCCTTCAAAGCCTATGCCGACACCTATCCCGACTCGGTCAGCCTGCTGCTGGATACCTACAACATCATGGAGAGCGGCCTGCCCAACCTCATCAAGCTGGATGATTACCTGATCGAAAAATATCCCGACGATCCTGGCAAGCGGGTCAAATCCGCGCGCATCGACTCGGGCGACCTGGCCCGGGGTTCCAAGCGGCTGCGCAAAGCGCTGGACGCCGCAGGCAAGCCCTACATCAAGCTGGTGGCCTCCAATGCGCTGGACGAGAAAAAGATCGCCAATATGGAGCTGTATGAACACGCCCACTTTGACTCCTACGGCGTGGGTGAAAACCTGATCACATCTGCCTCCGATCCTGTGTTCGGGGGTGTGTACAAGCTGGTGGCGGTCAAACTGGCGGACGGCAGCTATCAGCCCAAGATGAAGATCTCGGACAGCGTCAGCAAGGCCATTATCCCGGGCAAAAAGATGCCCTGGCGTCTTTACGATGCCAACGGCCAGGCTCAGTGCGACCTGATCGCAATGGACGGCGAGGTGATCGAGGCAGGCAAGCCGGTCACCATGGTCAACCTGGACCCCGACGCAGTGGAACGGGTCATCACCTTCACCCCCACCCAGGTCAAACAGCTGCTGGTGCCCTATATTCTGGACGGGCAGCTGGTCATTGACCTGCCCAGCATCAGCCAGCGCCGGGAATACGTGGCCCGGCAGCTGACCAGCGAGGTATGGGAGAGCGAACTGCGGGTGGAGTGCCCCCACAAGCACTACGTCAACATGACCCCGGCCGTGGCCGAATGCCGGGAGAAGATGTACGCCGAGTACCACGGCGGCCGGGCCTGACCGGGCCGGCAGGTTGACAAAAAGCCGGATCTATTGTATTATAGAATGCGTCCTGAGCCGCCGGGCTGCAAGTTCTGCCCGGCGGCCTGACGGGCCGCTGTGGTGAAATTGGCAGACACGAGGGACTTAAAATCCCTTTCTGGAGACAGAGTACGGGTTCGACCCCCGTCGGCGGCATTGCAAAGCCTGTGGAGCGCGCTGCGCTTCGCAGGTTTTTTATTTGGCTTTGCGGGGGCATTTGGGGCGGCCGGCCGCTGGAACGGCGCGCCGGTGCACAGCGATTTCACAAAATGTTCGCTTGCTTTACAACAGTAAAGAATCTATACTGAAGAAGTACGGATTCCAAATTTTTCTTGCCATGCAAAGGGGGAAAGCTGCAACGATGGATGCAACGAAAAAAAGCGGCGGGCGGTACGCTCTGCTGGATGAACTGCGGGGATTGAGTCTGATCGCCATGATCGGCTACCACGGGATGTGGGATCTGGTCTATCTTGCCGGTATACGGGCCGCCTGGTATGAGGGTCTGCCGGGCCGCCTCTGGCAGCAGACCGTCTGCTGTATCTTTATCCTGCTGTCCGGATTCTGTCTGGCCCTGGGCCATGCGCCGGTGCGCCGGGGACTGATCGTGTTTGGGGGCGGCGCGCTGGTCACCCTGGTGACCTGGGCTGTTTTGCCGGAGGACATCGTCCTGTTCGGTGTGCTGACCTTTTTGGGCAGCGCCATGATCTTTACCGGCTTGCTGCGGCCCTGGCTGGACCGTGTGCCCGGCTGGGCCGGCCTGGCAGGCAGCATCCTGCTGTTTTTGCTGGCCTACCATGTAAACGCAGGCTATCTGAGCTTGGGGGGCCTGTACCTGGGGCAGCTGCCCGACAGCCTCTACGCCAATCTGCTCACCGCCTATCTGGGCTTTCCGGGTCCGGGCTTTTACTCCACCGACTATTTCTCCCTGATCCCCTGGCTGTTTTTGTTCTGGGCAGGGTTTTATCTATACAAGGTGGTGGGCCGGCCCCGGATGGAGCCGCTGCGCCGTTCCATCTGTCCGCCTTTGGGCTGGATCGGCCGCCATTCGCTGGTGATCTATATGCTGCACCAGCCGGTGCTCTATGGGCTGCTGATGGTCTGGAACGCCCTGCACTGAACAAAAAGCCCTTGACAACCTGCCCGCCGGGTGGTATCATGTTGATGCTGGTTATAAATAACTAACCACTTGCTGCTGCGCTGGAAGTCCAGCGCATTTTCAGGGGATCGAAATTAGTTATAACTAACTTTGTTCCCCATCAACATTCAGAAAGAAGGTTACATCGCATGAACAAGGTTGCAATCGTATACTGGAGCTCCACCGGCAACACCGAGACCATGGCCAACTGCATTGCGGAGGGCGCAGGCGCCAGCGCTACCCTCCTCAGCTGCGCCGATGTGACGCCCGATGTGCTGTCGGGCTATGACGTGGTGGCCTTCGGCTGCCCGGCCATGGGGGCGGAACAGCTGGAGGAGGGGGAGTTTGAGCCCATGTTCTCCTCTGTGGAGGGGGCGCTGAACGGCAGGAAGGTGGCCCTGTTCGGCTCGTATGGCTGGGGCGACGGCCAGTGGATGCGGGACTGGTGCGAGCGGGCCAAGAGCGACGGCGCCGTCCTGTACAGTGAGGAGGGCCTGATCTGCAACGAGGCCCCCGACGAGGACGCGCAGGCTGACTGCCGCAAACTGGGCGCCGCCCTGGCCGCCTGGTAAAAACCAGAAGTGCGGCTTGTGTATAAGCGCCTTTCTTTGCGGGCATACTGCTTGCAAAGAGAGGTGATAAACGATGGAGAACAAAGGTGTTATCTGTGATGTCAGCGAGTGCCGCTATAATGTGGACTGCTGCAAGTGCAATCTGCCCCAGATCAAGGTGACCGAGCACTGCACCTGCGGCACCCAGCAGATGGACAACCCGCACTTCTGCCAGAGCTACGAGAAAAAGTAACGCCTGCGGATCGTAACTCCTGCAAAAAAGCTCCCCCGCTGCCAGCCTGTTATGGGCCGACGGCAGGGGAGCTTTCCTTTGGGCTGTCAGCGCAGGGTCACATTGCAGGTGGCCAGGCTGCGCACCAGGGTGTCCACGCTGTCTTTCATCTGGATGCTGTTCATCCCCAGCTGGAAGGCAGTCTGGACATTGGCCCGGCTGTCATCGATGAAAATGCATTCACTGGCATTCAGGCCATACTGGTCCAGCAGACATTTGTAGATGCGGGGGTCAGGCTTGTTGATGTGCACATGGCAGGAGGCGACCCCTCCGTCAAAGACCCCTTCCAGACCGCGGCTCATCAAAAGGTCCAGGGTGTCTTCGGGAATGTTGCTGAGATAGTATACGCAGTAGCCGTGGTTTTTCAGCCGGCGCACCAGCTCCACCATCCGGCGGCGCAGATGCAGGATGCTGGTCCAGTTCTCCAGCACTTCCTGGACCTCGAATACACAGTGCTCGGCCTGGGCGGCGGTCAGCATAGCGTGATTGCCCTCGCTGCGGGTGCACAGCCCTGCGTCCAGCTGCTGCCAGGTCTTGCTGCCAAAGGTCAGGCGGTAGACTTTTTCTTCGACGGCCGTGTTGCAGAACCGCTCCAGCAGAAAATCCTTGGGCGCAAAATCCACCATCACGCCGCCCAGATCGAAAATAACGTTCTTATACATACGATGCTCTCCATCAAGCCCGGCGGGACCGGGCGCAATACACATTTTACTTCGTACTGCATAGTATAACACATCGGGACCAGGGATTTCCACTGGTTTTTCTTGCGGGGTCTCCGCAGGCGGGAAGGGGGAGCATGGTATGACATTTCGTGAACTGAGCAAAAAAGAAGTCGTGCAGGTAGATGAAGGGCAGTGCCTGGGCAAGATCGACGATCTGGTCATCGACGACAAGAGCGCCCGGGTGGAAAAACTGCTGATGCTGGGCAGGCCCAAACTGTTCGGCCTGCTGGGCAGGGGAGAGTCCCTGGTGATCGACTGGGACGAGATCCAGAAGATCGGGGCCAATGCCATTCTGGTCAACACCCCTCTGCCCGAGGAAAACGCACAGGAGGTGAAAAAGCCGGGTCTGTTGGGCAGGCTGCTGGGGCAGGGCTGACCCTGCGGGAGCCTGCGCGGCAAACAGGCCGGTCAGCGTGTAAATTTTCACAGTAAAACAGGTAGACTTTATGTCAAATCGCGCTATAATAAAAAGCGTATCTGTCCCGGCGGGGGATACGACCAACCCTAGAAACAGGAAGTGAACTGCAATGAATCCTAGACAGAAGGCGGCCTCCCTGGCCGTCCAGCTGGCCCGGGGCCTGTTCCCTGCGGCGGCGACCCTGGTGCTGCTGATTTTGACCGAATGGGTGGCCCGGGGTGAGCTGACAGGGGAGACCTGGGCCGAATACATCCACCCGCACATCGAATCCTATCTGCTGTCCTGGCTGTTCCTGCTTTTGATCTGGATCGCGGCCGATACCCTCACCCGGCTGGCCCCCCTGGCTACTTTGGCGGCGGGGGCGGCGGGCCTGGTGCCGGCTGCGGTCAACTTTTACACCTTGCAGCTGCGGGGAGAACCGTTCCTCCCCTGGGACTTGACCCAGATCAAAGAGGCGGCAGGGGTGGCTTCCGCTGCGGGTCTCAAGATCCAGACCAGCATGGTCTGGTCCATCGTACTGCTGCTCATCCTGCTGGCGCTCTCGTTTGTGCTGTACCACAGGCGGCCCCGCCTGCCGGTGCCCATGCGGCTGGCGGCCATTGCTGCGGCCATCGCCGCGCTTCTGGGGCTGGTGTTCGGCGTTTACCTGCAGCCTGCGGTGACCCAGCGGCTGGGCATCTACTCCGACGCATGGATGCAGGACCGCTACTACCGCTGGTATGGGGTCATCACCGGCTTTATGACAAACCTCACCAACCTGGAGATCGACCAGCCGGAGGGGTATTCCCAGGAGGCGGTGGACGCTGTCCTGGATCAGGTGGAGGCGGCCGGCCGGTTTGAGACCGGCCCCAACTTCTCGGAAAGCTACGGGGCGGTGACAGACCCCAGGGAGATCCACAAAACGCCCACCATCATCTATGTGATGGACGAATCCTATTGGGATGTCAGCCAGCTGGAGCAGTATGGCGTCACCTTTGACACCGATATCTCGCCCAACCTCCACGCTCTGCAGCAAACCAGCGCCTATGGCAGGGTGTACAGCCCCAGCTTCGGGGGCGGGACCTGCGATGTGGAATTTGAGGCGCTGACCGGCCATTCGGTGGGCTTTCTGCCCTCGGGCTGCAAACCCTATCAGCAGCACGTGACACGCCCCATGTTCGCCCTGCCCTCCTACCTCAGGAGCAAGGGCTACCAGACGGCGGCGGTCCACTGCTACTATGCCAAGTACTGGAGCCGGAACACCGCCTATCCCAACCTGGGCTTTGATGATTTCATCAGTCTGGAGGATATGCACGGGGTGGACAAGGTGCGGGACTATTACTGGGCCGGCGGGCTGGTCACCGATGCGTCGATGGGCCAGCAGATCATCCAGGAATACGAGGCGCTGAAGGCGCAGTCGGACGCGCCGGTCTTTCTGCATGCGGTGACCATGCAGAACCACACCAACTACAACGCGGCCAACTATCCCGACGAACGGCGGGTGCACATCACCAGCTCCCCGGCTGGGCTGTCCCAGAGCACCATCGGCGCTCTGGAGGACTTCGCCACCGGTGTCCGGGATGCCGACGCGCTGCTGGGACAGCTGGTCAGTTACTTTTCCCAGGTGGAAGAACCGGTGATCCTGGTCTTTTGGGGAGATCACTACAATCCCATCGATTCAAGCTACGACGTCTACACTGCCACCGGCTATGCCAGCGCCAACAGCGCCGATCCGGCCCTGCACCAGACCACCCTGCTGATGTGGTCCAATTACAGTAGCATCCCGGTGGACCTGGGCACCATTGCAGCCTATGAGGTGTCGCCGGTGATGATGGACATTTTCGGTCTGGAGCAGCCCCTCTACTTCCAGTATCTCAACCGGCAGCTGCGCTATGGATACCGCAGTTTCACCGGCGGGGTGGCGGTCAACTGGGACGGGTCGATGGCCGGCAGCCTGACGGCCCGTCAGGAGACCTGGCGGCAGGACCACTGGCTGCTGCAATACGACCTGATGTTCGGGGACGGATACGCCGCACAGCGTATGGGCCTGGACTTCGACGAAGAAGGATAAAAACCGCCCCGGAAAGTAAAAATCGGTCTTGCATCCGGGCTGCGGCTGTGGTATTATAACAAGGGTGTGTCCGACCTGGCTCAAAATGGGCGGCCGGATGCGCCGAAGAAACATCACACACGCATCACTATGCTCTTTTGTGCCCCTGCGGGGGTGGAGAGCAGTCTGCACGCCTGTACCATGCGGGCGGTGCGGATCACGGTGTGCGGAGGTAAAAACAATTTGGAGGTAACAATCATGGCAGTCATTTCTATGAAGCAGCTTCTCGAAGCAGGCGTGCACTTCGGTCATCAGACCCGCCGCTGGAACCCCAAGATGGCGAAGTATATCTTCACCGAGCGCAACGGCATCTATATCATCGACCTGCAGAAGACCGTCAAGAAGCTGGATGAGGCTTACAACTACGTGAAGGAAGTCGCAGCCGAGGGCGGCGAGATCCTGTTCGTGGGCACCAAGAAGCAGGCTCAGGAGTCCATCCGCGACGAGGCTACCCGCTGCGGCATGCACTATGTCAACGCCCGGTGGCTGGGCGGCATGCTGACCAACTTCCGCACCATCCGCAAGCGCATCGACCGCATGGAGCAGCTGAAGAAGATGCAGGAGAACGGCACCTTCGAGCTGCTGCCCAAGAAGGAAGTTGCCAAGCTGGAGCTGGAGATGGAGAAGCTGGACAAGTACCTGGGCGGCGTGAAGAACATGAAGACCCTGCCCAAGGCCCTGTTCATCGTTGATCCCCACAAGGAGCGCATCGCCGTGTCCGAGGCCCGCAAGCTGCACATCCCCATCATCGCCATCGTGGATACCAACTGCAACCCCGATGAGATCGACTGGGTCATCCCCGGCAATGACGACGCCATCCGCGCTGTCAAGCTGATCGCCGGCGCCATGGCTGACGCTGTGCTGGAGGGCAAGCAGGGCAACCAGGAAGCTGTCCCCGCTGAGGAAGCAGCCAACGCCTGAGTTCTCCGCCCGATACCCAACGATAGAATAGGAGAGGATTAAAATGGCTATTTCTGCAAAGGACGTTATGGAGCTGCGCAAGCAGACCGACTGCGGCATGATGGAGTGCAAGAAGGCACTGACCGACGCTGAGGGCGATTTCGCCAAGGCTGTCGAGCTGCTGCGCGAGCGCGGCCTGGCCACTGCCGCCAAGAAGGCCAGCCGTGTGGCTGCCGAGGGTATGGTCTACGCCGATTACTGCTCCGCCTGCAAGGTGGGCGTGGTCATCGAGGTCAACGCCGAAACTGACTTCGTCGCCAAGAACGAGAAGTTCGTTGAGTTCGTCAAGGAAGCCGCCAAGGTCATCATGCAGCAGAACCCCGCCGATGTGGATGCTCTGATGAACTGCAAGATGGGCGACAGCACCGTGGATGATGCGCTCAAGCAGCTGATCCTGGTCATCAAGGAGAACATCAAGGTCCGCCGTTTCGTCCGCTACGAGGGCCCCTGCGCCGCTTACGTGCACGGCGGCGGCACCCATGCCGTCCTGGTCAACTTCGAGACCTCCGACGAGATCGCTGCAAAGCCTGAGTTCACCACTTACGGCAAGGATATCGCCATGCAGATCGCCGCTGCCAACCCCAGCTATCTGGATGAGGCCAGCGTCCCCGCCGAGGTCGTCGCCAAGGAGAAGGAGATCATGCTGGTGCAGATGTCCAGCGATCCCAAGACTGCCAACAAGCCCGAGGCAGTCAAGGCCAAGATGATCGAGGGCAAGATGAAGAAGTACTACAAGGAGAACTGCCTGGTAGACCAGGAGTTCGTCAAGGACAGCGACCTGACCGTGGCTCAGTACACCGCCAAGGTTGCCAAGGAGCTGGGCGGCGATATCAAGATCGTCAAGTTTGCCCGCTTCCAGAAGGGCGAGGGCCTGGAGAAGCGTGCCGACGACTTCGCATCCGAAGTGGCCAGCATGGTGAAGTAAGCTCTTTGCCCAGCAAAGTCTGACTTGTTAAGAAGAGCGCGGCGTCCGGTGGGATGCCGCGTTCTTTTTGCCTGGAGCAGACCTGGAGCAGAAAAGAGGAAAATGCCTCTTGACTTTCGCGCTTTTAGGTGCTAAAGTGGATAGGTAACCACCCGCCAGGAAGTACAGGAGGCATTTATGTTTGAAAAGAACCCCAGACACAACGCTATGACCGACGCGCTCTTTGACGCCATCCTCAGCCTCGAGACGCGGGAGGAATGCTATCAGTTTTTCGATGACCTGTGCACGGTGAAAGAGATCGCCGATATGTCCCAGCGGCTGGAAGCCGCCAAGCTGCTGCTGCAGGGCAAGACCTATGAGCAGATCGTCAAGTCTGCCGAGATCAGCACCGCCACCATCAGCCGGATCAACCGCTGCATCCAGTACGGCTCGGGAGGCTACCAGGCCATCATTGAGCGCGTCCAGGAGAAGGAAAGGAACGGCCGGTGACGCACATCCGGGCGGCGGGCGGCATAGATTGACGTATCCCACGAGAGGAAAGGAAGGGTACCCGCCTATGAACACCACCCCGACCGCCCCGTATCCCGGCAGCCAGGCCGCCTCGATGGACCAGGTCGTTTTGGATCTGCTGGAGGGCATCGCCATGCAGGAGATGGCCCTGAGCGGAATCCTCAACGCCGAGAGCCAGAAGATGGTCACATCCTTCACCATGGAGGGCATGGACCTGAACCGGCTGCTGGAGCTGAACGATTCGGCTGCCAACATGATCCACGCCGCTGCAAATCTTGGCCTGGTGCTCAAGGATAAGCTGGAGTTCGTCACCAACAACCTGCCCTATACGGGCAACAGCGGCATTGCCGACGGTGGCAACCCTGCCGGCTGACCGCCCGCTTGGCGCCGCAAGTGCCCGCCCCATGTGCTGGGACGGGCGCTTTGTGTTGCTTGAAGGCGTGTAAACAGGCGGATTTTGGAGGCGAATCAGGGTAAAAATGGAAAATTCGTTAAATCATACGCTTGGAATTGCCCCCCGGGGCAAATTGTGCTATACTACCTACTGTATATCTATGCAATAAAGGAGGAGCGCCGTTTGTTATCTTACGATGCTGTCCTGTTTGATGTGGACGGGACGTTGCTGGATTCGGCCCCGGGCATCCTTTCCACCTTGCGGGAAGTCTTTTGCAAGATGGGCACAGACATCTCGGGCGTGGATCTGATGCGCTATGTGGGGCCGCCCCTGCGCAGGACCTTCGGTGAGTATTCCACAGACGAGGCCTGGATCGAGCGCGCCACCGACCTTTACCGCGACAGTTATGCGGTCCGGGGCTGCCATATGTGCAAGCCCTATCCCGGCGCGGCAGAAATGCTGCGCCGTTTGAAGGACGCAGGGCTGATCCTGTGTACGGCCACATCCAAGCCCACGCAGGTGGTGACTCCCATTTTGGAGGAACAGGGACTGGCGCCCTGGTTCGACCTGATCGCCGGCGCCTCGATGGACAAAAGCCGGGATACCAAGACGGAAGTGATCCAGTATGTGCTGGACCAGCCTCTGCTGCAGGGCAAACGGGTCCTGATGGTCGGGGACCGGCACGATGACATGAGGGGCGCGGCGGCCTGCGGTTTGGACGCGGCGGCGGTGCTCTATGGCTATGGCAGCCGGGAAGAGCTGGCGCCCTTCAAGCCCAGACTGTATGCCGAAAGCTGCCAACAACTGGCGGACCTCCTGCTGGGGGCGCCGCTTTGACGGAGAGATGGGGAAGATAGCATGAGTCGAAATTCACAGTCAATGACACCGATCCAGAAGCAGGCGGTGCTGGTGTGCGCCATCTGTGCTCTGGCTATTTTGATCACGGCCAGCGTCACCTATGTGCTGCTGGCCACCAAGGGCAGCGGTGCTTCCAGCACGGTCACCCAGGTTGAGGAGCCCAGCGACCTGGCGACCCATTACCAGGTGGACACCCAGTCGGCCGCCCTGTTGACCGAGACCGCCGACGCAGGGGAAGCCTATCTCAACGACACCCTGTTTCTGGGCGATTCCAACACGGTGCGCCTGTACAACAACGGCCTGATCTCGCTGCAGCAGTTCTGCGCCAAGGAAGGCATCGGCATCCAGAGCGCCATTTCGGAGCAGCTGGTCACCTTCAAAGGCACCGATCAGCGTTATACCATGGCGGAGGCGGTGGCCATGATGAAGCCCCGCCGGGTGGTCATCACCCTGGGCACCAACGACAACGGGATGGATGTGGATACCTTCATCAACTACTACACCCAGTTTGTTCAGAGCATCCAGGCCAGCTATCCCTACACCGATATCATCGTCAATACCGTTCCGCCGGTGCCGGAGAACCACTCCAACTACCCGGACACTTCCCAGGAAAAGATCGACGACTTCAACATGGCCCTGCTGACCATGTGCGAGAATCTGGGGGTCAAGTTCCTCAACAGCGCCGAGGTGCTCAAGGATCCCTCCAGCGGTTTTGGACTGAGCGATTATTTTATCGACGGGGACATCCATCTCAAGAGCAGCGGCCTCAAGGCAGTGCTGAACTATCTGACCACGCATGCCTATGAGACAGAAGACCGCCGCCCGGATACCAGCAACATCCCCACCCGTACCCTGGAGTACACCAGCAACCCCAGCGACCCCGTAGCGCCCAGTTCTTCGCAGGCAGAGGCCGGCGAGACCTTCCAGGCCCGCTACCGCATCGACCAGACCGGCGGTACCCTGACCAGCGGGGATGTGTCGGGCGAGACCTCCCTCAGCTTTGACGTCACGGCGGACGATTCGGTCACCGTGACGGCGGTGCCTGCGGAGGGCTACTTCTTCGTCAACTGGAGCGACGGTGTCACCACCCCGACCCGTACCGACAGCGGCTTCAAACAGAATCTGGATGTGACCGCTGTTTTCTCCCGGGCCTCTGTGGAGATCACCGGCGAGGGCAGCGGCATCCTGGGGATGAACTATACCTTCCGTGCCAAGCTCAGCGGCCAGTATGCAAATGCCGAGAACCTGCGCTGGTATGTCAACGGCGTGGAGTCCAGGGACGCGGCCGGCAGGACCTCCATCACCTTTATCGTGGACCCCATCCTGGCCAATCAGACCTATACGGTCTACGCGACGGTCAGCTACAACGGCAGCCAGGTGGTCAGCAATACCTTGACCGTCTCTTTTGAGGGCGGAGTTTCCTCCGGTTCCTCCAGCTCTTCCAGTTCCTCGGAGAGTTCTTCCAGTGAGAGCGCTTCCGGATCTTCCAGCTCTGCCGTCAGTTCGTCCGGCGCTTCTTCGGAGGACGGTTCGCAGGAAGTTTCGGCTTCGTCCAGCAGCTCGGCTTCCACAAGCCGTCCCAGCTCTGGATCTTCCAGCAGCAGGCCGTCCTCTTCCGGCAGCTCTTCGGGAAGCTCCTCCAGTTCTTCGGGCAGTTCCTCCAGTGCCAGCAACTCCTCCAGCAGCCGTCCCGCTTCTTCGGGCAGTTCCTCTGCTTCGGGCAGCTCTTCCAGCTCCCGTCCGAGCAGCTCTTCCAGTGAGGCGCCAGCCTCCTCCTCCAGCTCTTCCAGCGAGGAAACAGGCAGAGGCCAGGCGCTGGACTCTCTGATGGATACCATCTACGGCACAGGCGACTGACGAGGGAACCTTCTCCCGCCGACTGCATAAGCTGGAAAGAGAGGAGGAGAGAGCGATGCATGTTCCTGAAATGCATGAATACACCCTCTCCCTGCCAGGCGCAGGCGACGTGACCAATGGCAGCGTCGATTACTACGACATGGACTGGGAGATCACCGGAGGGCCCGGACCTCTGGAAGAGAAAGGCTGGATGGCAGACAGCCATCCGGAAAGCGCGCCGCGCCCCGCCGGCAGCGGCACAGATCCAAAAGAATGAAGGACAGGGCCAGCTCTGCACGGGCGGGGCTGGCTTTGTCTTGTATACGTTGAGGGAAAGGGAAGGACCATGGCAAAATACTATTGCATTTTGTTTGACGCAGACAACACTCTGCTGGACTTTGATGCCGCCGAGAGCAAGGCCCTGGCTGAAACGCTGGTCCAGTATCACATCGAGCCGTCCAACGAGACGGTGCATAAGTACCGCGAGATCAATGAGGCCCTGTGGCGGCAGCTGGAAAAAGGCCAGATCCGCCGGGAGAAGCTGGTGAACGAGCGCTTCACCCGGTTTTTGAAGGAGATCGGGGTTTCGGGCAACGGTGCGGAGATGAACCGCTATTACCTGAACCAGCTGTCCAGCCACCCGGACCTGATGGCGGGCAATGTGCTGGATGTGCTGCATGAGCTGGCCGAGGTGGCCACCATGGCCATCGTGACCAACGGCTTTGACCGGGTCCAGAGCCGCCGGGTGAAGGAATCGGGCATCGCCGCCTACATGGAAGATGTCTTTGTGTCCGAGCGGCTGGACAGCGAAAAGCCCAACCGCAAGATCTTCGACACCGCGCTGCGCACCCTGGGCGTTGAGAACCGGGAGCACGTGCTGGTGGTGGGGGACAGCCTGACCAGCGACATCCAGGGCGGCATCAACGCCGGTCTGGATACCTGCTGGCTCAACCGGGATCATGCGGAGAACCCGGGCCAGGTGAACCCGACCTATGAGATCGACCAGCTGGAGCAGCTGTACCAGATCGTGATGGAACCGGACGAGCTGGCCCGCGTGGGCCAGAAGAACCGGCGGCATCAGGTCTGAACCGAGCTGCCCCGGCCATGAATACAGTGTGGGGAAAAGAATATGTTGATGAACCTGGAACAGATCGGCAAGAGCTTTGGGGAGAAAGTGGTGCTGCAAAACGTAACGGCCAGCGTCGAGCGGGAGGACCGCATCGGCATCGTGGGCCAGAACGGTGCAGGCAAGACCACGCTGCTCAAGATCCTGACCGGTGAATATACCGATTATGCCGGCGAGTTCAGCCTGACCCACGGGGTCACCCTGGGGTATCTGGCCCAGAACGCCAAGCTGGACGTGACCCTGGACGTATACGGGGAGATGCGCTCTACCTTTGCACCGGTGCTGGATGCAATGGCACAGATGCAGGTGGTGGAGAAAAAAATGGCGGCCCATCCTGCCGACCCGGCCCTGCTGGAGCAGCACGCTGCGCTGCAGGCGGTGGTGGATGCCGCCGACGGCTACAACATGGATGTGAACATCAAGAAGGTGCTCAGCGGCATGGGCTTCCCCCAGGATACCTGGGAGAAGGGCGTGGGGGTGCTTTCGGGGGGTGAGCTGACCCGGCTGCGCATCGCCAAGCTGCTGCTGGAAAAGCCCGATATCCTGATCCTGGACGAGCCCACCAACCACCTGGACTTCACCACCATGGAGTGGCTGGAAAATTATCTCAAGACCTATTCTGGCGCGGTGCTGGTGGTCAGCCACGACCGCTACTTCCTGGACAACGTCTGTACCAGGATCTGGGAAGTGTCGGGCCAGACCATGACCGTCTACAAGGGCAACTTTTCGGCCTATCTGCCCCAGAAGGAGGCGGCCGACGCCCTGCGGCAGAAGCAGCACGACGCCGATGTGGCGCTGGCTGAAAAGCTGCAGGACTACATCGACCGGAACCTTGTGCGGGCTTCCACCACCAAGATGGCCCAGAGCCGGCGCAAACAGCTGGAAAAGCTGGAGATCACCGAGGCGCCCAAAGATGAGACGAATAAGCTCAGCTTCCGGTTTGAGTATGACATCGAGCCCTGGAACGAACTGGTCATCATGAAAAACCTGACCATCAGCGTGGGGGGCCGGGTCCTGCTGGAGCCCTTTACCCACACCGTCTGCCGGGGGCAGCGGCTGGTGATCGCCGGCCCCAACGGCGCCGGCAAGTCCACCCTGATGCAGGTGCTGGACGGCAAGCGCCGCCCCTCGGGCGGGATGGTGCGGCTTGGCACCGGGGCACGTCCCAGCATTTTTGAACAGCAGCAGCACCGGGTCGGCGCCGGCCGGGTGATCGACGCCATCTGGGACAAATACCCCCAGATGACCGAACTGGAAGTGCGCAGCCATCTGGCGCGGCTGGGTTTCCGCGGGGAGACGGTGTTCAAGGACTGCAGCTCCCTGTCGGGCGGCGAACTGGCCCGGCTCCGCTTTGCGGAGATCGTGCTGGAGCGCCCCAACCTCCTGTTTCTGGACGAGCCCACCAACCACCTGGACATCTACACCCGTGAAAATCTCACCGAGGCGCTGATGGCCTATACCGGTACTCTGCTGCTGGTCACCCATGACCGGCATCTGATGAATAGCCTGGCCTGTCCCATCCTCTATCTGGAGGACGGCAAGGCGTCCATCTATCCCAGCTACGATGCGCTGATGGGACGGTCGGCTCCTGCCGCGCCGGCAGCGGAAAAAAGCGACGCTGCCGCAAAGGCCGGCTATGGCAAGGAACAGCGCCGCCGCCGGGCCGAACTGCGGGCCAAGATCAAGGCCTGCGAGGAGGAAATGGAAAGGTGCGGCGCCCGGGAAGTGGAGCTGGACAACGAGATCAACTCCCCTGAGGTGTACAACGATCCCCAGCTGCTGCGCCAGAAAAGCGACGAGCTGGAGGATCTGCGCTTCCATCAGGAGGAACTGTTTGCCGCCTGGGAGGCCGCCGTCGAGGAGCAGGAACAGTATGAGCGGTCCCTTGAGGACACGGAGAACACCGGGGACTGAACCCCGGGCAGGAGGCAGATATGCAGCAAGGCAACCGTCGCCCTTCCAAAGCAAAACAGACCGCCCTTTCGGGGATGCTGTTCGCCCTGGCCATGGCCCTTTCTTTTGCAGAAGGCTCTCTGACCATACCCGGCCTGCTGCCCGGCATGAAGCTGGGCCTGGCTAATGTGGTGGTGATGTATGCGCTGCTGTTCATGGGGGCCGGGCAGGCTCTGATCCTGGATCTGCTCAAAGCGCTCTTTGTCTTTTTGGTGTCCGGCCCCACGGCGGGCTTCCTTTCCCTGTGCGGGGGGATGCTCTCGCTGCTGGTGATGTGGCTGCTGTATGATGTGCTGCCGGTGCGTCCCACCTGGTTCATCCTGTCGGTCAGCGGGGCCTTTGCACACAACATCGGCCAGCTGCTGGGGGCAGCCGCGATCATTTCCTCGTCGCTGTCCTTTTACTACGCGCCGGTGATGCTGGTGCTGGGGCTGGCCATGGGCGCTTTGACCGCCCTGGTCCTGCGGGCCCTGTTGCCGGCACTGGACAAGCTGGGGTATAATATAAGAGAACGACATCAGTAAAACAGCTTTTGCGGCACAGACTGCCGAAGCTGGAAAACTTTCGCTGCCTGGCAAAAGCAGTGGGACCCATTGCAACAGCCGCGGCAAGCAGCTATAATACAGGGACGGGGCCTGCAAGGCCGGCCCTTTCTCGAGAACAAAGGCTGTGCCCTGCGCGATACTGGGGCCGCAGCCTTGGGAGGTTCACACAATGTCTGAGAAAGTTACGATCAAGGTGGAGCGGCAGGTGCTCCATCTTCCTGCCATTGCCCTGCGCGGGCTGGTGGTCTTCCCAAACAACCTGGTCCATTTTGAGGTGGGCCGTGAAAAGAGCATCGCCGCCATCGAATGGGCGATGAGCAACAATTCCAACGTGTTCCTGGTGGCCCAGAAAAAGATGGACACCGACGAACCCGGCTGGTCGGACCTGTTTACCTATGGCGTTGTGGCCGAAATCAAGCAGGTGCTGCGGGTCTCGGACGAGCTGGTGCGGGTGCTGGTGGAGGGCAAGTACCGCGCCCGTATGACCCAGCTGGACAACGAAGGCAAGTTCCTGCTGGCGGCGGTGCAGCCTGCGCCCGTACAGAGCGTCCGGGAGGAGGAGACCCTCCAGGCGGACGCTCTGGTGCGCAGCCTCAAGAGCGTCTTTGACGAATACCTCGCTTTGAACCAGCGTCTGGCCAAGGATGTGGTGTTTGCCATCGTGTCCAGCGATGACCCTGTCTTTTTGAGCGAGTACATCCCTGCCAATCTGCTGCTGCGCTATGAGGACAAGCAGGCGGTGATGGATGAGAACACCCTGATGGGCCGACTGGAAAAACTGATCGAGCTGCTGCGCCGGGAGTGCCAGGTCATGCAGATCGAAAAGGAGATCAGCGACAAGGTCAACGAGTCGATGGACAAAAACCAGCGGGACTACTACCTCCACGAACAGCTGAACATCATCAGCAGCGAACTGGGGGAAGGGGATGACACCCACGCCGAGGCAGAGGACTACCGCCGCCGCATCCTGGCCCTCCAGCTGGGAGAAGAGAGCGAGCAGAAACTGCTGAAGGAAGTGGATCGTCTGGCCCGGATGCAGGGCAGCAACCAGGAGGCCACGGTGATCCGCACCTACCTGGATACCTGTCTGGACCTGCCATGGAATACCTTCACCGAGGATGATCTGGATATCGTCAAGGCTCAGGAGATCCTGGACCGGGACCACTATGGCCTGAAAAAGGTCAAGGACCGCATCCTGGAGATGCTGGCCGTCCGCAAACTGGCCCCCGATGTCAAAGCCCAGATCATCTGCCTGGTGGGTCCTCCGGGCGTGGGCAAGACCAGCATTGCGCGTTCCATCGCGGCCTGCCTCCATCGCAAGTACGTCCGGCTCAGCCTGGGCGGCGTACGGGATGAGGCGGAGATCCGGGGCCACCGGCGCACATACATCGGCGCTATGCCCGGCAAGATCATCAGCGCCATGATCTCGGCCAAGAGCCAGAACCCGCTGATCCTGCTGGACGAGATCGACAAGCTGGCAGGGGATTTCCGCGGCGACCCCGCCGCCGCCCTGCTGGAGGCGCTGGACCCCGAACAGAACAATACATTCAAGGACCATTTCCTGGACATCCCCTACGATCTGAGCCACGTCCTGTTCATCACCACGGCCAACGACCTGGGCAGTATCCCGGCGCCTCTGCGGGACCGGATGGATATCATCGAGCTGCCCAGCTATACCCGCGTGGAAAAATACAACATTGCCCGCCAGCATCTGCTGCCCAAGCAGCTGGAGCTGTGCGGCCTGACCGGCAAGGTAACTTTGTCCAAGGGAGCCCTTTACGGCCTGATCGACGGCTATACCCGGGAGGCAGGCGTCCGCAGCCTGGAGCGCATCATCACCAGTGTGCTGCGCAAGTGCGCCCGCAAGATCGCCGCCGGCGAGACGGAGAAGGTGTCGGTCACCGAGTCGATGCTGGAAGAACTGCTGGGTCCCCGTGTGGTCAAGCCGGAGTTCCTCAACCGGGACAATGCTGTGGGCATCGCCAACGGCCTGGCCTGGACCAGCGTAGGCGGCGAGACTTTGCCCATCGAGGTGCAGGTGATCGAGGACGGTTCGGGCAAGATCACCGTCACCGGCTCTCTGGGCGACGTGATGAAGGAGAGCGCCCAGCTGGCCATCACCTATGCCCGGGTCCATGCGGCGGAATACGGCATCGACACCGAAAAGCTGAAAAAGTGCGATCTGCACATCCATGCTCCGGAAGGCGCCATCCCCAAGGATGGCCCTTCGGCCGGTGTCACCCTGACCACCGCCCTGATCTCCTGCCTGTCCGGCCGCCCCGTGCGGGGAGATGTGGCCATGACCGGTGAGATCACCCTGCACGGCTATGTGCTGCCCATCGGCGGCCTGCGTGAAAAGAGCATGGCGGCTTACCGGGAGGGGATGAAGCTGGTGCTGATCCCCAAAGACAACGAGAGCGACCTTTACGATGTGGACGAGGAGGTCAAGCAGAACCTGACCTTCATGCCTGTTTCCACTTTGGAGCAGGTGCTGGATACGGCGCTGCTCAAGCCTGCCAAGTCCATGCCCACTCGGCGCACCCGGGCCAGAAAGCCCAAGACCAGCGACGCCATCCTGCCGCCGCCGGCCGAAAAAACGCCGCAGCCGGGGGTCGTCTGCTGAACCGATCCAAAGGGGGAAACCATGAATTACAACAAAGCGGCCTTTCTGGCAAGCTATGGCATTTCCAGCCAGCTGCCCGACAGCGGACGGCCTGAGATCAGTTTTTCGGGCCGGTCCAATGTGGGCAAGTCCAGCCTGATCAACAAGCTGTGCAACCGCAAGAACCTGGCCCGGGTGTCCAGTACGCCGGGCAAGACCGCCACCATCAATTTCTATGAGGTGGACAGCTGCTATTTTGTGGACCTGCCCGGTTACGGCTATGCCAAGGTCAGCAACGCCGACCGCCAGCGCTGGGATGAGCTGATCAACAGTTATTTCGATGCCCAGCGCAACCACACCCTGCTGGTCCAGCTGATCGACTGCCGCCACGACATCAGCGCCGACGATGCGCAGATGCTGCGGTATCTGCACTATCACCAGATCCCCTATGTGGTGGCTCTGACCAAGGCCGACAAGCTGAAAAAGAGCCAGCTGGAGCAGACCCGCCAGGCCTTTGAGAAGGTGTGCCTGACCTTTGGGTGCAAGGCTGTGGTGCTGACCAGCGCCGAAAGCGGCTATGGCATTCCTCAGCTGCAGGCCATCCTGGACGCCGCCGTTGCGGGGGCGCCGGGTGAGGGAGAACAGACGAATGGCTTATAACGAATTTGCCTATTTTTACGATTCCTTCAATGAGGATGCAGATTACGAGGCGCTTTACCGCCATGTCAAAGGCCAGCTGGACGCCCATGGCATCACGGACGGCATTCTGGCCGATCTGGGCTGCGGCACCGGTGAGCTGACCCTGATGCTGGCCCAGGCCGGTTACGATATGATCGCCATTGACCAGTCGGAGGAAATGCTCTGTGTGGTACGGGACAAAGCCGACCAGCTGGAGCTGACCGGCAGGCTCCTTCTGCTGCAGCAGGATCTGTGCGATCTGGATCTCTACGGCACCATTCGGGGGGCGGTGTCTACCTTTGACACCTTCAACCATCTGCCTGAGCTGGACAAAGCCATCGCCAACGCCGCTTTCTTTATGGAAAAGGGCGGAGTGCTGCTCTTTGATATGAATACGCCCTACAAACACCGGGAAGTGCTGGGCAACAACACCTTTACCTTTGCAGCGGACGAGGCGGACTGCGTCTGGAAAAACCATTTGGAAGAGGACGGGCGAAAAGTCCGCATAGCCCTGGATGTGCACGACCACGAAACAGGGGAGCGTTTCCACGAGGAATTCTGTGAGTATACATATCCGCTGGACCAGATCCGCGCCTCGCTGGAGCGGCACGGCTTCACTTTGGAATCCGTCTGCGATGGAGAGACGTTTGGCCCGCTGACCGACACCAGCGAGCGGTATTTCTTCTGTGCGGTCAAAAATTATACACAGCTGGAAGGAGAACAAAATGGCTGAATTGATCCGCGGTCTGTCCGAAAATGGCGGGATCGTATTTTGCGGTATAAATTCCACCGATATCGTCTGCAAAGCGGAGCGGCTGCACAAGACCAGCGCCACCTGCAGCGCGGCTCTGGGCCGGCTGCTGACCGGCGCGGCCTTGATGGGTTCGATGTTGAAAGATGACCGCGACCGCATCACCCTGCGTGTGAACGGCGGAGGGCCTGCCGGTCTGCTCATTGCCTGCACCGACGGCACCGGCAATGTCAAAGGCTGCATCGACCATCCGCTGGTTGAGATGCCCCCCCGGGCCGACGGCCATCTGGATGTAGGGGGCGCAGTGGGCAGGGACGGCGTCCTGACGGTGATCCGGGACAATAAGCTCCAGAAGGAGCCGACCGTGGGGCAGGTGCCCCTGGTATCGGGTGAGATCGCCGAGGACCTGACGGCCTACTATGCTTACAGCGAGCAGATCCCCACGGTGTGCGCCCTGGGCGTTTTGGTGGACCCGGATCTGAGCATCCACTGCGCAGGCGGATACCTGGTGCAGCTGCTGCCCGGAGCCACCGATGCGGAGATCACCCGGCTGGAGGCCAACATCGCCGCCATGCCCTCGGTGACCGAGATGCTGCAGGCCGGCGCCACCCCGCGGGATATGATGGAAAAGGCGCTGGCCGGATTTGCACCCTCGGTGCTGGAGACCCGGCAGGTCTTTTACCGGTGCGACTGCAGCGAGGAGCGTACCCGGGAGATGCTGCTCAGTTTAGGCCGCAGGGAACTGGAAAAGCTCCGGGATGAGGACCCCCGGTGCGAGGTGGTGTGCCATTTCTGCCACAGCAAATATGAGTTTGACCTCAACCGGCTGCTGGCCGAACTGCCGCCTCAGGAGGAAGCTCCTGCCGCCCCGTGACGGCGTCTTTCCCGAAACAATGCTGCATATGAAAAAGCTGGCCGCGCTTTGGGGCACGGGCCAGCTTTTTTGTGCGGTCTAACGCTGTACGATATCTGCCAAAAGGGTATAGGTGACGGTATAATCCAGGCTGCCGGCCCGCATTTTCACTTGCTCTTTTCTGGCTGCGATCCGGGCGCCGGGCCATTCGGCCTCCAGCGCCTGGAGACAGTGGAGGCGTGCCATGGCCAGAGCCAGCCCGTCGGGGTAGTCGGTCTGTCCCGCTTCCGTTTGATATACGGTGGTCTCCTCGATGGAGACCGGCAGGGGAAACCCCGCAGGGGCCAGCTGGATGTGGCGCGTGACGGCACTGCCCTCTGCGCCGGAGCCCCAAAGGTTTGGAAGGGCAAGCTCCAGACCGCCGCAGCGCAAAAGCAGATGGATGCGGGTGGCGCCGGTCAGCAGCGGGACCTGAGCGGAGAGGGGCTGCTGCCAGGCGGCCGTCCACTCGAACCGGGCGGTCACAGTGCCGGCGGCCGGGGCAAAAATAGGGGTGCCGTCCCGCTCGGTGCGGGATGTGCCGATCAAAGGCTGGCCTGCCTCCACCTGCTGGCCGGGGGTCACAAGGGCGGTGCCGCTCTGCAAATCCACCGCCTCTACCGTGCCGCCGGTCCTGGCACACAGCGTCTGCCACTTGCCCGAAAAGATGGCGGGGACCGGTTTGGCAGGAGTGACCTCCACCTGCAGCCTGCCCCCGAAGAAATTAAGGCTGGCCCATGAGAATTCCCCGCTTTGCAGCAGGGCGTATTCACCGGCGGCCAGCCGCTCCTGCGTGACATATGCGCCGGGTTCCAGTCCGGCTCCGGTCCGCAGCACGATGGCGGCGCGAGCCTGCTGGCCGGTGGACAGGGCGCCGTAATCCACAGCCCAAACCAGGCTGCGGCTCCAAAGCAGAAGGGGCACAAAGAGGGCAGCTCCCACCCAAAGGCCGGTGCGCCGGAACAGAGGGCGCAGGCAGAAGAACAGCCCCATCCGTTTTTGGATGCGCAGCCGCACACGACGCCGGCGCGCCATGGAAGCCAGCCGCCGGTAACGCCAGGCGGCACACTGTCCCGCAAAGCCGTCCGGCCGGGCTGTGAGCCGGGAGAGATGGAGCCCGCCGCTGGCGGCTGCATTCAGCAGACCTTCGGTGTTTCCGCCGCGGGCCGTGAAGGATACCATGGCCCAGAGCTGCAATGCGTCCATCCGCCCGCCTCCTTTTATGTTCCGTCCGAAAAGTCGGTCCGCACAAACCGGCCCTGGAGTGTGATCCGGTGGGCTGCGAGGGACAGGATCTGCATCTCGTCCCCATACACCGTAAAGATGCCGCCGTACAGCTCCAGGCAGAGTTTGCTGCTGTCATAGGTGCGGATCTGCCGGAAGTTCTGGATCTCCATCTGGGTGCCGGTCATATAGACAGACGGCTGGCGGTAGATCCCCGCAGGGGGCTGGCGGAACAGCAGCTTGAGCCAGCCCTGCGGCGTAAGCCGCCTTTTGTGTTGTTTCGACACCGTTTTCCCTCCTGTTGGCAGCCCTGCGGCGGTGTGCGGACAGGCGCTCCGTTGGCCGGAATGCCGCGCCGTCCCTGTCCATATATATGGAAGCAGGGGGGCTGCTTATGTATTGCCGCTGCTTTTTTCAACGATGGGTGCTGGTCCTGCTGGCGCTGCTGACCGCGGCGCTGCCCTTTGCCGCGCCGACGGCCTGCGCCCAGGCTTTGCGACAGGGACTGGTTCTGTGCGGGGGACCGCTGCTGCTGTCGCTGTTCCCGTTTTTGATCGTATCCACCCTGATGGTGCGCAGCGGCGGCGGGGACCTTTTGGGCCGCCTGCTGGCGCCCGCCGCCCGTCTGGCCGGCGCTTCCAGCCCCTGTGCCGGCGGTGTGCTGCTGATGGGGCTGAGCGGCGGCTTTGCCCCTGCGGCCAACGCCGCGGCCCAGGCAGTCCGCGCCGGGCAGCTGGACGCCCGGGAGGCAGCCTGTCTGCTGCCCGCCTGCATTTGTTCAGGCCCTTCCTTTGTGATCCTGACGGTGGGGCAGGGGATGCTGGGCAGCATGGCACTGGGCGTGCGGCTGTTTCTGGCACAGGCGGTGGCTGGGCTGGCCTCGGCGGCATTTCTGCGCTGTGCGTGCCGGCAGCGACGGCAGCCTGCCTCTGCCGGGACACCCCAGCAGCCTGTATGGCAGCCGGTACGGCTGGATGCGGTCATTGCCGAGGCTGCTGTGACGTATTGCAAGCTGTGCGGCTTCATTCTGTATTTTCGGCTGCTGGCGGGAGGATTGGGGACATTGCTGCCCGGCAGCAGCCTCCCTGCCGCCATGCTGCTGGAGGTGTGTTCCGGCTGCGACCTGGCCGCCCGGAGCGGGCGGTGGGCCAGCTGGCTGTGCTGCGCAGCCATCAGTTTGCAGGGCCTTTCGGTGCTGCTCCAGGTGCGGACCATCTGCCCGCCGGAGATATCCTTCCGGCCTCTGCTGCTGGCGCGGGCGCTGCATCTACCTCTGTCTTTGGGATTGTTTCGCCTGCTGCTCTGGCTGCCGGGCGGGGAACAGTCTGCCGCTGCTGTGCTGCACAAGTCCCCGGCCATCCTGCGCCGGGTGCCGCCGGACTGTGCGCTGCTGGCCTTTCTGGGATGCTGTCTGATCCTCTGCCAGCTCTGCCGCAGCCTGCCGCCTCAAGAATGACGGAGATAAAACAGAAATCCCCGGGACCGTTTTCTACGATCCCGGGGATTTGGATGGAGCTACTGATCCGATTCGAACGGACGACCTGCTCATTACGAGTGAGCTGCTCTACCGGCTGAGCCACAGTAGCATACCACGTTTGCTGCAACGCAACTTATTTTATCACAAAAGACGCCGGGTGTCAAGCGATCCCCTTTGCCCTGCGGCGATGGAGAAAGCACGGGCCGTTTTGCCGGAAGGCAGCGGGCTGTGCCTACATGGTAAACCGCTTGAATACGTATCAAAAATTTTGTGTGATTTTCACAGTTTCCACTGTAAAGTTTTGGTGATATAATAAAGCATAGAATTATAGTCTGTGTTAAACTGGGCAGGTGTGCGGCACCTGCGCAAAATCCGATCCATCATTCAGTGCGGGAGGGAACCCATGGCAGAAAAGAGCATCGAACTGGACAGTGTAGAGATCGCCGCCGCAGTGTTTGGCAACTGCGACAGCAACATCCGCCTTCTGGAAAAAGAGTTTTCCGTCACGGCCACTTGCCGGGGCACCATGCTGCGCCTGGCCGGGGAGGAGGAGAATGTGGCGGCCGCAGCCCGGGCGGTGGAAAGTATGCTGCTCCTGATCGAGAATCACACGCCGTTGGAGGACCAGACCGTGCACTACTGCATGAGCCTGGCCCACGACGGCGAGGAAAAACGGGTCCGGGAGCTGACCGAGGACTTTGTGGCGGTCACCGTCAAAGGCCGGCCCATCCGGCCCAAGACGCTGGGGCAGAAGGAATATCTCAACGCCATCCGCACCCATCCCATCACCTTTGGGGTGGGGCCTGCCGGTACCGGCAAGACCTATCTGGCGGTGGCGATGGCGGTCAAAGCCTTCAAGGCAAAGGACGTCTCCCGCATCATCCTGACCCGGCCGGCTGTGGAGGCCGGCGAAAAACTGGGTTTTCTGCCCGGCGATCTGCAGCAGAAGGTGGACCCCTACCTGCGGCCTCTGTATGACGGCCTGCTGGATATGCTGGGCGCCGAGAGCTTTGAGCGTCTGGTGGAAAAGCAGCTGATCGAGGTGGCCCCCCTGGCCTATATGCGGGGGCGCACCCTGGACGACTCTTTCATCATTCTGGATGAGGCCCAGAACACCACACCGGAGCAGATGAAGATGTTCCTGACCCGGATGGGCAACGGTTCCAAGGTGGTGGTGACAGGGGACGTGACCCAGATCGACCTGCCCGACCGGACCCGCAGCGGCCTGGTGGATGCTTTGCAGGTGCTCAAGAATATTTCCGGGATCGCACAGTGCTATTTCAACGAAAAGGACGTGGTGCGCCATCGTCTGGTGCAGGAGATCATCAAAGCCTATGAGGCTGCCGCGCACCCCGCGAAACGCTGATGGTAAAGCGCCGCCAAAAGAAAGGAGCGGACTGACAATGTCCAATAAAGTTCTTATCACCAACGCGCAGAAGGCAGTCAAGGTACCATCCGGCCTGCGCATCCTGATCCGCCGGGCCTGCAACGCTGTGCTCGAATATGAAAAGTTTGAGGGGCCGGCCGAGATCAGCGTCACCTTCGTGGACAACGCGGCCATTGCGGAGCTGAACAACCAGTACCGCAGCAAGCCCATGCCCACCGATGTGCTCAGCTTTCCGCTGGGCGAGGGCGGCCAGTACGACGTGGACGGCAACAACGGCTGCAAGATGCTGGGGGACATCGTCATCAGCATGGAGCGGGCCATGGAACAGGCCAACCTCTACGGCCATTCGTTGCAGCGGGAAGTGGCTTTTTTGACGGTCCACTCGATGCTGCATCTGCTGGGCTATGACCATGAGAACGGCGGCCTAGAGGCCGTCCGTATGCGGGAGCGGGAGGAAGCCATCCTTTTGCAGCTGGGACTGCCCCGCACGGTCAGTTATACCGAATGAGACCCGCAGCCGGGAAAGCAGGATGTGGAACAGCCCAACCCGGCAGATTGGCGGCTATACACCGAGGATGGAAAGAGAGTAAGACTTTTGAATCATACCGAGAATAAAACAACCGAACATACACACGAGGCGCGGACTGCCTCGGTCTTTGTGGCGGTGATCGGCCGGCCCAATGTGGGCAAATCCAGCCTGACCAACCTCCTGGTGGGGGAAAAGGTAGCCATCGTCACTTCCAAGCCCCAGACCACCCGCACCCGCATCACGGGTGTGATCACCAGAGGACCCTTGCAGTATGTCCTGCTGGACACCCCGGGCGTCCACAAGGCCAAGAACAAGCTGGGCAAGCGGATGGACAAGACCGCCAGCGACTCGGTGGGGGATGTGGATGTGTCCATGATGCTGTTTGAGCCGCATCCCGGCCTGAACGAGTCGGAGCAGATGCTGATCGACGCGCTGCGCCGCAGCGGGCCTGCCATTGCGGTCATCAACAAGATCGATCTGGTCAAGGACCCTGCCGAGCTGGAAGCACGCAAAGCGGAGCTGGAAGCGCTGGGCGTATTTGACCAGGTCTGCACCGTCAGCGTCCGGGACAACCGCAACTGTGAGCAGCTGTTTGAGCTGCTGAGCCGCTATGCGGTGGAGGGGCCTCATTACTTTGACGATGACGCCTACACCGATATGCCCGAAAAAGAACTGGTGGCCGAGCTGATCCGGGAAAAGGCGCTGCTGTTCATGCGGGATGAGATCCCCCATGGGCTGGCCGTGGTGGTAGAGCGGTTCAAGGAGCGCCCCGGGACCGACCTTGTGGACATCGATGTAAACATTTACTGTGAGCGGGAGAGCCACAAGGGAATGGTGATCGGCAAGGGGGGCGCCATGCTCAAAAAGATCGCCAGCGCCGCCCGGGTGGACTGCGAGGACTTTTTGGGCTGCCGGGTCAACCTGCAGTGCTGGGTCAAGGTCAAGCCGGACTGGCGGGACAATGAGTTCCTGCTCAACAGCTTCGGTTTCCGGCAGGACCCCGGCCGCAAGTGACCCTTTGCACGGTCAGGCCGCCGCGACAGAAACGAGAAAGCGGGTGCTGACATATGGATGCTGAACGCTGCTGGCAGCGGTTTGCCCGGACCGGACGGATCGACCACTATCTGGATTACAGACGGGCCGCCGCCGCGGCGTCTGCCGGAGGAGGGTACGATGGACGAGTTTGTGATCATGGGGCTGGTGCTGCAGGAGATCGAGTACGGCGAGTCGGACCGGATCATCAAGATCCTGACGGCTGAAAAGGGGCTGATCTCGGCCTTTGCCAAAAACAGTATGCGACTGACCAGCCACCTTTTTGCAGCCTGCGGCCAGCTGTGCTATTCGGAATTTGTGCTGCGGCCCGGGCGGAACGCCGATGACAAAATGTACACCGTTGTGGAAGCGGGATACGAAACGGATTTTCGGGATATCATTTACAGCTTTGAGGCCCAGGGTGTCGCCATGTATATGGTGGAATACACCCTCGGCCTTTCCTTGGCGGACCAGCCCGCCGAGAAAGAACTCAAACTGCTGATGAACTGCCTGTATATGATCTGCAAGAAAAAAGCCGACCCCAAGATCGTCAAGGCGGTGTTCGAGCTGCGGATGTGCTGCGAGTGCGGCTTTTTGCCCCAGCTGCTCTGCTGCAGGGATTGCGGCGCTTATGACGGGGAACGCTTCTACCTGGATATGGAGGACGGCCATCTGCTCTGCGAGGACTGTGCAGCCAAAGCAAAGGTGACCTGCAACCTGGATAAGGGGGCGCTGTTCGCGGTGCGTTACATCTGTCTGACAGAGGATAAAAAGCTGTTCGGTTTCCGGATCTCGGCCAGCAGCGCCGGATATCTCTTTGCTGTGGCCGAGCAGTACGCCCTGGCTCACATGGACAAGCCTCTGAATACCCTCAAGTTTTTGCGGTCCCTGTCCTCCTGGGACCCGGATCAAAAGCAAACAAAGGATTGAACCAATGGATACAAGTTTTTTTAAAACACTGGAGCTGAATAAGATCATCGAGCGGGCTGCCGCCGGATGCGTCTGTCAGGAGGCCAGGGCGAAGATGCTGGAGCTGACGCCCCAGTGCGACCCGGACGAAGTCCGCTATGCCCTGGAGCAGACCGACGCCATCAACACCCTCCTGATCAAAAACGGATCGCCCCGTTTTGGCGGCGTGGAGGGGGTCAGCGCTCTGGCCACCCGTGCCGTCAAGGGGGGCGTCCTGTCGATGGGTGAGCTGCTTTTGGTGGCGGGCACCCTGCGCAACTTCCAGAATCTGAGCAGCTGGTACGGTTCCACCGACCACGATATGCTGCCCACCGACGATCTGTTCTACGCCCTGGCTCCCCAGCCCGGTCTGGAACAGCAGATTTCGGCCGCTATTCTGGCGCCTGACACCATGGCAGATACCGCCTCCCACACCCTGAACGATCTGCGCAAAAAGATCCGCGCCACCGAAAACGCCATCCGTGACCGTCTGGAGAATATGGTCCACAATATGGAGTCCTCCAAATATCTGCAGGAGGCGGTGGTCTCGATCCGCAACGGACGGTATGTGGTGCCCGTTAAAAGCGAATACAGGGGCGAGATCAGCGGTATCATCCACGACGTCTCCTCCACCGGCGCCACCGTTTTCGTGGAACCCCAGGCCGTGGTGGAAGCCAACGCCCGCATCCTGCAATACCGGGCCCAGGAGGCCCAGGAGATCGAGCGGATCCTGACCGCTTTCACCAGCCAGGTGGCGGCCATCGAGCCCCAGTTCCAGTACAGCTACAAGGCCATGCTGGAGATCGACATCCTGCTGGCCAAGGCCCGCATGGCTCTGGAGATGAAGGCTTTCAAGCCCGCCGTCCGGTATGACGCTTCGTTCTCGCTGGTGCGCGCCCGCCATCCTCTGATCGACCCGGCCAAATGTGTGCCGGTGGATATCGCGCTGGGGCAGGACTATGACGCGCTGATCATCACCGGCCCCAACACCGGCGGCAAGACGGTGACCCTGAAAACCGCCGGCTTGCTGTGCGCCATGGCCCAGTGCGGTTTTTTGATCCCTGCGGATGAGCGCAGCGAGGTCTGTGTCTTTCAGGAATACCTGGTGGATATCGGCGACGAGCAGAGCATCGAGCAGAGCCTTTCCACCTTCTCGGGCCATATGACCAAGATCACCGGCATTCTTGAGCTGGCCGGCCCCGGCACCCTGGTGCTGCTGGACGAGCTGGGCGCAGGCACCGACCCCGCCGAGGGCGCCGCCCTGGCTGTGGCCATCATCGAGGAACTGCGCCGCCGCAAGGTGCTGCTGATGGCGACCACCCATTATGCCGAGCTGAAAGTGTTTGCCCTGGAGACGCCCGGTGTGGTGAACGCCAGCTGTGAGTTCGATCTGGAGACTTTGCGGCCCACATATAAGCTGAGCGTGGGCGTGCCGGGTAAATCCAATGCATTCCTGATCAGCGAAAAGCTGGGCATCCCCGAGCGGGTCATCCAGGCCGCCAAGCAGCATCTGTCTGCCGATGACAAGCGGCTGGACGCCGTGCTGGGGCAGCTGGACGATCTCAAGCTTCAGCTGAAAGAGAGCCAGGACCAGGTGGAGCAGCTGCGCCACGAGGCGGCCCATCAGCTGGAAGACGCCCAGAAAAAGAAAGAGGAGCTGATCCGCCAGGGTGAAAACGAGCTGGAAGCAGCCCGGGCCAAAGCCCGCACCCTGGCCCAGCAGGTGGAGAACGAAGCCTACAATCTGACCGAGGAGCTGCGCCGCATCCAGAAGGATGAAAAGACCAGCGCCCAGCAGCGTGCCCAGCGTGCGCGGGAGATCGCCAAGAAAGAGTCGGCCAAGCTGTTTGCAAACTCGGACGTGGTCCACAACCCGGTGCGGGAATTTGTGCCCCTGAAAGAGGTGCGGGTGGGCCAGGAGGTCTGCATCGCGGAGCTGGGCCAGCTGGCTACCGTGCTGGCTCTGCCGGACCGCAACGGGGACGTCCTGGTGCGGGCGGGCATCGTCAAAACCAAGGTGCCCCTGAAGGGCCTCAAGCAGCCGGACAAGATGGAAAAGACGCCCGCCGCCCCCAAGACCAAAGCCCAGCAGCGCTACACCCGCCAGACCGGAGATGGCAGCCGTTCGGGCGGCGGCCATGTGGAGCGGGTGCGCAGGGATGCCAAAATGGAATGCAACCTGCTGGGACTGACGGTGGATGAGGCGATCCAGGAAGCGGATTCCTTCATTGACCGGGCGATCCTGAACGGGCAGTCCACGGTCTACCTGATCCATGGCAATGGCACCGGCGCGCTGCGCAATGCCATCCAGAAGCACCTGCGGGGGCACCGGATGGTCAAGAGTTTCCGTCTGGGCCGTTACGGCGAAGGCGAAAGCGGCGTGACCGTCGTGGAGCTGAAGTAAATCGGGCCTTTTGTGAAAAATACAAGAAAACGACCGCCCGTCTGTCATTTTGGGGCGGTCGTTTTCGTTTTGAAGTGAAGGGAGACCAAACAGGGAGGGAACGAAGGCACAGGATGAGAAAACAGCGCAGAAGGATCGCATCGAAACACAGCAGGCCGGTCCGCGTCGGCTGGCAGGCTGTCGCCCTGGCCGCCGCGGTGGCACTGGGCCTTGCTTTACGCATAGGCAGCGCACTGTACGGCGCACCGGATACCTACCGGGAAGCCAGTGCCGTGGAGGAGCCGGGACCGGATTTCCGTCCCGAAGTGGGGGACCCGCCCTATGTGGTGGCTGTGGATGCAGGGCATGGGGGCAGTGACCCCGGCGCCACCGGGGTGGTGGTGGAGCGGGACATGACCGCTGCCACGGCCGAGGCGCTGCTGGCCTGGCTGAGGGCAGACCCCAATTATCAGCCGGTCACCACCCGTGCGGGGTATGATGTCACAGCCACCCCCACCGAACGGGTGCAGCAGGCCAACCGGCAGCGAGCCGACCTGCTGCTGTCCATCCACGGAAATTCTGCCGCCACCGAGGCAAGCGGCTTCGAGTGTTACCCCATTACGCCGGGGCGCACCTGGCATAGGGAGAGCGTTTATTTTGCGCGGCTGCTGGCGGAAGGGATGCAGGCCGCCGGCAGCACCCTGCGGGGGCAGGGCGGGGTGCGCTACATCTATTACCAGCAGGGGCAGAAGGTGCTGGCGGAGGCCAACGACCTGCAGATTCGGGACGAGGAGACTTTCACTGTGCTGGAGCAGGCGGACTGTCCGGCTGTGCTGGCGGAACAGTGCTTTGTGACGAATGCCGGGGATGTGGATCGGTTTGGAGACACCGATGGCTGTCAGCTGGCCGCCAGAGTCTACTACCAGGCCATCTGTGCCTATTTCGGCACCACGCCTTTGGAACAGGCCGCGCCGTAAAAGAATGGCCGCTGCGCACAGGCAGCGGCTTATTTTATCCGCTGCAAAAAGCCGGACGGCTGCGCTCATACGCGGTTTTCCGACAGAAAGGGATAAAGAATGAAAGGATTTTCACACAACTGCTTGACAAGTGAAAAAAACATGATACAATAAACTCGAAATGTGTGCGTTCCATGCACGCAAATAGATTAGGCCGGGCACCCATCCGGGGTGCCTAAAGCTCATCGGACAGGGCTGGCCGCTGCCGCGTGTGGCGTAAAGCGCCACAACATTATTGAACGGGCCGTGTGCCCGGAAATTTTATAAGTTGGTCCTTTTTGTAACCCCGTGCGGATGCGCACACCACTTGTGAAACGTCAATAAGAGCAGCAGAACAGCCCCTCGATCTATTTGCTGAAGCCCTCTTTGCAAGGTATGGCCCGGCGCCTGGCGCGCCATGTCCCACCAGATGGGACGGCGGCCCCTTTAGAATGTTTCCACAAGCAGTGTGCCTGCAAGGGTGCGCTGCTTTTTATTTTGCGGCGCGGCAGGGAATCTATGCAGGAGAGGGAGATGTTCATTGGATCGGGAGCGTCAAAAAAGAGCGCCTATCTACGAGGCGCTGGAAAGGTTCCGACGGCAGAGGGTAGTACCCTTTGACGTGCCGGGACACAAGAGAGGGCGCGGCAACCCGGAGCTGGTAGAGCTTTTGGGAGAGCGCTGCGTCGGGATCGATGTCAATTCGATGAAACCGTTGGATAACCTTTGCCATCCGGTTTCGGTCATCAAGGAGGCAGAGGAGCTGGCCGCCGACGCCTTCGGCGCAGCCCATGCGTTTTTGATGGTGGGCGGCACCACCAGCAGTGTGCAGGGCATGGTGCTGACCGCCTGCAAGCCGGGGGATAAGATCATCCTGCCCCGCAACGTGCACAAGAGCGCCATCAATGCGTTGGTGCTGTGCGGGGCGGTGCCGGTCTACATCGACCCCAAAGTGGACACCGACCTGGGCATTCCGCTGGGGATGGAGGTGGAAGACGTGCGGGCCGCCATCGAGGCAAACCCCGATGCTGTGGCCATCTTCATCAACAACCCCACATACTACGGCATCTGCTCCGACCTGCGCAGGCTGGTGGAGCTGGCCCACAGCCATGGAATGCTGGCCCTGGTGGATGAGGCGCACGGCACCCACCTGTATTTTGGGCCGGCCCTGCCCCTCAGCGGCATGGCAGCCGGCGCGGATATGGCGGCCGTCTCGATGCACAAATCGGGCGGCAGCCTGACCCAGAGTTCGCTGCTTTTGTGCGGTCCCGGGGTCAATGTGGGCTATGTGAGCAATATCATCAACCTGACCCAGACTACCAGCGCTTCCTATCTGCTGATGTCCAGCCTGGATATCAGCAGGCGCAATCTGGCCATGCGCGGCAGGGAGAGCTTTGCCAAGGTGGTGGACATGGCCGAGTATGCCCGGCATGAGATCAACGCCATCGGGGATTACTACGCCTTCGGTTCCGAACTGATCAACGGCGGCAGCGTCTATGACTTCGACGTCACCAAGCTGGCGGTCAACACCCGCGGGATCGGGCTGACCGGCATCGAGGTTTACGACCTGCTGCGGGATGAGTACGATATCCAGATCGAATTCGGGGATCTTTCCAACATCCTGGCCTATATCTCCATCGGGGATCGCATCCAGGACATCGAGCGGCTGGTGGGCGCGCTGGCAGATATCCGACGCCTCTATTCCAAGCCCAAAAGCGACCTGTTTACGGCAGAATATATCACGCCCCAGGTCAAGGCCACGCCCCAGCAGGCGTTCTATTCGCCCAAGGAGAGTCTGCCCCTGCGCCAGACCGCAGGGCGGATCTGCACCGAGTTCGTCATGTGCTATCCGCCGGGGATCCCCATTCTCGCCCCCGGCGAAGTGATCACCCCGGAGATCATCGATTACATCGAGTTTGCCAAGGCCAAGGGCTGCTCGATGCAGGGGCCCGCAAGCGAGGATATCTCTGAACTGAACGTTTTGGCCTGAAAGGAGGATACATCCCATGCAGGAGATGGATTACTGGTTTGGCGAACTGCACACCGCCAACGTCAAGACCTGTATCCGGGTGGACCGGCAGCTTTACAGCGGCACCAGCGATTTTCAGCGGATCGACGTGTTTGATTCCCCCGAATTCGGCCGGTTCCTCACCTCGGACGGCAGCGTTATTTTTTCCGAAAAGGATGAGTTCACCTACGACGAGATGATCGTCCATGTGCCCATGGCGGTCCACCCTGACGTCAAGCGGGTGCTGGTCATCGGCGGCGGGGACGGCGGCGTCGCCCGGGAACTGTCCCACTACCAGGAGATCGAAGTCATCGATGTGGTGGAACCGGACAAGATGTTTGTGGATGTCTGCCGCAAATTCTTCCCCGACAACGCCTGCGGCCTGGATGACATCCGTGTGCGGGTGTACTACGAGGACGGCCTGCGCTTTTTACGCGGCAAAGAGGATGAGTACGACCTGATCATCAACGACTGCACCGACCCTCTGGGCCATGCGGCCGGCCTGTTTACCAAAGAGTTCTACGGCAGCTGCTACAAGGCCCTGCGCGAGGACGGCATCATGGTCTATCAGCACGGCAGCCCCTTCTTTGACGAGGATGAGGAGACCTGCCGCGCCATGCACAAAAAGGCATACCGCTCGTTCCCCATCAGCCGGGTATACCAGGCCCATATCCCCACCTGCCCGGCAGGGTACTGGCTGTTTGGCTTTGCCAGCAAAAAGTACCATCCCATCAAGGACTTTGACCCCAAGCGCTGGAACAAGCGCAACATCAAGACCTGGTACTATACCACCCACCTGCACCGCGGCGCCTTTATGCTGCCGCGTTATGTCGAGGACCTTTTGAAAGAGGAAGAAGATTGATCCAGGGCCTGACCCTGGCGTTTGAGGATGAAAGGAGATCAACTATGAGCAAACTGCTTGTCATTGGCTGCGGCGGCGTCGCCTCGGTGGCGATCCAGAAGTGCTGCCAGAATTTCGAGACTTTCCCTGAACTGTGCATTGCCAGCCGCACGGTTTCCAAGTGCGATGCACTGAAGGCCAAGCTGGAGGCCGCCGGCACCCCGGTGAAGATCACCACCATGACCGTCAATGCCGACGATGTGGAGGACATCAAGCGGGCGATCAACGCGTACCAGCCCAACCTGGTGCTGAACGTGGCCCTGCCTTACCAGGATCTGGCCATCATGGACGCCTGCCTGGCCTGCGGTGTGCACTACATCGACACCGCCAACTATGAGCCCGAGGATACCGACGATCCCGCCTGGCGCGCTATCTACGAAAAGCGCTGCAAGGAGGAAGGCTTCACCGCCTACTTTGATTACAGCTGGCAGTGGGCTTACAAGAAAAAGTTTGAGGAGGCCGGCCTGACCGCCATCCTGGGTTCCGGCTTTGATCCGGGCGTCACCAGCGTCTTCAGCGCCTATGCCCTCAAGCACTACTTTGACGAGATCCACACCATCGATATCCTGGACTGCAACGGCGGCGACCACGGCTATCCCTTCGCCACCAACTTCAACCCCGAGATCAACCTGCGTGAAGTGTCGGCCAACGGCAGCTACTGGAAAGACGGCCACTGGGTGGAGACCAAACCCATGGAGATCAAGCGGGAGTACGATTTCCCCCAGGTGGGCAAAAAGGATATGTACCTGCTGCATCACGAGGAGATCGAGAGCCTTGCCAAGAATATCCCCGGCGTCAAGCGGATCCGCTTCTTCATGACCTTCGGCCAGAGCTATCTGACCCACATGAAGTGTCTGGAAAACGTGGGTATGCTGTCCACCAGCCCCATCAACTTTGAGGGGCATGAGATCGTACCCATCCAGTTCCTCAAGGCGCTGCTGCCCGATCCCGCTTCGCTGGGGCCCCGCACGGTGGGCAAGACCAACATCGGCTGCATCTACACCGGCGTCAAGGATGGCAAAGAGCGTACCATCTATATCTACAACGTCTGCGACCATCAGGAGTGCTACAAGGAACTGGGCAGCCAGGCCATCAGCTATACCACCGGCGTGCCCGCTATGATCGGCACCGCTCTGGTGGCCAATGGCCAGTGGCGCAAGCCCGGCGTCTACAACCTGGAGGAGATGGATCCCGATCCCTTCATGGAGATGCTGAACCAGTACGGCCTGCCCTGGGTGGTGGATGAGCATCCCGCCACGGTGGAGTGATGGACCGCCAGAATTGCACCGAGCCGGGGCTGCGCACCCCGGTATATGTGGTGGATGAAAGCGCGCTGCGCCGCAATCTGGAGATCCTGGCCGGGGTGCAGCAGCGCACCGGCTGCCGCATCCTGCTGGCTCAAAAGGCGTTTTCCATGTTTCGGGTCTACCCGCTGATCGGACAGTATCTGGCGGGCGCCACTGCCAGCGGCCTGTTCGAAGCGCAGCTGGCCCATGAGGAAATGCCCGGCAAGGAAAACCATGTTTTCAGCCCGGCCTTTACGCCGGAGGAAATGGCCCGGATCGTTCGGATCTGTGACCACATCAGCTTCAATTCCATCGCGCAGCTGGAGGCACACCGCCCGGCCTGGCAGGCGGCGGGGGTCAGCGTGGGACTGCGGGTCAACCCCGAGCACTCCACCCAGGAAGGCCATGCCATCTATGACCCCTGTGCGCCGGGCAGCCGTCTGGGCATCCGCAGGCAGGATCTGCCCGACACCCTGCCGCAAGGGGTGGAGGGCCTGCACTTCCACACCCTGTGCGAACAGGATGCCGCTCCGCTGGTAGAGACCTTTGCCGCGTTTGAAAAGAGCTTTGGCAGCTATCTGCCCGGTCTCAAATGGCTGAACCTGGGCGGCGGGCATCACATCACCCGGCCGGGGTATGACATCGCGGCCCTGGAGGATCTGATCCGCTCGATCCGGGAAAAATACGACCTTGCGGTCTATCTGGAGCCGGGGGAGGCCATCGCCCTCCAGGCTGGCACCCTGATCACCACCGTGCTGGACGTTGTTCAGGCAGCCGATATGCCGGTGCTGATCCTGGACACTTCGGCCGCCTGCCATATGCCCGATGTGCTGGAGATGCCTTACCGTCCGCCCCTGTACGGCGCGGGGCTGCCGGGTGAAAAGCCCTGCACCTGCCGCCTTGGCTCGCGCACCTGCCTGGCCGGGGACGTGATCGGTGAATACAGCTTTGATGTCTGCCCAAAGGTGGGGGACCGGCTTGTGTTTGGCGATATGGCGATCTATTCCATGGTCAAAAACAACACCTTCAACGGTATGCCTCTGCCGGATATCGCCCTGCGGCATCCGGACGGCAGCTGTGAGGTGGTGCGCCACTTTGATTATCAAGATTTCAAGATGCGGCTGTCCTGACAGCCCGAAAGAGGAGTTTGCACATGTACAAAATGCCGGCTGAATATGCGCCCCACCGGGGCACCCTGATGATCTGGCCGGTCCGTCCCGGCAGCTGGGGAAAAGATCCCCGCGCCGCACAGGCGGCCTTTGTCCGGGTGTTCGAGGCGATCACCCGCAGCGAGGAACTCTACCTGCTGGCCGGCCCCGACCATTTCAGGGAGGCGCAGGCGGCAGTGGCCCGCCTGGACCGGGTGCACCTGCTCTGCATCGATTCGGATGACGCCTGGGCCCGGGATGTCGGCCCCACCTTTGTCAAGGAGGGGGACAGCATCAAAGGGATCAGCTGGAGTTTCAACGCCTGGGGCGGCACGGTGGACGGTCTTTATGCGGATTGGCGCAAGGACGACGCCGTGGCCCGTGCCTTCTGCGAGGCGGTTGGCCTGCCCTGTGAGGATGCCGCGCCTTTTGTCCTGGAAGGGGGCAGCATCCACACCGATGGAGAGGGGACGGCCCTCGTGACCGAGAGCTGTCTGCTTTCAGCAGGGCGCAACCCCGCCATGAGCCGGCAGGAGATCGAAGCGGAGCTCTGCCGGCGGCTGGGGGTGGAAAAGGTACTCTGGCTTCCCCGCGGCATCTACAACGATGAGACGAACGAGCATGTGGACAATGTCTGCGCCTTTGTAGGGCCTGCCCAGGTGGTGCTGGCCTGGACCGATGACCCGTCCGACCCGCAGTATGCGCTTTCGGCGGCTGATCTGGACTACCTGCAAAGCGTCACCGATGCCAGGGGAAGGCGGCTGACCGTGCACAAGCTGCCCATCCCGGATCATCCCATCCTGTGCAGCGAGGAGGATTGCAGCTCCTATGCCTTTGAGCCGGGAGAGGATACCCGGGAGCCGGGGGAGCGCCTGGCTGCCAGCTATGTCAATTTCTATTTTACCAACGATGCTGTGCTGGTGCCGCAGTTTGGGGGCGAGAACGCCGCCAGCGATGCCCGGGCCTGCGCCATCCTGCAAGAGCTGTGCCCGGACCGGCAGGTGATCGGCCTGCCCGCCCGGGAGATCCTGCAGGGCGGAGGCAATATCCACTGCATCACCCAGCAGATACCGCTGTCATTGTAAGGAGGGGAATGCGATGCCTCAGACCATTGTTGCGGCCATCCAGATGACCTGTGCCGCCGACCCGGCCGAAAATCTGGCCCGCGCCGAGGAACTGGTGCGGCAGGCCGCCGCCCAGGGCGCTCAGATCGTCCTGCTGCCGGAACTGTTCGAACGCCCGTACTTCTGCCAGGAGCGCAGGTACGAATACTACGACTACGCACTGCCTGTTTCGGAAAATCCTGCGGTGCAGCGCTTTTCTCAGGTGTGCCAGGAGCTGGATCTGGTGATTCCTGTCAGCTTTTATGAAAAAGACGGCACCAGGCTGTTCAACAGCGTCGCCATGATCGATGCGGACGGCAGCATCCTGGGAGTTTACCGCAAGACCCATATCCCGGATGACCACTACTATCAGGAGAAGTTTTATTTCACGCCCGGCAACACCGGCTTCAAGGTGTTTGATACCCGGTACGGCAGGGTAGGCGTGGGCATCTGCTGGGACCAGTGGTTCCCGGAGACGGCCCGCTGCCTGGCTCTGGCCGGGGCGGACGTCATCTTGTATCCAACAGCGATCGGCAGCGAACCCATCCTGGATGTGGACAGCGCAGGCCACTGGCAGCGCACCATGCAGGGCCATGCGGCGGCCAATGTGATCCCGGTGGCGGCTGCAAATCGCTATGGCACCGAAGTAGTGGTGCCGTGCAGGGAAAACGGCGGCCAGCACAGCGCGCTGCGGTTTTATGGCACCAGCTTCCTGACCGACGAGACGGGGGCTGTGGTGGCACAGGCTGGCCGGGATCAGGATGAAGTGCTGACTGCCAGCTATGACTTTGCGGCCATCCGGCAGGCCCGTATGGAATGGGGGCTGTTCCGGGACCGCCGGCCTGCGTGCTACGGGGCCATCTGCGACTTGCGCTGATGCGCTGCGAGCCTTTGGAAAAAAGATAAGATCAGGAACAACGCATCCTTACATCTGTGCGGGGCACAGGTGAGGGGATGCGTTTTGCATTGGCCGCTGCACAGGCCGCGGCGCAAAATCCCGGGCGGATGGACAAGAGAGGAGAAGCTTTTTTGCCTATGTATATATTTCGTATAATGCACGTTATACGAAAAATGGGGAAGCGAAAAAGCCCTTTTCGGCCACTTTTGGGCCTTTTGGCCGGTTCCGGCGGTTTCCGGACCCGCTGGGTCTGGTTTTGGTACGGCTGCATGGATCTGCATTTTATGTTCCAAATTTGCTTGTTTTTCGATCAACGAAAAAACTCCCGGTCATTCTATCCGGGAGTTTGCCTTTGAGCTTTGGATCCTGTTTGGTTTCGTTTGTCCACGCCTGCCAGCGCCGTGCTGTAATGTTAAGGATTCCTTGCAAAGTAGTCGCTGCAAAACCCGAACCATTGTTCCTGGTAGTCCTGATGCCGCAGCGGCAGAATGTCTTTGGGGCTCCAGACACCTCTGCGCTTGGCTTCCTTTGCAAAGTCCCAAATGTACGCGCCCGCCTTGCTTTCATAGACCTGTACCGTCTGCCAGCCCTGCGCCGCCGCTGCATACATCCGGCTGTGGCCGTCCAGCGACACCCAACGGCCGCTTTGGGGATCGCGAACCACCGGGACGATCACGTCATCACTATTTCGTATAAAATGTGAGACCGCCTCTACCTTGTCGATATCTACAAAGAATTGAGACGGCTGGATGCTCTGAAGGCTTGCACGCTGCAGCAGCACCGGCGGATATTCTGCGATGATCCGTCCATCTGCATCGTAAAACACAGTGATATGCTCCGCATAGTCGCGAAACACGTCAATGATTTCGGAAATATTCGTATCATCGTCAAAGAACACAGACGCGGCGTTTGGACCGCAAATTTTGAAGGCACAAGGCCTCGCACCATCGATCAAAAAGGCGCCGTGTTCCCATAAGACTTCCTGCGGAAAGCGGTTGTCCGTATAGTCATGGATGCGCTCGATCTGCATATTTGTGTTACCTTTCCAGCGCCTTGCGCAGGTCTGCCGCAAACTGCGTCTGGTGCCGTTTCAAATACAGCTTGACAAAGGGCTTCATCCACAGCTTTTTTGCCGTGACCTGCTCGGTGAAGTCGATGACGGTACCAGCGCCGCGCTGCCGGAACACACCGGTCCAGTGGCCGGTCATGTGGCTGCTCTCCATATCAAATTCCCAGCGGGCATAGGGGTCTACCCTTGTGACTGTGAATTTTGTAACTGCGCCGTCCCTGGCATACTCCATAAACACGGTTCGGTTCAGCACCTCTACCCGGTCCAGATCGCTGCGCCATTGGGGATACCGGCCCACGTCGGTGACCAGATCCCAGACCTGGCGCAGATCCGCAGCCAGTGCGGTTTTCAGTTTGGAAGTTGTCATATCGTCGCCTTTCTTGTTATCATAGGAAATGTCCGGTGTCAGACAGTATATGCAGCGCGCCGTCAAAGGGTTCCATTTCTCAGGCTTCTGACTCTCCGTCGTAGCGCGCTTTGACCCTTTGGATGTCCTCGCGGTCGATCCATTCTTCCGTATAACCGCAGCCGCAGCAGACATACCGGTACACCGGCGCGGTAGAAAAAATGGTCATGCCCAGCGGGATGTAGTTGCCTGAGCCATAGGCGCCTGCTTTGCCCGGTACGGTGATGATATCGCGGCTGCCGCATTTGGGGCAGGTATGGGAATATCTCATAACCATCCTCCTTTTCCGACACAGAACAAAATCAGATATTCGGGGATCCAGGTGAACACGGCGACCAATACGCACAGTCCTATGCAGAAAAGAAGCCATATGACCTGCCCTATCCGCGCAGCGACAATTGGATCCTGCCGAGCGGGCATAAGCCGGCCGGCGCCATAGGCGCAGCCGGTCTAAGACCATTATAGCCTCTCCGGCTCAGCCGGGCAAGTCCCATTTGCAGGGCGGGCCGCTGCGGATCACCGCCACCGCTTATAGCAGATGATCTCCGGGTCAGCGCCGTTGCAGCCATACGTACACACCAGAAGATGGTGTTCGTCTCCCACAACGCCATAACAGCGTTCGCTGCCGGACTGTTCGATCTGGTTGCCCAGATACACCTTGTTGTCTTCCAGCAGCTTGACGGACTGCCCATTGGGCAGATGGTACTCCAGGTTGACATAAAAACCGTTCAGCAAATTCAAATCATCCACACGCAGCCCCGGTATGGCAAGGCTATTGAACGCTTCGGCCATCGACTCTTTCATGGCTGAAAAGCCTTCATGCCCGGCGCTTGTGATGCACTGTGCGGCGACACATTCCCCGCCAAAGGGGTAACCGCCTGTTTTTTGGCAGCCGCCGCAGTCGGCCAGCCTGGGGCAGACTGCACAGCAATCCGAACCGCAGATGGAAACCATAGGAATCGTTCCTTTCTTTATCTTGTATACTTCATGGGCGTATAGCGGATGCCGTCTGACACCTGTTCTGTGCCGGTGTCCACAAAGCCCAGTTTATGATACACCGGGACGGCATAGGGCGAGGAATGCACGGTGAAGCATTCCTCCCGGCTGTTTGCGAGCAGGTATTCCCACAGCTTTCTGCCTATCCCCTGCTTTTGCTGCTGGGCGCGGACAAAAAAGCAGCAGATATGCCTGCGGCCCTGGCTGACGGCAAGGACCCCCAGCAGCTCCTCTTCGTCCAGGGCGCCGAAAAACTCCAGCGTGGCGATCGTGCTGCGGTCATCTAGGAAAGCCTTGAAGGATTGCACCCCCTCTGCGGCGTAATCGGGCGCTTCAAATTGCAGAAAGGTCTCCCAGATCAGGTCGAGGGCGGATGGAAGCTCGTCGGGCGTCAGTTTGCGGATCTCCATAGCATACGACCTCACGGATGTTCTGCGGCATACTGCAAAAACGCGGGTGTTTTGGACCAGTATTGGATGCCCCAGTTTTCAAAGTTCCATTCCGGCATATAGTTGTTGCACTCATAGTCCACATAATAGAGGACCCCATCCTGCAGGATGAAATTGGTGGGAAAATAGTCGATGTTGGTATTTGCCTGGTAGAGGAGCCTGCACATAGCCTGTACCTGTTCCAGACAGGCGGGCGGCAGGCGGTCCTGCAAAACCAGCTGATAGACCGTGTCGCCCCGGATGTATTCTTTGACCAGACACTCGGCCTGCCGGTCTGCGTCCAGCAGCCTGGGCATGGAGATGCCGATTTTTTGCAGCTTTTGATAGTCGTGCAGTTCGGCCGCCATCTTGTCCCCAAACTGGTAGTAATCGCAGGGCTCGTGGTGGATCTGCTTGACCACCACCAATCCGCCTTCTGCCTGGGCCAGGTAGGAATAGCCGCCCTTGCCTTTGCCCAGCAGCTTGAGGATCTGGTAGGGTTTGCCATTCACCCATTTTGTTTCTTCCATCATGGACCCTCCTTGTAGTCACTCGGCGGCTTCCCGGTAGGCTTTGGCGGCATACCACACCACACCGGCCGTTATAACGGTGAACACCGCCTCGGTGAGAACCACCGACACGCCGGACAGCAGCACGGCCACAAAGTCCGCTGCAAAATGGGCGCCAAAGGTAGCCCAGAACCAGCGCGCGGTTTTGTCCTTTACCGCACGGTAGACCAGCACCGAGAGGGCGATGTGCAAAGCCATGGTGACCAGCCTCTCATAACCGGCCACAAAGAAGAGATAAGAAGGAGTCTCCCACAGGGCAATGAAGCTCTGGGACACCATCTGACGGGTGGCGTCGTCCAGGGAGGCCAGAGTTCCCTCCATCGTGCCGCTGTTGATCATGGTAGAATTGATGAAGTTGTTCAGTGAAGTCAGGCCCAGGATCAGCATGGCTTCGGTGCCTCCATGGCCCACGCCGTACATCAGGGCGTTCTGCTTGGTCTGGTGGCGGCGCAGGACAAAGCGCATGGCCACAAGCCGCCCGCACTCCTCAAAGGCGGCGGCCATCAGGCCCCCATAGAGGGCGTACAGCAGCAGATTGCCGGTGATGAGACTGCCGGTGGCGGTCAAAATGACGGCGTGTGCCATGGATTCCAGGAACATAGCAAACAGAATGAACACCGTCATACCTGCCGCGTAGCTGAACCAGCTGGCTTTTTCTTTGCGCCAGAGGGCTGCTGCCAGCCCCAGCGGCACAAGAAAGGATATGAGCATCGAAAAGAGCATACCGGCAACGCTGCCGAAGGGGACGGTCTGGAGCTGTTCCATGATATTGTACCTCCTTGGATCGCAGAACATATTGATTAACATTTTGTTTAATTGTTAATCTTTGACTGCATTATAGCAAAACCCCTCCGCCCTGTCAACAGAAGGGCGGGCAGGTCAGCTTTCCGGGTCAAAGTCCTCCGCCAGGGAGGGCAAAATGTCGGGCAGCACTTCCCCGGCTGCGGCGCTCTCCCCTTCTTCGGCGGGGATATCCGGTCCTGCAGCCGGTGTGCTCGGCGAGCCGGCGCCGGGCTTGCCCTGGGCCGCCCCCAGCGGGTTCGCCTCGATGGCCGCCCGCACCTGGGCGTCCTGCAGATGGGTATAGATCTGGGTAGTGCCCACATTGCTGTGCCCCAGCAGTTCCTTGAGGGTGAGAACATCTACGTTCCCGGTCTGATACATCAGGGTGGCGGCGGTGTGGCGCAGTTTATGGGTGGAAAACCCTTTCAGGCCGGCGGCCTTCATGGCGCCGGTGATGAGCTGCTCCACCCGCCGGTTGGAGATCCGGTCTTTGCGCCGCCGGGTGATAAAGACCGCCGGCTCTTTGGGAGACAGACCTTCGACGCAGCCCCGCTTTTGCAGGTAGAGGTCCAGCGCCTCCACACAGGCGTCGTTCAGATAGACCATCCGCTCTTTGTGGCCCTTGCCAAACAGCCGGATCTGCCGTCCGGCAAGGTCGATGTCCTCCATGTTCATGCCCACCAGCTCGGCCAGGCGCATCCCGCAGTTCAAAAACAGCACGGCCATGCAGTAATCACGCTCGGGAAAATCGCTGGAAGTCCGGGTGGCCTCCAGCAGGGCCCGGGCCTGGTCGGCGGTCAGATACTTGGGCAGGACCTTGTCCAGCTTGGGCGGGCTGACCGCCGCAGTTGGGTCCTGTTCCAGGCGGCTTGCGTGGTTGACCATGTAGTCGTAAAATCCGTGAAGGCTGGCCAGCCGCCGGGCGGTGGATGACTTTTTGTTGCCGCAGGTCTGGTTGAGGAAATACAGATACTCGTAGATATCCTCTTTGCTTACGCTGCCCCAAAAGGCGGTGTCCAGCCCTTTGGGGTCGATGTCCTTCATTTCGGCATCCTCCGGCACAAGGCCCCGGCGCTGCTTCATAAACCGGCTGAAATTGCGCAGGTCGCAGTAGTAGTTGAAAGCGGTGTTGGCGCTCTTGCCTGCGATCACTTCCAGATACCGCACATAGTCTACAATGTCCGGCGATGCATCCTGAAAGGGTTTGTGCCTGGATGGATTCTTTTCGTCCAGATAGATCGACATATCGTCTCCTTCCCTTTTATGGGCGGCGGTCCGCGCGGCTAAAGGGCGCATGGATCGCCGTATCGGTCAGCAGACCATATTTTTCCGGCCGCCGGTAGGCGTTGCCGTGCACCTCGCTCTGACGGTAGCGGCGCAGCTGCTCCAGATCCAGGCTGGCCACAAAGATTCCTTCTTCCTCCCCTGCCTGCAAAATACAGGTATCGCGGGAGCCCTCCGTATCGGCGGTATAGGCCACCCCGTCAAACACGGTGGAGCCGCCGTTGCAGTCAGGCACGCCGGCGGGATAGTTGCAGGTGGCGATGGCCACCATATTTTCAAAGGCCCGGGCCCGCAGCTGTGCCAGGCGGTTGATCTCCATCGGGCAGGCGTTGGGCACCAGGATCAGCTCGGCGCCCTGCAGCATCAGCAGCCTGGCGCTTTCGGGAAATTCCCTGTCGTAACAGATCATGGCCCCGACCTGCACCGGTCCGCAAGCCGTGTCAAGGACCGTCACTGCAAACCCTTCCCCGGCTGTCAGCGCGCGTTCCGGGCCGAAATCACAGGTGTGCACCTTGGCATAGAGCAGCCTGCGCCGGCCCTGCCGGTCAAAGAGAGCCAGACTGTTGCGCGGGCCGCCGGGATACGCCTCCAAAAAAGTGATCCCGATGGCCATATCCAGTTCGTTTGCCAGGGCGCCAAAAGCCTGTACAAAACGGCCATCCGCCGGGACGGCCTGCGCTGTCCATTGGCTGGCAGGCAGCCCGTCGATGCCATAGCCGTTGCTCCACATTTCCGGAAAGAGAGCGATGTCTGCTCCCTTTTCCCTGGCCTTCCGGCAGGCGTCCAGCCCTTTTTGCAGGTTTGCCTCCTGTGTCCCGCCGGGCGCGATCTGCAGCAGGGCGATCTTCAGATGATCCATTGTCGTTCCTCCCGGGCGTTAGTCCGCCCGCTTTTGAAAGATGTCCAGCGCGTGACTCACAGCTTTTGCCAGCCAGCGGTTCAAAAAGGCCAGCTGCGACTCGGTGTGAAACCAGTGTTCTCCACCCTGCATCATGGTGAGCTCTGTACATGGATGGCTGGCGACAAACCGGTCCACCGTCTGGCGGGAAATAAGTTCATCCTTTTCTCCGTAGAGGATCTCGGTGGGGACATTCCACTGGATGGGATGTTCCCGCACATAGACAAGGTACTTCCAGGAAAGTGTCTGGCCAAAACTGGTGGCGATTTCCCCGCGGGCCTGCAATTCTGCCTCAGATACGCCGGCCCAAGACATCATATCCAGAATCAGACGCTCCATATCCAGGACCGGTGAAATCAGCAGGGCTTTTTCGATGGGACGGTCTTGCAGCGCCAGCATCCCAAAATAGGCCCCAATGCTGTTGGCAAGCAGCCAGATTTGGCTGTGTGTGCGGCGGGCTTCCTCATAAGCAGCCTGGATAACAGGCAGGGCGTCCCATGGGTATTGCTGGGGATATTCCACCCCGATCAGGTCCAAGTCAGGGCAGATGGCCCGGTATTGCTCCGCTTCCTGCGGGTTGCCGCCCTGGCCATGGATATACAAAATGGCTTGTGTCATACGCTGTTTCTCCTTTGTTTGACGTCTGCGCGCCGTTTATCCGTCTTTTTTTCGCAGCTCGGCCATGGCCGCATAGTGCTGCACTTCAAAGGATGCGGGGGCGATTTGGGCAAGCAGCGCCAGATGCTCCTTTTCCCACTGCGCAACGGCCTCGGCGGACAGGGATGCGCCCACACCGCGGCAGGATCTCATCCGTCCGTGCCAGCTCTCCCGGGTAAAGGGCAGGCGGAGCCTGTATTCCTCGTGGCTGACCAGATCAAACGCATCCCGATAGCACGCAGGGATCGGGATGGGGCGGACGGTCTCCCCTGCACCGCTCCACTGGGGACAGATGCTCTGCCCCAGTCAAAAGGGCGCCCGCCGTCAATGCTCGGGTTGACGATCTCCATACCGGTCACCCCGCCTTCAAAACAGCGATGGCGTCCGCGACATAGGCGGCGCCAAGGAGCTGCAGCCCCGGATAGTCCGCCGGGTCGATGTGGCGGAGGCTTGGCTTGGGGATGATGGCCTGTTCAAATCCGATCCGCTCCGCCTCCCGCAGACGCTGCTCGATGTTGGGCACACTGCGTACCTCGCCCCCCAGTCCCACTTCACCGATGGCGATCAGCTTGTCGCTGACCGGCCTGTCCAGCAGGGACGAGATCATGCTCAGGCAGACGGCCAGGTCACAGGAGGTGTCCCGCAGGGCGATACCGCCGACGATGTTGACATAAACGTCCAGGTTGCCAAAGAAATACCCGGCCCGGCGCTCCAGTACAGCCAGCAGCAAGCTGATCCGGTTGTAATCGTAGCCGGTACAGGCCCGCCGGGGCGAAGGAAAGGTGGTTTTGGCGGCCAGGGCCTGGATCTCACTGAGGATGGGGCGGGTGCCCTCTATGGTGCAGGCTACGCAGTTGCCCGACACTCCCAGAGGCCGTCCCTCCAGCAGCATCTGGGAAGGGTTGGCGATTTCGGTCAGGCCCTTGCCGGTCATGTCGAACATGCCGATCTCATTGGTGGAGCCGTAGCGGTTTTTGGCTGCCCGCAGGATGCGGTAGGGCAGCATCTTGTCCCCCTCAAAATAGAGGACTGTATCCACGATGTGCTCCATCACCTTGGGGCCGGCAATGCCGCCGTCCTTATTCACATGACCCACCAGGAAAAGCGGGATCTCCTGCTTTTTGGCCACCGCCAGCAGCCGTGCGGTGCTCTCCTTCACCTGGCTGACGGTGCCGGCCGACGAGGAGATATCGGCGCAGCGCATGGTCTGGATGGAGTCGATCACCACCAGATCGGGACGCTCTTTCTCGATCAGGCCGCAGATCTCATCCACATCGTTCTCGGCAGCCAGATAGATGTTCTGCTGGGGGATGTTCAGGCGGGCTGCCCGCAGCTTGACCTGGCGCACCGATTCCTCTCCTGTGATATACAGCACCGTGTAGCGGTCCGAGATAGCCCCGCAGAGCTGGAGCAGCATGGTAGACTTGCCCACCCCCGGTTCGCCGCTGAGCAGGACGACCCCGCCCAGCACGATGCCGCCTCCCAGCACCCGGTCCAGCTCGGTGATGCCGGTGATGATGCGGCTCTTTTCCTCGGTGGTGCTGATATCGGCCAGCCGCCGGGCGGTCAGGCTGGTAACTCCCTCCTGCCGCGGTGGGGCTTTGCCGGCGGGGGTCCCCGTTTTGGGCGCCTCGGCCACGACGTCTTCGCTCATGGTATTCCAGCTGCCGCAGCTGGGGCAGCGGCCCATCCAGCGGGGGCTGGTCTCGCCGCAGCTGGAGCATACATAAATGGTTTTCAGTTTGGGCTCTTTCATGTCTGGTCCTCTTCATTTGCTTTATAGAAACAGCGATATTGCCCTTATGATACCACGGCCGGACCGTTGCTGCAAGCGCAGAGCCAAACAGCCCCTCTCCTGAGCCGAAAACCCGGGAGAGGGGCTGTGTTCAAAGCTGTCCCAGCTGTCCGGCAAGGCAGGCCAGGGCGGTGGATAGCCCGCAGACCGGCAGGAAAAACACGTTCAACGCCAGATATTGTCCCAGCAGCCGCCTGGCCCCGGCGGCGTGCGGGCCGCTTTTGGTCCCGAAAGCGGCACGCTGCAGCCGACCGCTGACACGGAGGGCCGATGCTCCAAACAGGCACAGGCAGGTGACGGCGGCAGCGGTGGGCAGTCCGGCCAGGGCCAGGGTGGCCACCGCCTGCTGCCAACTGGCCTGCAGGACCAGTTCCAGCCCGATGATCCCCGCGCCCAGCCCAAAGAGCATGGCAAACAAATAGATCATCAGGGGGCCGAAGGCGGACAAGCCCAACAGCAGCAGGACGGTGGCGCCCCCCGCCACGGTGAGATACTCGGCCCCGAACAGGCGCCAGACCGCCCCCGGCTCGTCCAGGGTGAAAAGGCCCTTCCAGCTGTCCAGATAGGCCGACACCAGCAGCTGCTCGCTGCTCTGGCAGCGGGCCAGCACCACACCGGCCAGCAGGGTGCCAAAAAGATAGGAGGCCGCCAGCACGGCGCAGTCCCGCGGCAGGGTCCTGCTGCGGGCAGCGGCTTTGGCGGCGCCGGGGCAGCCGTCCCGCCCCGGCCCGGACAGCGTGCCGGAGGGCGAAGCGCTCTCCTTTCGGAAGGGCGCTGTATCCCGGAGCGCGGCGGCAGGCTGGGCCGCCGGCAGTGCGCCCGGCGGCGCAGTCAGAGCGTTGGGAACGGATTCCTGATAGACCCACATAGAACTTGTCCTCCTGGCTGAGCCGGGCTGCCCAAGGGGCCCGGCCGACTGTTTTCTGATCCATGGCCGGGCCCGGGCTCACCGGCGGCGTCTGGGGGCGGCGCACAGGATGCCGGCATAGCCGCCTGCACCGCCAAAGAACAAAAGCAACAGCAGCCGAAGCAGCAGGCCGAGACCGGGGGCACTGCCGCTGATCAGCCGGATGCACAGCAGCACCAGGCCGTAAAGCAGCCCCAGCAGCCCGCCCCAGAGCAGGCCGCGGCTTTTTTGCAGCAGGCCCAGCACCCAGCCGCCCAGCAGGCTGCCTGCGCAGACCGCTGCGGTGGCAAAAGGCCAGGCAGCCGGCGGACCAAGCCCCCGGGAAACCATCAGGGATGCCAGGGCCGCCCCACAGGCGGCAGTCCCAGCCAAAGCGGCCCCCAAAGCGGCCAGCAGATGGAACAGTACGGACAGACGGATGGTTTTTGCAGACATAAAAACGCGCCTCCCTGCACTATCTCTATGCAGAAAGGCGCGCTGTATATGCCTTGGGACCGTTTGCAAAGGGGTGGAGATTACTTTTTGGCCTTCTCAGACTTGGAAGCCGATGCAGGGGCGTTGTCCATGTTCAGCTTTTCCACAGAGCCGATGGCCGTCTTGGTGAAGCGGATCTTGACGCGGTCGCTGCCGGTCTCCAGGACAAAGGTGTCGTCCTTGATGGCGACCACACGGCCGATGACACCGCCGATGGTGGTCACCTGATCACCGATCTCCAGGCTGTTGCGCATGGCTGCGTCTTTTTTCTCCTGCTTCTTCTGAGGACGGTAGATCATGAAGTAGAGCAGGACCACCATCAGTGCAAGAGTAAAAAACAAGCTGAGCATACTTTCTGTGCCAGTCATTCCAAAAATTCTCCTCTCAAAATTCGTTTATCGTTATTATACCGGTTTATGCGGCAGGATGCAAGGCCAAAACGGCAAATCCTTGCAAAATCAGATACGGGTATCCAGAACCTTGACATACCGGTCATGGAACTGGGTGAAGGTGCCGGCGTCCAGTTCGTCCCGGATGCGCTCCATCAGATGGTTGTAGAACCAGAGGTTGTGCATGACCGCCAGCCGCATCCCCAGCAGCTCCTCCGCCTTGAACAGGTGGCGGATATAGGCCCGGCTATAATTGCGGCAGGCCGGGCAGCCGCAGGCCGGGTCGATGGGGCGCTCGTCCCTCTCGTACTTGGCGTTTTTGATGTTGATGATGCCGCCCCAGGTGTTCAGGTGCCCATGGCGGGCGTTGCGGCTGGGCATGACGCAGTCAAACAGGTCCACGCCCCGTGCCACCGCCTCGATGATGTTGCCGGGGGTGCCCACCCCCATCAGATAGCGCACTTTGTCTTTGGGCATATAGGGTTCCACCTTGCTGATGATATCGTACATCACTTCGGCGGGTTCGCCCACCGCCAGCCCGCCGATGGCGTAGCCGTCCAGGTCCATCTCGGCGATCTGCTTCATATGCTCCACCCGCAGATCCGGGAAGGTGCAGCCCTGGTTGATGCCGAACAGCAGCTGGTGTGGGTTGACCGCTTTGCCTTCCTGTTTCAGGCGGGCCATCTCGGCCTGGCAGCGGGCCAGCCAGCGGACGGTGCGGTCACAGCTGGCCTTGGAATAGGCGTGCTGGGCCGGGTTCTCGACGCACTCGTCAAACGCCATGGCGATGGTGGAGCCGAGATTGGCCTGGATCCGGATGCTTTCCTCGGGACCCATAAAGATCCGATGGCCGTCCAGATGGGAGGCAAAGGTGACCCCCTCCTCGGTGATCTTGCGCAGCTTGGCCAGGCTGAACACCTGGAATCCGCCGCTGTCGGTCAGGATGGGGCCATCCCAGCGGGTGAACTTGTGCAGGCCGCCCATCTCTGCCACCAGCTTGTCCCCCGGGCGCAGGTGGAGGTGGTAGGTGTTGCAGAGCATGACCTGGGCGCCGATCTGTTTCAGGTCATGGGCGGACAGGCCGCCCTTGATGGCGCCGGCGGTGGCGACATTCTGGAACGCCGGTGTCTGGACGGTGCCGTGTACCGTGCGAAACTCGCCCCGACGGGCCGAATGCTCCTGCTTCAGGAGGCGGAAGGTGGTGAGTGATGCCATATTCGATCCTTTCCTTATGCGCGGAGAACAGCCGCGCGCTTATGCGGACAGAGCCGCATTTGATACATACTGCCATATTATACCTGCTGCGGACGGTTTTTGCAACCATCCGGCGGTATTTCCCGGGCCCGGGCGCGATATTCCCGGGGCGTACAGCGGTAAGCCCGGCGGAAAAGCAATGCAAACCGGGGCGCAGCACTTGGCAGGGCATGGCGCCGTTTTCCAGCACCGGCTGGACGAACCGCTGCTCCACGCAGGCCGAGGAGCACAGCAGGGCCGGATGGAACAGCACACATAAAAAGGTGCAGTCCCCGGCGCCGTTCCCATAGCCGAAATGGAGCTGCTTGCTGTTGACAAACAGCCCCTCCCCCTGCCTGAGGGTCAGGATCTCCCCGTTGACGTTGTACTGCATCTGGCCCGTTTCCACGTAGATCCACTCCAGGTCCTCATGCCAGTGGCTGAGAGCCTGGAAATCATGGTAGGCTGAAAGGGAGTCCTTGCGGATGTAGACCGGAAAGTCGGGAAGGTTGTAGACTACATTTTCCAGCCTGGTATGCGAATTATGGAGCCAGCCCGCCGGGCCGGCTTCCGACTGTCAAAAAAGGTCTCGACCGCGCGCATTTTTGCCGTCCGGCCGGGACCTTTTTGCGGCCTGCAGAGCGTGAAAGGCTTTCAACTTCCGCGGCACATGGCATAAGAAAAGTCAGCTCTGGTCAAACCGGCGGGTGTCCATTATAATAGGTGCATAGAACTGCGGCGCCTCTGACCGCCGCAGCGGATCTCAGGAGGTTGAACGATCCAATGACTGAAAAAGAAAAGATGCATTGTGTGGAACTGTACCTGCCGGGGGACCCCGAAATCGTCCGGGAACAGACCGCCTGTTTGGAAAAACTGCATGCATACAACCAGACCCGCCCCACCCAGTCTGAACTGCGTGCGGCCCTGCTGCAGGAGATGTTCGCTGAAGTGGGCGAAGGATGCTATATCGAGCCTCCTCTCCACGCCAACTTCGGGGGCCATCATGTCCACTTCGGCAAAAACGTCTATGCCAATTTCAACCTGACCATGGTGGATGATACCCACATTTACGTGGGGGACAATACGATGTTTGGCCCCAATGTGGTCCTGTGTTCGGCCAGCCACCCCGTCCTGCCCGGCCTGCGCCAAAAGGGCTATCAGTACAATGCGCCCATCCGCATTGGGAAAAACTGCTGGTTGGGGGCAGGCGCGATGGTCATGCCCGGGATCACCATCGGGGACAACACGGTGGTAGGCGCCGGCAGTGTGGTGACCAAAGATCTGCCCGCCAACGTGGTGGCCGTGGGCAATCCCTGCCGCATCCTGCGCCAGATCGGCGAGCGGGACCGGGAGACCTATTTCAGGGACCACAAGATCCCCGAGGAACTGCTGGCCCTGCTCTGACGCGCCAAAAAGCCCGTGTGCACACAGCACACGGGCTTTCCTGGCTTTTGGTCAGATGATCAGCATCGCGTCCCCGAAGGAGAAAAAGCGGTATTTCTCATCCACCGCGATCTTGTAGGCCGCCATGGTCTTGTCGTAGCCGTAGAAGGCCGACACCAGCATGATCAGGGTGCTCTCGGGCAGATGGAAGTTGGTGATCAGTCCGTCGATGCAGCGGAACGGCACGCCGGGATAGAGAAAGATGCTGGTGTTGCCGCTGCAGGCCCGGATCTCCCCATAGCGGGCTGCCACAGCTTCCAGGGTGCGGCAGCTGGTGGTGCCCACCGCGATGACCCTGCGGCCTGCCGCCTTGGCCTGCTGGATCTGCCGGGCGGTGTCCTCGCTGATGGAATACCATTCGCTGTGCATTTTGTGGTCGGTGATCTCGTCCTCCTGCACCGGACGGAAGGTGCCAAGCCCCACATGCAGGGTCACCTCTGCGATGCCGACCCCTTTGGCCCGGATGACGTCCATCAGTTCGGGGGTGAAATGCAGGCCGGCCGTGGGAGCCGCAGCGCTGCCCAGCTCTTTGGCGTAGACCGTCTGGTACTGGCTCTGATCCTCCAGCTGTTTGGTGATGTAAGGGGGCAGGGGCATTTTTCCAAAGAGGTCCAGCTTTTCATAGAGGGTCTCGGTATCGTACCGGAAAGTGACCAGCTTGTTACCGTCCTCCAGGGTGTCATCCACCGTGGCCGTCAGAGTCCCGTCGCCAAAGGAGATGATGTTGCCGGGGTGCATCCGCTTGCCGGGCTTGGCCAGGCATTCCCACTGATCCCCCTTCACCTGGCGGAGCAGCAGAAGTTCGCAGACAGCCCCGGTCGGCTGCTTGACCCCGATGATCCGGGCGGGCAGGACTTTGGAATTGTTCACCACCAGCAAGTCCCCCGGCATAAGATAGTCCGGGAGATCGTGGAAGATGCGGTGCTCGATGCGCTCGCTGTCCCTGTGCAGCACCATCAGCCGGGCCGAATCCCGGGGGTCGGCCGGTTCCTGCGCGATCTGTTCTTTGGGGAGATCGTACCAAAAATCTTTTTTCAACATGGGATGTATTCGCCTTTCCAGTGGGTTGACACGGAAGCCGTATCAATGATATCATAAGTTTTATACAACTGGTCTTTATTATATTGCAACACAATCCTGTTTGCAAGCCGCCAGGGTTTAAATCCGGCAATTTTTTGCAAATGGGTATCCTGTTTTTTGAAAGGAAAGGTGCTGGAAATGGAAAAAACGTACAAAGTGGGCATTGTAGGCGCTACCGGCATGGTGGGCCAGCGCTTTGTCACCCTGCTGGAGAACCATCCCTGGTTCAAGCTGACGGTACTGGCGGCCTCCAGCCGCAGCGCAGGCAAGACCTATCAGGAGGCTGTGGGCAGCCGCTGGGCCATGCCTACCCCCATGCCCGCGTGCGTCAAAGAGATGGTGGTACAGGACGCCGCCCAGGTGGAGCAGATCGCCAGCCAGGTGGACTTTGTTTTCTGCGCGGTGAATATGCCCAAAAGTGAGATCAAGGCGATGGAGGAGGCTTACGCCAAGGCCGAGTGCCCTGTGGTCTCCAACAACAGCGCCAACCGCTTTACCCCCGACGTCCCCATGGTGGTGCCCGAGATCAACGCCGGTCACATCGACATCATCCCCGCCCAGCGCCGCCGGCTGGGCACCAAGCGCGGCTTCATCGCGGTCAAGTCCAACTGCAGCCTGCAGAGTTATGTGCCCGCCTTCCATCCCCTGATGAAGGATTTCGGGGTCACCAAGGCCCTAGTGTGCACCTACCAGGCCATCTCGGGCGCAGGCAAGACCTTTGACCGGATGCCCGAGATCATCGACAACGTGATCCCCTATATCGGCGGCGAGGAAGAAAAGAGCGAGCAGGAGCCTCTCAAGCTGTGGGGCCATATCGAAGGGGACCGGATCGTCAACGCCGACGGCCCTGTCATCACGGCCCAGTGCTTCCGTGTGCCGGTATCGGACGGCCATACGGCGGCGGTCTTTGTCAGCTTTGCGAAGAAGCCCACCAAAGAGCAGATCCTGGAGGCATGGAAAAACTTCCGCGGCACCGCCCAGGAGCTGGATCTGCCCAGCGCGCCCAAGCAGTTCCTGCACTACTTTGAGGAAAACGACCGTCCCCAGCCCAAACTGGACCGGGATACCGAGCACGGCATGGCCGTCTGCATCGGCCGCCTGCGGGAAGATACCATCTTTGACTACAAATTTGCCTGCATGAGCCACAACACCCTGCGGGGTGCGGCCGGCGGCGGCGTGCTGCTGGCCGAGCTGCTGGCGGCAAAGGGATATATGGACTGACGGCACCGCCCGGCCCTGCTTTGCCGCACATACAATCCAACACAAAAGGAGAGCCTTAGTATGATGAAAAAGCCAGTTTTTACAGGCGCAGGCGTGGCGATCATCACCCCCATGCACCAGGATGGCAGCATCCATTTTGAGGTGCTGGGCCAGATCATTGAGGATCAGATCGCCCGGGGCACCGACGCCATTGTCATCTGCGGCACCACAGGCGAGTGCTCCACCCTCACTGACGAGGAGCAGCTGTCCGCCATCCGGTTCACCGTAGACAAGGTGGCCCACCGCGTTCCCGTGATTGCGGGCGCAGGCTCCAACGATACCGCCCACGGCTGCGCCCTGGCGTCCCGTGCCGCAGGCTGCGGCGCCGACGGCCTTTTGATGGTCACTCCCTACTACAACAAGACCAGCCAGGACGGCCTGGTGGCCCATTTCACCGCCATGGCCGAGGCCGGCGGCATCCCGGTGATCCTCTACAACGTGCCGTCCCGCACCGGCGTCAACATCAAGCCCGAGACGGTCAAAAAACTCAGCCAGCACCCCCTGATCAACGGCATCAAGGAGGCGTCGGGCAACATTGCCCAGGTGGCCCAGATCGCGGCGGCCTGCGGCGATGCCCTGAACATCTATTCGGGCAACGACGACCAGGCCCTGCCTTTGCTCGCTCTGGGCGGCAAGGGGGTCATCAGCGTGGTGTCCAACATTGCCCCCACCCTGGTGCACGACTGCTGCCAGGCATGGTTTGACGGGGATACCGACAAAGCCCGCCGCCTGCAGCTGGAGATCCTGCCCCTCTGCGACGCCATGTTCTGCGACGTCAATCCCATTCCGGTCAAGTATGCCATGAATCTGCTGGGCTGGCAGGCCGGCAAATGCCGTCTGCCCCTGGTGGAGCCGGATGACGCCAAAAAAGCCAAGATCGAGCAGACCCTGCGGGAGCACGGCCTGCTGTCATAACAGTGTGCGAATGCCCGGCAAAGTCCCCTTTTCCGGGCATTCGCCTCATCTGACAGACAAAAGAAAGGAAGGGTCCAAATGACGGATATTGTAATTCAAGGGATCAACGGCCGGATGGGCCATGTGCTCTGCGATATGATCGCCCAGCGGGAGGACTGCCGGGTGGTGGCGGGCATCGACCTCAAAGCCGGCCAGCAGAACGGCATCCCGGTGGTCACCAGCCCCGACGAGCTGGAAGGCCGGGGCGATGTCATCATCGATTTCAGCTCCCCTGCTGCTGTGGAAAAGGTCCTGCCCTACTGCGAGGCCCACAAGACTCCCATCGTCCTGTGCACCACCGGTATGTCGGATGAGCTGAACCTCAAGATCGTCCAGCTGTCCCGCAGCGTTCCGGTCTTTAAAAGCGCCAATATGTCCCTGGGCATCAACCTGCTGATCGAGCTGTGCAAGCGCGCTTCGGCCATCCTGGGCACCGCCTACGACGTGGAGATCGTGGAGCAGCACCATCACAACAAGGTGGACGCCCCCAGCGGCACCGCCCTGATGCTGGCAGATGCGGTCAACGAGGAGGCGGGCGGCGCCTACCATTATGTTTACGATCGGGCTTCGGTGCGGGCCAAGCGCGACCCCATGGAGATCGGCATCAGCTCGGTGCGGGGCGGCAGCATCGTGGGAGATCACGAGGTGCTGTTCTGCGGCCCGGACGAGGTGGTCACCCTCAAGCACACCGCCTATTCCCGCAGTGTGTTTGCCAACGGCGCCATCAACGCCGCCGTCTATCTGGCCGGCAAGGAGCCGGGCCTGTACAACATGAGCGACCTGATCGCCGAGCGCTGACCCCAGCGTCCTGAAAGCGCCCCTCTATCCGCCGGATGCATCCCGGGCCGCTCCCATCCTCAAAAGGAGGAACCTATGCGCAAACATCCTTCGGGGCCGCCCGGAGCCGAACCGCCCTCCGGCAGGCCCAACAGCCGGCTGCCCCTCTGGTGCGCTCTGGGTGCGCTCTGCGCGGCATTGCTGCTCTGCGCGGCGCTGGGTGGGTTCCGGCCGGCGCAGCCGGCGTCGGCCCAACCGGTCGCCAGCAGCACCGTCTCCAGCACACCCGATCCAAAGCCGCCGCCGGAACCGCAGCCTGTGGTGGAGACGGTCCGCTTTTCCGCCACCGGCGACAACCTGATCCATTCCAAGATCTACGAGCAGGCTGCTGCCCGGGCGGTGGGATCGGCCTCTTACAGTTTCGACTACTGCTACGAAAATCTGGTCCCCTTCTACCGCACCTTTGACGTCAACTGGATCAACCAGGAGACCCTCTGCACCGACGAGCTTGCCCCCTCCACCTACCCCTGCTTTTCCACGCCGGGAGATTGTGCCAGGGCGCTCTACCGGGCCGGTTTCCGGGTGTTCAGCCTGGCCAATAACCATACCTATGACAAGGGCAGCGGCGGGATTGCCGCCACCCAGCGGTTTTGGGATTCGATGCCGGCCGACACCGTCACCACCGGCCTGTGGCGCAGCGACGATGGGGAGATCCCGGTGCACACCGTCAACGGCATCACCATCGCCTATCTGTCCTACACCGAGCACACCAACGGCATCCCGCCCAACGACAAGATGGAAGCCCATGTCATCTACACCAGCCAGACCGATACCATCCGGCAGCAGGTGCAGCGGGCAGCCCAGCTGGCCGACTTTGTGGTGGTGGGCGTCCACTGGGGCGTGGAGGACAGCCACACCATCACGGACGCCCAGCGCGGCCTGGCCCAACAGCTGGCGGACTGGGGCGCAGACGTGATCGTGGGCACCCACCCCCATGTGCTGCAAAATGCCGAGTGGCGGACTGCGGCAGACGGCAGAAAGGTCTTTGTGGCCTATTCTCTGGGCAATTTCCTCAGCACCCAGAGCAAAAAGGATCAGCTGATCGGGGCGATCCTCACCTTACGGCTGGAAAAAACCACGGCGCCCGACGGCGCTGTCACCCTGAGCGTACAGGACCCCCAGCTGCACCCCACCGTCACCCACTATGGCCCGGGCAAATCGGACGTGCAGGCCTACCTCTACCGGGATTACACCTCCGAGCTGGCCCAGTCCCACGGCGTGCGGGCATCTTACAGCGACTTCAGCTTCGACTACATCCGCGCTGTGGCCCAGCAGTACATCGACCCGGCGTTTTTGGCGCTGGACTGACCCGGCTGCACAGGCGGCAGAGTTCCGAAAATCGATTGTGCCTTACACAGGCAGATTGGAGCATGATTATGTACGGAGTATCAAAAATCAGCATCGAGCCAGGCGTCATGATGATCAGTGTTCAGGACGCCGCTTTCAGCGCCGGCAGCCTGGCACGCTATTTGCAGATCTTTGCCGATACCGGCATCGTGGTGGATATGATCAGCCAGAGCGCACCCCACGGCACCCGGCTGGACTTCAGCTTCACTGCGTCCAGCGGCGATCTGCCCCTGGTGATGAAGGCCATCTCGGCCGCCAAGCTCGATCCCGACGCCAAAGCCGCCCCCCTGATCAGCGTGGGCTATTCGAAACTCAACCTCTTTGGCGAGGAGATGGTGGCCAGCTGCGGCGTGGCCGCCCGGGCCCTCAGCGCCTTGGCTGCGGCAGGCATCGAAGTGCATCTCATCACCACCAGCGACCTGGATATTTCCCTGCTGGTGCGCAGCGAAAACGAAGATGCCGCCTATGAGGCCCTGCGCCAGGCTTACGAGCTGTGAAAGCCGGGTCTACTTATAGGCAGGTTTCACAAGAAACAAGTTTCTCTTTTGGGCTGATTCACGAAATATAAATCTTCTTCCCTTTTTTACTGTAAATTATGGGAAATTGTGATAGAATTGCATATAGAGAGACTGTTCTTCAAGGCCCGCGGCATGGCTGCAAAGCATCCAGCGCGCTGCCTTTGCGGGTGCGCCGCCTCCCAAAGGAACGGTAAATATGGCAAGATAAGGAGAAACGTACAATGGGATTCTTTTCCAATCTGTTCCACAAGAAGGAAGAGCCGGCTGCACCGGCCGCCAAGCCCGCGGCTCCTGCCGGTGACAAGATCGTCTGCGCCCCTCTGGAGGGCGAGATCCGCATCCTGAGCGAGATCGACGATCCCGTCTTCTCCAGCGAAGCGCTGGGCAAGGGCTGTGCCATCGAGCCTTCCAAGGGCGAAGTGGTCGCGCCTTTTGACGGCACCATCGAGCAGGTAGCCGAGACCAGCCACGCCGTTGGCATCATGGGGGACAACGGCCTGGAAGTTCTGATCCATGTGGGTATGGATACCGTTGAGCTGAAGGGCGAGGGCTATAAGCCTCAGGTCAAAGTGGGCGACAAGGTCAAGAAGGGCCAGCTGCTGCTCAAGTTTGATATGGCCTTTATTTCGGGTAAAGGCTACAAGCTGACCACCCCTGTCGTGGTCACCAACACCGACGACTTTACCAGTGTCGAGCCCATCGCCACCGGCAAGGTCACCCAGGGTCAGGAAGTGGTCCTGGTCAAATAAGACTTCCTTGTGGTGTAGGGATCTTGCACTGCGGAGGCGGAGTCTTTCGGGTCTCCGCCTCCGCACGTCCCCGCTCCCAAAAAGCAACGGCGCCTCCCCTGTCCGGACATCCGGACGGGAGAGGCGCCGCTTTTTGTTGTGTTGTGCGGAAAGAGGGTTACAGGGTCACCTTATGGTAGACCTTCTTGCCCTTTTTGATGACGATGCCCTCGGCCAGCTGATCCGCGCTGAAGCAGGCGGTGGGAGCGGCCACCTTTTCGCCGTTGACCAGTACGCCGCCCTGGGTCACCAGACGACGGGCTTCGCCGTTGGAAGATGCCAGCCCCGCCTTGACCATCAGGGTCAGGATGCCGATGGAGCCGTCGGTCAGGTCAGCCTCGGTGAGGGTGGTGGTGGGCATATGCTCGGTGTCGGCGGCGTTGCCGCTGAACAGGGCGCGGGCTGCGTCCTGGGCCTTTTCGGCCTCCTCCTTGCCGTGGACCATGCTGGTCAGCTCGTAGGCCAGGATCTCCTTGGCCTCGTTGAGCTTCTGGTCCTTCCAGGTGTTCATCTCATCGATCTGCTCCAGAGGCAGGAAGGTGAGCATCCGGATGCACTTCATGACGTCGGCGTCATCCACATTGCGCCAGTACTGGTAGAAATCGAAGGGGCTGGTCTTGTTGGCGTCCAGCCACACTGCGTTGCCCGCAGTCTTGCCCATCTTTTTGCCCTGGGAGTCGGTCAGCAGGGTGATGGTCATGGCATAGGCGTCCTTGCCCAGCTTGCGGCGGATCAGCTCGGTGCCGCCCAGCATATTGCTCCACTGGTCGTCGCCGCCAAACTGCATATTGCAGCCGTAGTGCTGGAACATGTAGTAGAAGTCATAGCTCTGCATGATCATGTAGTTGAATTCCAGGAAGGACAGACCCTTTTCCATCCGCTGCTTGTAGCACTCGGCCCGCAGCATATTGTTGACCGAGAAGCAGGCGCCCACCTCGCGCAGCAGCTCAATGTAGTTCAGCTTGAGCAGCCAGTCGGCGTTGTTCAGCATCATGGCCTTGCCCTCGCCAAAGTCGATGAACCGCTCCATCTGCTTTTTAAAGCAGGCCGCATTGTGGTCGATGTCCTCTTTGGTCAGCATCTTGCGCATATCGGTGCGGCCCGAAGGGTCGCCGATCATGGTGGTGCCGCCGCCGATCAGGGCGATGGGCTTGTTGCCCGCCATCTGCAGCCGCTTCATCAGGGTCAGGGCCATAAAATGGCCAGCGGTCAGGCTGTCGGCGGTGCAGTCGAAGCCGATGTAAAAGGTCGCTTTGCCTTCGTTGATCACGTCGATGATCTCCTCATCGGTGATCTGGGCCACCAGGCCGCGGGCTTTCAGTTCGTCGTAGAGCTTCATAAGAACATACCTCCTGTTTTTGTACCCAGCGGAGGATAAAAAACACCCTCCGCCAACTTGAATTGGCAGAGGGCGAGAAGATCGCGGTACCACCTCTGTTTGCTGCCCCCTCACGGATGACAGCCTCATAAGTGCGGGCCCCTCAGTGGATGGACCAACACTCTGCGTTTGTAACGCTCGCACGCGGCGGGGCCTACTGGGCGCTGTGCGCCGGTTCAGCCTGCGGCTCCGGGAGGTATTTCACCTGCGGCTCTGCACGCCCCTTTCACCAGCCGGGGCCTCTCTGGGCAGAGCGGTTCAGGGTACTTGGTCCCATCATCGCCTTTACGATTGTCTATTGTACAGGAACAAAAGCGGAATGTCAAGGGGTTTTTCAATCCAGCCGCTCCACCTGCAGGGTGGCAATGCCGGACTGACCGGGCTGCCCGGTGACCAGATCCTGGGGCGCCGGGGTCAGCAGCATAAAACCGTCCGGACCATAGCGCTTTCCATAGCCGCGGGCGTAGTCCTGTTCCACCGAGGCGTGCTGTACCCGCCCGGTCACCATGGCGGTGATGCCGGAGCCGCTCAGGTCCTGCACCTGCTCCAGGGTGCATTCCAGGGTGAGGAAAGCCTCCTCTATGACCGGGGCGTGGATGGTCCTGGCCCGGTCCAACGCAAAGCCGCCGGCGGCAAACTCGTCTGTCTCCTCCTGGTTGTTGTGGATGGTCTGTACCAGGCGGTCGTAGCAGCCGATGGGCAGAAAGTTGACCGCAAAGCACCGCTCCCGCAGGATGTTGGCATAGGTATGGGTGTGCTGGTACAGATTGCCCATCACCGCAAAAAAGGCGGTCTTGTCCCCATGGAAGCAGCTCCATGCGTGGAAGCACACATTGGGCTTGCCGTTTGCCTTCCAGGTGGTGACGGCAAACAACACGGTGGGGATGCCCGCCGTGACCTCAAAGTGGGAAAAGAGTTCGAACTCCTCCGGATACGCCGGCCGGAAGTAAGACGGCAGTTCCTGCCCGATCTCGATCTTCATAAAGCCGCTTTCCCCTCTGCGATCAGGGCCAGCGCGCGCTTATACAGCGGGTCCAGCCGGCACCCGCAGCTGCCGCACTCTTTGTCGGCCTGCTGTAAGGCGGCGGTCAGAGCCGCAGGGTCACTCCGGCCTTCCAGCCATGCCTGGGCAGGGACCGCGATCAGCTCCCAGCCGGATGCGGCGAATGTCTCCATGATCTGTCTGAATTCTTCCATAGGTTCCTCATCCTCCTTGGCGCGGGGTGTCTTTCGGGCAAGATAAGGATACCATACGGCTTGCCGGAATACAACCGGAAAGCGCAAAAAAGCATCCGGCGGTCATCCCCGCGCCTCCTGTCCTGCCAGGTCCAGCATTTCCCGGGCATTGGCGCGGGCCAGGTCGGTGACATGGTCGCCCGAGATGAGGTGGGCCAAAGCGTCCACCCGGCCCTCAGTGTCCAGGGGGGTCACCTGCGTATAAGCCCGGTCCCCTTCCACCCGCTTTTGAATCAGCATATGGCAGTCGGCCAGGGCGGCGATCTGGGCGGTATGGGTGATGCAGAGGATCTGGTGGCCGCTGCGGGAACTCTGGCGCAGCACCTCGCCGATCTTCCCGGCCGCCTTGCCCGAAACGCCGCTGTCGATCTCGTCGTAGATGACGGTGGGCACGGCGTCCCTGTCGGCCAGGGCATTCTTGATGGCCAGGGTGATGCGGCTCAGTTCGCCTCCGGATGCGATTTTGGCCAGGGGTTTGGGCGGTTCGCCGGGGTTGGTGGCGATATAAAATTCGATGCTGTCCTGCCCGTGGCTGGCCAGCGGCCCACGGCTGTGCCGCAGGCTGAGCCGGACTCCCGGCATATTCAGGAAATCCAATGTATCCGAGATCTTGCGGTTGAGTTCCTCAAAAGCCTTCAGGCGGGTCTGGGTCAGGGCTTCGGCGGCTTCCCGGGCCAGACCGTACAGCCGCATCTTTTCAGCTTGCAGACGGTCGTGGTGCTCCTGGGAGAACTGGATGCGCTCCAGCTCTTCCCGGGCCTTTTCCCCAAAGGCCAGCACATCTTCCACCGTGTCGCCGTATTTCCGCTTGAGCTTGTAGATCAGGTCCAGCCGCTGCTCGATCTCGTCCAGTTCCCCGTCGTTGCTCTCGTAATCCTCCAGGCGGGAAGCCAGGTCGGCCGAAAGATCCTTGGCGGTGTAGTAGAGATCCAGCAGCTGGCCCGCGCTGTCCGCCAGGCCGCCGTCCAACTGGGCTGCGGCATCGATGGCGTTGGACGCTTCCCCCAGCAGATCCACTCCGCCGGCGGCCTCGTCCCCGCCCGACAGGGCTGCATAGGCCCGGGCGATCTGTTCCCGGATGGTGGAGGCGTTGGCCAGCACCTTACGGCGGCTCTCCAGGCTCTCCTCCTCCCCTGCGGTCAGGGCGGCGTCGTCGATCTCGTTCACCTGGTATTGCAGCAGGTCGGTCTTGCGGCGCTTCTCTTCCTCGTCGGTGACCAGGCTGTCCAGTTCCCGCTTGACCCGGATCAGCTCCTTGTAGATCTTGTAATAGGCCTGGTACTCGGACCGGTTCTGGGCATAATCGTCCAGCAGGGCCTGGTGATGGGCCGGGTTGAGCAGTCCCACCGAGTCGTGCTGGCCGTTGATATTGATCAGGCCCCCGCACAGTTCCCGCAGCAGGGCGGCGGTGGCGGGCATCCCGTTGATGCGGCAGCTGCTCTTGCCCTCGGCTGTGATCTCCCGGGTGAGCAAAAGCTCGTCGCAGCGCTCATAGCCCGCCTTTTCCAGGCTGTCCTGGACGGCGGCGGGCACCTGTTCGAAGGCGGCCCGGATGACGGCCTTGGACGCCCCCGACCGGACCAGATCCCGGGAGGTGCGGCTGCCAAGGATGGCGTTGATGGAATCGATCAGGATCGACTTGCCGGCGCCGGTCTCGCCGGTCAGCACGTTCAACCCTTTTTCAAAATGCACCGTGGCCTTCTGGATGACGGCCACATTTTCAATTTGCAGGCTGCTCAGCATTTCAATGCCTCATTTCCGCCGGAGCGGTCATTTATGTGCGATATAGCGTTCCAGCTCGGCGCTGATGTTTTTGGCGTCCCGCTCGGAGCGCACCAGCACCAAAAAGGTATCGTCACCCGAAAGGGAGCCCACCACGTTCTTCCACTGCATCGAGTCGAACACCTGGCAGGCGGCGTTGGCCATGCCGGGGTAGCATTTGACCATCACGATGTGCCCTGCAAAGTCCACGGCCAGCACCGATTCCCGGAAGATGGTCTCAAACCGTTCCTTGACTTTGGGGTCATACCGGTCGCTGTGGCTGGACACATAGCGGTATCCCTCGTCGGTGGCCGCTTTGACCAGACACAGCTCCCGGATGTCCCGGGAAATCGTGGCCTGGGTCACCTCATAGCCCTCGGCGTTTAAAAGGGTCTGCAGCTCTTCCTGGCGGCTGATGGGATGCTCACGGATCAGACGCAGAATGGCTTGCAGCCGTTCGGTGCGGGTCTTGGTATCTTCCTGGGGTTTCCGGCTCATGGAATTGCCGCCTCCTTTTCATTGTGCGCAGGGGTGGATATCAGTTCACCTTCTGCTTCTCAGCTTCTGGTCGATGGCCTGGAACTGGTCTGCCTGGCTGAAGGTGATCAGCTGGATGACCTGGTCGGACAGACGCACCACGGCGGTGGCGCCTGCCAGCAGCGGGTATCCGCTGTCTCCGTCGCAGCTGATGAACACCTCGTCGTCCTGCACCTGCCCCACGCCGATGCTGATCTTGCGCTCCTGCGCAAAGACCATGGGCGGGGTAGCCAGGCTGTGGGGGCAGATGGGGGTGACCACGATGCCCTTGGTCTGGGAATCCAGGATGGGGCCGCCCGCCGCCAGCGAATAGGCCGTGGAACCGGTGGGGGTGGCCACGATGACCCCGTCCCCCCGGAAATGCTCCACCAGGATATTGTCGCAGTAGACGCTGAAATCGATGGCCTGCTGCAGCCGCCCCTTGGTGACAACAACATCGTTGAGGGCATGGCCCTCCCAGTTGGGGTCGCCCAGCACACGCACATACAGCAACATCCGGTTGTCCAGGCTGTACTGTCCCCGCGCCACGGCGGCGAGCTTGGTCTCCATCTCGTCCACCTCGCAGGTGGCCAGAAAACCGCAGCGTCCCAGGTTGATGCCCAAAATGGGTTTGTGGTAACTCAACGTCAGATTGGCGACGTGCAGGATGGTGCCGTCACCGCCGATGGAGAGGATCACGTCGGTCTGCTCCAGGCAGGCGTCGAAGGGCAGATACTGCACCCCCGAGAGGTTGCAGTCCTTCTTCATGTTCTGATCCATCAGGACAGACGCCCCGTGGTTGTGCAAAATCTGCACCGCCCGCAGGGATACCTCTGCGGCAGAGCTCTTGCCTGGATTGGGGGCAATGTAGACGGTCATGGTTCCCACACCTCCTGTTCCAGTCATGTCAGCGGTCCAGCGCCTGGTGGCTGGCGGCCACCACGGCCGCCGCAGCCTCCTCCCCCAGTGTGCAGGGTTCGGCGCTCTTTTCCACAAACATCAGGTATTCGATATTTCCTTCCGGCCCTTTGACCGGGCTGAAATCCAGTCCGCGCACCGCAAAGCCGTTGGCGGCCGCATATCCCATGGCGTTGTGCAGCACCTCCTGGTGGGTGGCGGGGTCCCGGACCACGCCGTTTTTGCCCACCTTTTCCCGGCCCGCCTCAAACTGCGGCTTGACCAGGCAGACCCCGACGGCATCGGGGGTGGTCACCGCCCGGGCCACCGGGAAGATATGGTGCAGAGAAATAAAAGAGACGTCCACGCTGAAAAAGGCGATGGCATCTTCCAGCTGCTCGGGGGTGACATTGCGGATGTTGGTGCGCTCCATATTCACCACCCGGGGATCGGTGCGCAGGCTCCAGGCCAGCTGGCCGTACCCCACATCCACCGCATAGACTTTGGACGCGCCGTTTTGCAGCATACAGTCGGTAAAGCCGCCGGTGGACGCGCCGATGTCCATGCAGACCTTGCCTTTGGGACTGATGGGAAAGACCTGCATGGCTTTTTCCAGCTTGAGACCGCCCCGGCTGACGTAGCCGATGTCATGGCCCCGCACCTCCACCACAGCGTCCTCTTTGATCATGTCCCCGGCTTTGTCGGCCTTCTGGCCGTTGACAAAGACCACCCCGGCCATGATCATGGCCTTGGCCCGCTCACGGCTCTGGATCAGCCCATTCTGCACCAGGTATTGGTCCAAACGAATTTTCATAACCGTTCCTCTTTCTCTTGCAGGGCTTGCTGCAGGGTTTGGGCCAGGTGTTCCCCGTCCAGGCCCATAATGGCTTTCAGCTCCGGCACGGTGGCGTGGGTCAGCCGGGTATTGTCCACCCCGCAGCAGACCATGGCGCCCTGCCAGCCCAGCTGACACAGGCATGCCGTCAGCTGCTGGCCGATGCCGCCCCGTTCGATGCATTCCTCTGCAAACAAAACAACGTCAAACCGCATCAAATCGTGCAGAAGCTCCTCTGTAAAGGGATATATCTTTACAAGCTTGCAGACGCTGCATACGATCTTGCGCTCTGCCAGCAGGCTGGCCGCCGCCAGCACGTCTTCCACCTCGCTGCCGTAGCTGACCAGTACGGCCTTGGCCCCGACGGGGTCCTGCAGGAAATCGTAGTCCCTGCCGGTGCACCCATAGGAAGCCAGAGCTTTCACCTCTCCGCCCCGGGGGTAACGGATGGCCTGCGGCCCCGTCCTGTCCGGGCGCAGCAGCCGCAGCAGCCAATAGCGCAGTTCGGCATAGTTGGAGGGCGAGTAAGTGGGGATGCCCACCTGGCTCAGAAAGGCGGGATCGTAGATCCCCTGGTGGGTCTCGCCGTCGGCGGGCACCAGGCCCGCTCGGTCGATGGCAAAGACTACCTTGACTTGCAGCAGGCCCACATCGTGGATGATCTGGTCGTAGGCGCGCTGCAAAAAGGTGGAGTAAATGGCGGCCACCGGCGTCATGCCCTGGCTGGCCAGGCCGGCCGCAAAGGTGATCTCGTGCTGCTCTGCCATCCCCACGTCAAAAAAGCGGCTGGGAAAGGCCTTGCCAAAGAACTGCAGCCCCGTTCCATATTTCATGGCTGCGGTGATGGCGCAGATCTTGGGATCGGCGGCGGCAGCTTCGCACAGAGCCTTGCCGAAGGCGGTGGAGAAAGACGCCGGCGCCGAGACCTCCGGGTCGGGCACATAGCCCGGGCTGGAGGCGGACACACCGTGGTACTCACCGGGGTTTTCCTCGGCGGGAGGGTAACCCTTGCCCTTGGTGGTCACGACGTGCAGAAAGAGGGGCCCTGTGCGGGCGCAGAGATTGCGCAGCGTGCGCTCCAGCGCCTCCTCATTGTGGCCGTCCAGCGGGCCGAAATACTGGAACCCCATATCCTCGAACATGGTGGAATGGTACATGGCCCGCCGCACCATGGCTTTTGCCTGACTGAGAAAAGCCCGCAGGGGCGGCCCGATCAGGGGAACCTCGCTGATGGCGTCGCTGAGATGGCGGTTTACCCGGAAATATTCCGGGTCTGCCCGCAGCTGGGTGAGATAGCGGGCGATGGCCCCCACGTTTTTGGAAATGGACATCTTGTTGTCGTTCAGAATGACCATCAGGTTATCGAGGGCGGCGATGTTGTTCATCCCCTCGTAGACCATGCCGCCGGTGAAGGCGCCATCCCCGATGATGGCCACCACCCAGCCCGGCTCCCCCTTGAGCTTTTTGGCCCAGGCCATTCCGATGGCCAAAGAAAGGGCTGTGTTGCCATGCCCCGCAATGAAGGCGTCATGTACGCTCTCCCGGGGGTTGGGGAAACCGGAGATGCCGTCCAGCTGCCGCAGATGGGCAAAGCCTGCCTTGCGGCCGGTGAGCAGTTTGTGGGTATAGCACTGGTGCCCCACGTCGAACACCAGCTTATCCCGGGGAGAATCCAGCACACGGTGCAGGGCCACCGTCAGCTCAACGGTGCCCAGATTGGAGGCCAGATGTCCGCCGGTGTGCAGGACACTGTCCACCAGAAAGCGGCGTATCTCCCCGCACAACTGGATGACCTGCAGTTTGCTCAGTTTTTTGACATCCTCCGGCCCTGCGATCCGATCCAGCAGAGGGGTATCCATCCGAGTGCTCGCCTCCTTATGCGCCATGCTGTCCATAGTTTATGCCAGCACCCCGGACAGCGGATACAAAAAGCCCACAGCCGCACCTACGATCAGGCCGGCATAGACCTGCAGAGGGGTGTGGCCCACCATTTCTTTCAGGTGCATGGTCTGCAGGAAGGGCGAACGGCTCTCGTTTTCTTCCAGCCACATTTCGATGATGTTGTTCAGCACCTTGGCCTGTTCGCCGGTCTCGTGGCGGACGCCCATGGCATCGTGCATGGTGATGATCGCCACCACACAGGCGACTGCAAAGAGGGACGAATGCACCCCCTCCAGCCGGCCGGTGGCCACCACCATGGCGCAGACGGTAGCGCTGTGGGCGCTGGGCATACCGCCATCCCCCACCATCCGCTCCAGCTGCAGCTTGCCTGTCAAGATCGAGCTGATCGCAGTCTTGATCAGCTGCGCTGTGAGCCAGCCCAGGATCGAGACGGTCAGGATCTCATTCCATGATAAGATATTCCGGATCATTTCCATCGTCCTTTTCCCTTCTTTCCTGTGTTTTGGCCTGTCCTCAGCTGCGGCGTTCCAGCATGGCCGAAGCCAGCTGCTCCAGAAAAGCAGCCTTGTCCCCAAAGGCGGTGCGCACCGCCTCGCAGGTATCCTGGTTCACCTGCTGGGCCAGCGTCATGGCGCCGTCGGGGCCGTACAGCGTGACAAAGGTCGTCTTGCCGTTGGCCCGGTCGCTGCCGGCAGGCTTGCCCAGCTGCTCCGTGGTAGCGGTGGCGTCCAGCACGTCGTCCACGATTTGGAACATCAGCCCCAGGCCATAGGCGTACTGCTCCAGAGCCTCACGCTGGGCTGCATCGGCGCCGGCCGCCGCAGCGCCCATCTGGACGGCCGCGTTGATCAAAGCGCCGGTCTTGTTCCGGTGGATCTGCAGCAGCTGGCTCTCGGTGGTGTCCAGCACCTCGTACTTCAGATCCAGCTCCTGGCCATAGACCATGCCGCAGCTGCCCGCGCCCCGGCTCAGCGCCTGGACCGCCTGCAGGCAGACCTCCGGCGAAGCGGGGGCCTGGGCCGCCGCCTCAAAGGCTTCGGTCAGCAGCACATCGCCGGCCAGCAGGGCCGCGGCCTCTCCAAAAGCCTTGTGGCAGGAGGGCCGGCCCCGGCGCAGGTCATCGTCATCCATGCAGGGCAGATCGTCGTGGATCAGGGAGTAGCAGTGCAGCATCTCCACAGCCGCCGCAAACTGTTCGGCCGCAGCGCTGTCTCCCGCCAGCATATCACAGACACTGAGCACAAGCACCGCCCGCATCCGCTTGCCTCCGCCCATCAGGCTGTATCGGGCCGCCTGGCACACCTGCGATTCCGCCGGCAGATACCGCCGGCAGGCCTCCTCCAGGGCCCGCTTGGCCCGGGCCAGGTAAGCGTCATACTGTTGCTGATAGTTCATGCCTGTTCCTCCACGTTCTGTTCCGCATCCTGCCCTCCAGGGGCTGTGTTTGCAGCAGCCATCCGGCCGCTGATCTCGTCGATTTGCAGGGACGTTTTATCCAGGGTCCTGCTGCAATATTCCACCAGGCCGGCCGCTTCGGCATACAGTTTGACCGATTCGGCCAGGGTGGTTTCGTCGCTCTGCATTCTGGCAAGGATGTCCTCAAGGCGGGCCATCCCCTCTTCAAATGTTTTGGGTGCTTTCATCGGTCTCCTCCACTGCCGTCACCAGGCACTGCGCGCGGCGGTGCGCCGCCACCAGCCGGATGGTATCGCCCGGGGCCAGCTGGTCCGCCTGACGGATCTTGCCGTCTGCCCCGGCCACCATGGCATAACCCCGCGCCAGCACCTGATAGGGGCTGAGCGAGGCTGCCAGGGCTGCGGCGTGGCGGAACCGGCGGTCTTTTTCGCTCCAGCTCGCCCGGCTGCCCGCCTGCAGCGCTCCGCAGAGGGCCGAAAGCTGCTCTCTGCCCCGGCGCAGTTTTTGCCGCGGCAGGTCTCCGGCCAGGGCATCCGCATAGGCTTTGCAAGTATTATAGCATAAATCCCGGCGTTTTTGCATATTTCGATGCATATTTTCTTCCAATTCGTACAGCCTTGCCCGCAGCACCTGCCGGTCCGGCACGGCCAGTTCGGCGGCAGCCGAAGGGGTGGGGGCCCGCTGGTCGGCCACAAAGTCCAAAATGGTGTAGTCGATCTCATGGCCGATGGCGCTGATCAGGGGCGTTTTGCAGCGGTAGGCCGCCCGGGCGATGGCTTCGGCATTGAAGACCCACAGGTCCTCCCGGCTGCCGCCGCCCCGGGCCACGATGATCTCATCCACCCCGGCTTTGTCCAGCCTGGCAATGGCCGCCGCGATCTCCCCTGCCGCTTCAAAGCCCTGGACATTCACCGGGCACAGCAGCAGCCGCACTGCAGGCCACCGGCGTGCGATGACGTTCTTGATGTCCTGCAGCGCCGCGCCGGTGCGGCTGGTGACCAGCCCGATCCTCTGGGGGAAAGCGGGCAGGGGCTTTTTGTGCTCGGGGGCAAACAGTCCCTCTGCCTGCAATTTGGCCTTGAGCTGTTCCAGGGCCAGCTGGGCCTCTCCCACACCGTCCGGGAACATGGCGTTGACATAGACCTGGAATGCGCCGTCCCGCTCATACAGGGTGACCCGGCAGCGGACCACCACCTGCATCCCGTCCTGGGGGCGGAAGGCCAGCTGGCGGGCGTCCGAGCGGAACATCACCGCCTTGACGCTGCACTGCCCGTCCCGCAGGAAAAAGTAGCAGTGCCCGCTCTTGGCGTTCTGGACAAAGTTTGCGATCTCTCCCCGCAGGGCCACATCGTACAGCAGGTCGTTGTGGTCCAGCAGCGTCTTGACGTACCGGTTCAGGGCGGTCACGGTGATCACTTCAGCCATAGGCCCGCCTCCCGCGCTGCAAGCAGCGACACCCCGATGGCGTTGTCGCTTGCGTATTGTGCCGGCACAAACAGCACCGAGGGCAGGCGCTGCTGCACCCAGTCCCGGATGATATCGCTGCTCATGACGCCGCCGGCGCAGACCACCGGCAGCCCGGGATACTGCTCCAGAGCGGCCCGGGTCATCCGGACCACCGTGTCCGCCACGCAGAGCAGGCAGTATTTGCAGACATAGGCAGGGCTTTTGCCCTGGGCCAGCAGGGCGCCGCACTGGTTCTCCAGCCCCGAGAGACTGCAATCCATCCCCCGGACGCTGGACTTGGGCCGGATCGCATCGGGGCACTGGGCGGCCAGCCGGGACACCTCGGCCCCCGCCGGGAAGGCAAAGCCCAGCTTTACCCCCAGACGGTCCACGGCCTGTCCGGCGTAAAGATCGGTGCTGGTGCCCAGCTGCCGGATCTGGCGCACCTGGTCGCACAGCAGCAGGTCGGTGGTGCCCCCCGAAATGTGGAACAGCAGCACCTGCCGGCGGAACAGCTCCTCCCCTTTGGCCGCAAAAAGAGCCGCCGCCGCATGGCCCTGCTGGTGGGTGGTGCGCACCAGCGGCACTCCCCGGCCCAGAGCAAAGGCCTGCCCGGCGCCAACGCCTGCCAGAAAGCAGGGCATATAACTGCCCTCCACCGGACGCGGCTTTTCGGATACGCCCACCGCGTCGATCAAAGTCAGGTCGAATTCGGTCCCCAGTTCGGCCAGCATAGCGGGCAGGGCCGCGGTGTGGTGAAAGAGCGCGTCGCTCTGACGCAGGCCCAGCTGCCCTTCCTTCACCGGCAAAAAACGCTTTTTTGCGCAAATGACCTCCCCGGCTGTGGCAAAGACAGCCAGAGAGGTCGCATAGTTGCTGGTATCAATGCCCAGTGTATAGCTCACGGCTGTACAGGCTCCTCCTGCGCGCCGGCCTCGTCCTCTGTAAGGCCCGACTCCCGGGCGATGCTGCCCAGCAGGCCGTTGACGAACTGGTAATCCTCATCTGCGCCGTATTTTTTTGCCAGCTCCACCGCCTCGTTGATGGCGACGCTGGGCTTGTGCTCGGCACCGTACAACATCTCGGCGATGGCCAGACGCAGCACCGTGATGGTCACACGGGGGATGCGCTCCATGGTCCAGCCCCGCAGATGGGCGCGGATCAGGTCGTCCACCTCCGCCGAATGTTCGTAGTAATCCCGCAGAAGGCAGGCGCCAAAGGCGTCCACCGGGCGCTCCTCATCATTTTCACGGTTGGCCTCCAGGGCGTCCTCCAGGGGCAGTTCGCCAAACGTCTGGGAAAAGGCCAGCAGGAACGCATTTTCACGGGCCTGGCGGCGGGACATCTGATTTTCCATAGTATTCCTCTCACAACAATCAAATTCCCCTCTGCAGGCACACCTGCAGAGAGGTCGTTTTTCTTTATGATCTTTCGGTCACTCCGCGGCCGGATCGGACGGCTCGGCAGCCAGGCCCGCAATGATCAGGTTGACCCGGCTGACGGTGACGCGGGTCATATTCTGGACCGCGTTCTTCACATTCTTCTGCACCTTTTCGGCCATGACCGGAATGCAGGTGCCGAAGCGGACCACCAGGTTCAGGGTGATATCCGCCGTGCCTTCCCGCATCTCCACCGTGACCGGCGACTGAATGTTGACCATCTCCAGCAGCTCTTTGGTTTTTTTGCTCTGCTGCCTGCCGCAGGAGACTTCGGCCACACCCTCGATCTCAAGCGCCGCGCAGCGCGCGATCTTTGCGATGACCTCTGTGGAGATCTGAAGGCTCCCGCCCATAAGATCCATATTCTGCATATCCATTCTACGGTCCTCCGTTCATTCCGGCACGATTTGGATGCCGTTGCTCTGGTCCTGCCGCCTCCGCTATGCTGCGCAGGGCGGACAGCCTTTTTGCAGTTTTGCGCCCGGCTCGGGCTGCCGCGCTTTGGGGCCGGATCACTGCTTGTGCAATTATTATACCATCCTTTTTGCATTTTCACAACACCTTTTACTTGACTTCCACCACAGTGATATTCTGGGCAGTCACATTGCTTTTACTCATCACGATGTCACGGATCTGGGCCACCTGGGCGGCGGTCAGCGCCTCCCCCGAGGTCATCACGGTCAGATCCGCCCGGCCTGACTGCAAAAAGCACAGACAGTCGGCAAAGCCTTTGGCTTTGATCAGGGTCTCGATCTCGTTTTCTGCGTTGATGTCCTCCAGATTGGCGGTCATCTGGGCGGTGTAATCCGCCTTTTCCTGTTCGGACAGGGAGGAATCCTTCAGGGTTTTCTGGATGGTGTCCAGCGCCTCGTCGTGGGCTTTTTCCCGTTTGAGCCTGGCCTCGTCGAAGAACTGGCTGCCGGTGTCGTTGGCCACGCTGACCAGCTGGGCTTCGCCATAGTTTTTGCTCACCGAAGAAGCCGCTTCCGCCTCGGTGGGCAGCGCGTCGGTGATCCGGGCCTTGCCGGACGGCTCAGAGGACGCGGACTGGGAAGCGGCGGAGGCGGCAGTCTCCACCGACAAAGCGTCCAGGTCTGTTTGGGCGTACTGCCAGTTCAGATAGCAGGCCACCGCCAGGGCGGCAGCCAGGGTGACAGCGGTGGCACGGCGGGTGTTTTTGGCGATGTTTCTCATAGAACGGTCCCTCCCTTAAGTAGTCGATGATGGATGGGGCGGCGGTCAGCTTTGGCGCTGCTCCACGCAGATGCGGTTGGCGGGCACGTCGAGCAGCGCCGATACCAGCGCTGTGATCCGCGCTTCCACCCCCACGTCCCCGCCCCCTTCGCACAGGACGGCCACCCCGCAGACGGTGGGCAGGTAGGTAGTCTCCTCCAGTGCGGAGCCATCCTCCAGAAGGACGTGGGTCTGCTGGCTCTGGCCGCTGCCTGTCTGGGTGTCCAGCGCATAGATCCTCTCCTCTCCGCTTTCCAGCGTGATCATTACGGTGGTCCGGCCGGCTCCCTCCATCTGGCCGATCAGCTCTGCCAGGCGGGTCTCCAGCCGGGCCTGGTATGCCTCGGCGTCCGGAGCGGCCGCATCCTGCTGCGAAGAAGCCTGTCGGGGTGCGGCGGGCCACAGTTCGCTGCACAGGATCAGCAGCATGGCCGCCGTGCCCAGCAGCACCGCCAGGGAGGCGGCCCGGGGCTTTTCCTTCTGGCCCTTCAGCCAGGCTGCCAGGCGTTCCTGCCAAGCCATGGTCTCATCCTCCTTCCGGCGTTTCGCTCCACTGGATCTCCTCTGCCCCGATGCCCAGGGCATCGCAGAGCAGCCGCTGGGCCGCCGCCCTGCCCTGGGGCGGGCATCCCGTCACCTGCACCCACGCGGCCCGGACCCCGGCGTCGGAGGGCTCGAGACGGACCTGCACCGTCACGTCCAGGTCTTCCTGTCCGGCCAGCTGCCGGGCCAGGTCTGCGGACAGGTCCCGTTCGGCCTGCCGGAGGATGGCCTCCTCCGCTGTGCCGTAGGAGGAAGCGGTCACCTGGGGCAGGACCAGATCGGCCGCCCCGGCCCGGATGTCGGGCAGGGCATGAAAAAGGGCTACTAAGATATATAACCCCGCCGCCGCTTTTATGCACTGGCGGCCCCGCACATCCCCCAGCAGCCGTCCCACCAGTTCGGCGCAGATACAGGCGGTGCAGAATACGGCCACCGCCGTCTTGAGCTGCTGCATCCTTCATCCGCCTCCCATCGCAAACAGCAGGGCTGTGCCCAGGACCGCCATTCCAAAGACCAGCGCCGTGGCCGCCGCCAGGCCCTGCACTGCTTCCCGCAGGCAGTTGAACAGGGCGGCGCACCGGCTGATCCCTGCCGCGCTGCACAGCAGCTCGCAGCCAAACAGCAGCGCCGCATGGACCAACAGGATCATGTACAGGGGCAGGAACTCGGCGGCCAGCACAGCGATGGCGCCAAAGCCCAGCCCGCTTTTCAGCAGCTGCATCCCGCTGAGCACCGTGCCGGCCGCATCGCTGAGGCTCTGCCCGATGATGGGCACCGTACCGGTGAGCAGCTGGCCCAGCTGCTGGCTGGTGCGGTCCAGCTGGACGGTAAAGACCCGCTGCAGCCCCAGCAGAGCCCCAAATGCCCGGCCGGCCCAGCCCAGTCCCTTGCGGAACAGCTGTCCCACGCTGCGGCAGGCTGTGGCCAGAGCGGCCTCGGTGCTGATGCAGCAGGCGGTGCTGAGGGCAAGGTAGCAATGGAGCAGCGGCGGCACCCAGCTGCAAAGAAGCTGGGCCAGCAGGCACAGCCCCGTAAGGAACAGCCCGCCGGCAGCCGCCGCCGCGGTGGGTTCGCCGCCGGCGATCAAGACCCCTTCGTACACGGGGATGAAGCCCAGCAGAAACATCCGCCACCCCTCCAGCTTTTCGCATACCGTTTGAGCCAGAGCGGCCAGGGCGGCCCAGCACAGCAGGGCGCTGCCCCCTGCCGCCGCCAGGTCCAGCAGGTCGGCCCGGCCCTCCTGGGCAAAAAAGGAGAGCAGCACCACCACCAGCAAAAACAGCAGCACCTGGGCATAGCCCGCCACCGAATCCCGCATGGTTTGGGCCAGGTCCCCTGGCAGGATATCCCGGACGGCCCGCCACGGGTCCTCCACAAAATCCTCCAGGGTGACGGGGGCGCTGTCCAGATAGGGCTGCCAGCTTTCCTGGCCGGGCAGGGCCTGCTGGTCAGCGGCAAGCGCGGCGGCCCGGGGCGCAGCCAGGCCCAGCAGCAGGACCGCCGCCGCTGTCAGCGCCGTGCGCTTCAACCAGTCCATTCCCATATCATTTTGCAGACCTCCTCCAACAGGGGCCAGAGCGCGGCCAACGTCAGCACCCGCCCCGCAAAGGCCGTGCACCAGGCCAGGGCCTCGGCCTCGGCTTCCTTGCACACGGCGCAGGCATAATCGGTCAGCAGCAGCACCCCGGCGCACCGCAGCAGGCTGGTAAAGGCCACGCCGTCCACCCGGCCTGCCAGGGCGGTCAGGCCGGCGGCCATCCCCTGCAGGACAGCGGTCAGCCGGGCCAGGATGGCCAGCCCTGCCGCCAGCGACAACAGCAGGGCAAAGGCCGGGGCGGACCGGTGCAGCAGGCCGTACAATAGGGCCGCCGCTGCCGCCAGCCCCAGCGTGGGCAGCAGCGCTTCCATCAGCGCCACCGCCTAGAGGGCAAACAGGGATTTGATGGTCACAAACAGGTCGCTGATCTGCTGCACCAGCATGGACAAGACCACCACCAGCCCTGCCAAGGTGGTCATCATGGCCTGATCCTCCCGGCCCGAGCGGATCAGCAGCTGGTTGAGCACTGCCACGATGATCCCGATGGCTGCGATTTTGAAAACGAGATCGATCTCCAAAGCCCTGTCATCTCCTTTGCTTTTTATAGCACCAGCAGCCCCAGTATGGCGCCGGCCGCCAGGCCCAGCCGCCGGTCCATGCTGGCGGAAAGCCGCTCCTCCTCCCTGGCCTTTTCCAGAAATACACCGAACCGCCGCAGGTAATAATCCAGCTGGGCGCAGGCCCGTCCGGCGTCGGTGCGGCCCAGCTGGCCAAAACAGACCGCAAAGCAGGCGGCTTCCTCCAAACTCAGGTCGGCGGGGGGCTGCATCCCGGCAAAGCACTCTGCTTTTTTCATCGCCCGGCCCAGGCTGTCCCCGGGGCTGTACTCGTCTGCCAGGGTGCGGTACAGCTGTCCCAGGTCCGTGCGCCGGTAGGCGATCTCCTGCCGCAGCCTGGTCAGCAGGGCAATGGTCTGTTCCAGGGTGCGGCGGCGCCGGGCCAGCTTCTGGCGGCGGGCGTCCCCCGCGCAAAAACCACAGACGGCCAGCAGGGCGGCGGCAGCCCAGCGCAATGCTGCGGCGCTCATAACAAGTGCACCCCGCTGATCCGGCCGGGGTCCTGCCGGCCGGCCAACACCACCACGGCCCGCAGCATCTTCTGCTGCATCATGTATGCCACCTGGGGACGGCGCATCGCCTCCTCCAGGCTGGCGGCGTGGAGGCTCGCAATGCAGTCCGCCCCGCCAAAGAACCCCTGCTCAAGCCCCCGCACCTCCTCCATGCCGCCCAGCTCGTCCAGTACCACCACCTGGGGGGCCAGGGTCCGCAGGGCCATTTGCAGAGCCTTTTCTTTGGGCAGCCCGGCGATCCGGTCCAGGGGCGGCTGCTGTCCGGCCAGCCCCTGGGGCCACAGTTCCTCCCTCTGGTCGATGACGGCCACCGCCCGGCCCAGCCCGGCCAGAAAGGCCGCCATGGCGCGCAGCAGGGTGGTCTTGCCGCTGTCGGGTTCCCCGGCCACCAGAAGCCCGGTAAAATGCCCGGCCAGCAGGGTTTTCAGCCGGGGCGGCAGGACCGCCTTTTTGGCCCGGGCAATCCGCAGATCCAGGGAATACACCTCCTGCAGCACCACCCCTTCTTCCGGGTGGTCCAGGTAGCGCCCGCCCACCCCCACCCGGTGCCCGCCGGGCAGGGTGAGATAGCCCTGGGCCAGCTCCGCCTGGTGGGTGTGCACCGACTTGCCGCAGAGGGTATAAAGGGCTTCCTCCAGCTGATCCCGGGTGGGCCGCAATCGGGTCAGCTCTTCCGGGCAGCCGGGCAGCTGTCCGGCCGGGCAAAGCCGTCCCGAAAGGTTCATCCAGACCGGACACTCTGCCCGCAGCCGCACTTCATGCACCTGCTGTGCAGTCCGGGGTCCCACCCGGGCCAGCGGCCCGCTCAAAAAGGGCGGCAGCGCCTGCACCGCCTGCTGATACTCGTCCATCTCTGTCCACCTCCTTGGCCCGGTCGCCCGGGGTTACAACACTATATGGCCCGGCCTGTCCCTTTAGAACCGCGCAGGCGCCGGGCCGGGGGCTGCTGCTCCCCTGCCCGGCGCCCTTATGCGGCTGGTTCTTCTTCCAGGCTCTCGGCCTGGGCCAGCATGGTCTCGGCAAAGATGGCATACCCACGGGTGGGATCGTTGACCAGCACATGGGTCACCGCCCCCGCCAGCCTGCCGTTCTGAAGGATGGGACTGCCGCTCATCCCCTGGACGATGCCCCCAGTCTGTCCCAGCAGGTCAGGGTCTGTGACATGGATGACCATATTGCGGATCTCCTCCGCGTCGGACACCTTCTCGATCTCCACGTCGTACAGCTGCGGGGTCTGGCCCAGGATGGTGGTCAGGATCTGGGCCGGGCCCGCCGTCACCTCCTGGGCAAAGGCTACTTCCATCCGGGTGCCGGAGAAGCTGGTCCGGGTCTGCCCGTAGACGCCGTTCTCCCCGTTGATCGCAATGGTGCCCACGGCGTGGCTGCCGATGAACTTGCCCTTCAGCTCGCCGGGACTGCCGGCGGTGCCCACGGCACAGCCCACGATCTCACAGGGAACGATCTCCCCGCTGCGCAGCGCAATGCTCTGGCCGGTGTCCCCGTCGCTGATGGAGTGGCCCAGGCCCGCAAAGACCCCCTTTTCCTCGTCGATGAAGGTCAGGGTCCCCACCCCCGCAGAGGAATCCCGCACCCACATGCCCGCCCGCCATTCCCCGGCGGCGGCATCCCAGCAGGGGGTGAGCCGGGCCTCACGCTGTTCCCCGTCCCGGACGTACACCACCCGCACCGGCTGTCCGGCGGCGGCAGCCAGGGCGGCTTTTACGGCGTCGTTGCCCTCGGTGGGGGTGTCCCCGATGCAGATCACACGGTCGCCCAGGCGCAGCCCCGCGGCTTTGGCCGGGTTGACCGGGGCGCCGGCGTCGTCGGTGAGGTCGGTAAAGCCCACGATCAGCGCTCCCTCCGAGAACATCTTGACCCCGAAGGGAGTGCCGCAGACGGTGACGCTCTGCCGCGGGGTGACCACGGCCTGCACCCGCTTGACGGGAAATATGCCGCCGATCGAGAGGGTGGCCTGGTAGCTGCCCACCGTCCGGGTGCTGACCACGTTCCGCGCTCCGCCGCTGCCCAGAGGCTGGATATAGGAAAACCGCGGCAGGGCCAGCGTCTGGCCCGGTTCCAGTAGGATATGGTCGGGCAGGCTGCTGTACAGCCAGCCCAAGGCGGCCGTCAGGGCCACCAGCAGATAAGAAATGCCCAACCGGCCCAGCGGGCAGGTACGGGCTTTTTTACGGCCTGTTCTTCTCACGTTGACGCTCCCTTATTTTGGTTTTGGGCGGAAGCCGGGTCTTTCTACCCGGTGTTGCGCTGCCAGAGGGTGCGCAGCACAAAGGCCAGCATACACAGCCGCCACAGCGCCGCCGTCAGCCACACCAGCAGGAACAAGGCATCCAGGCGTGAAAAATAGCCCAGCGACCAGGCCCGCAGCAGCTCGATGCCGGTGTAGCCGGACCCTGCCATCCGCCCCAGTACCAGCTGCAGCACAAAGGCGTAGCCGGCCTGGGCCAGGTAGCTCCAAAGGGGCAGCCAGGCGCCGCGCCGCCTTTCCTGCCCGGTGCACAGCAGAGGCAGGGCAAAATATTCCGGGTAAAGGGCTGCCGGCGGCCACCCGTCTGTCAGCAGCGGAGCGGGGCTGTCCGCAAGCAGGCGCGGCCAGCTCATCTGGTCCCACAGCCCCGCCAGACAGACCAGAACGCCGGCAGCCAGCAGCCACCAGAGCGCCCGGGCTGCGCGGTCCAGGGCGGCGGCGTTCAGCTGCCAGGAGGCCAGCAGCAGCAAGGGCAGCACCGCGATCAGCGCGTTGGAGGCAAAGTGTTCCCGGCAGACGGTCTGGGCTGTGACGGCCGTGCGGACGAATTCCACCCCGAACCAGAGAAAAAAGCCCCAGCCCGCCAGACGGGGCAAAAAGCCCGACCCGTCGAACAGGCCGGTCTTTTGGGCCCAAAGCGCAAACATCCGGCAGAGCACTGCCAGCGCCAGGGCGCTCAGAAGCCCCAGCAGCAGGACGCTGCGCGCGCTGTAAGCTCCTGCTTTGCCATAAAAGCTGCCGGCCAGGGTGGCCGTGACCATTCCCAGCCCCAGCGCCGGCAGAGAAAAGCCCCTGTCTTTTTCCTGCTGCATCTCATTCCCTCCTCTGCCAGATATTGAAGGTCCTGCGGGACATCTTGCGGTAATCCCGCCGGATGACACCGTCGTCGGCCAGGGGCCTGTGGGGGAAGGGATAGGGGGCCAGATAGGGCACCCCCAAAGCCGATACCCCCGACAGGCTGAACAGGAACACCAGAAAGACCGCCGCCAGCCCCACCGGCCCGGCCAGCCCGGCCGCTACCACCACCAGAAGCCGCAGCAGAGTGGCGGGCTCGTAGAGGGAGGGGGTGATGAACACCGCCACCGAGGTGATGCAGGCAGTGAGGATGACAGGAGTGCTCATGAGGCCGGCGGCGATGGCCGCATCCCCGATGATGAGCGCCGCCACCAAACTGACCGAATGGCCCAGGGACTGCGGCATCCGCAGCCCCGCCTCCCGGATGATCTCCAGCATCAGGATGACCATGACCATCTCGGCAAAGAGGGGCAGAGGCGTCCCTTTTTCGGCGGCGGTGATCTTGTACAGCAGCTGGGGCGGGATGAGCTCCGGCAGGTACACCGCCAGACAGACAAAGACCCCCGGCAGAAAGATGGTCAGATAGAAGGCGGCGTATTTCATCACCCGCAGAAAGGAGGAGAAAAAGGCCGTGGTGCCGTAGTCATCCAGGCATTCAAAATTCTCGGCAAACAGGGCGGGCAGCACCATGGCAGAGGGGCTGCCGTTGACCAGGACGACGATCTTGCCCTCACAGAGTTTGGCGGCCGCCACGGCGGGGCGCTCGGTATAGCTGACGGGTGTGAAAAAGCGGTATTTGACCGGCAGCAGCCAGGGCACGAAATAGCTGGAATCCAGCAGCATCTCGGGCTTGGCCTGGCGCAGCACCCGGCGTACCTGCTCCACCATCCGCTCATCCGCCTTGCCGCGCTGGTAGCACAGGGCGTATTCGGTCTTCATGGAGGTATCGGCCTGAGCCACCTCCATCACCAGCCCGTCGGTGCGGAACAGCCGGCGCAGCAGACTGAGGTTGACCCGCAGCAGATCGGAAAAGCCTTCCCGGCTCCCCCGCAGGTTGCCCTCCCCTGCCGGTTCCCCGATGGTGCGGAACTTGAGGCTCTGGACCGAAAAGGCCACCCCCTGTCCCCAGCCGTCCAGCAGCACCACCGCAAAGCCCGCCGTCAGCAGGGTGACGGCGTCCTCCACTGTCTGTACCGGGCTGCTCTGGGCGGGCAGGTCGGAGTGGTGCATCAGATGGTCGTACACCTGGCGGCCCGCAGCGGGCGAGTCCTCGAAATCGGTAAACTGGTCCTCCCGGTTGACTGCGTCCAGCACCATCGTCCACAAGGTGGACAGGCTGGCCATGTTGTCGAACAGCAAAATGGCGGCCTGACAGCCGCAAATGCAGATCTGCTTTGCATAATAATCCGCCGAAGGGCCAAACATGGTATCGAAGGCCGCCAGGTTTTCCTTGAGATCGGCCGAAAGCTGCTGCATCTCGCACCGCCATCCTTTCTGCTGCTTGCAAGGGCAGTATGCCCGAAAGGCGGCGGATTCATACCCTGCGCCCTGAAAGGAGGCCACCACGCCTTGAAACTGCTGATCTTCCGCACCATACTGATCTATCTCTGTGTCCTGTTCGCCATGCGGCTGATGGGCAAGCGGCAGCTGGGGGAACTCCAGCCCGAGGAGCTGGTCTCCACCATGCTGATCTCCAATCTGGCGTCCATCTCCATCGAGTCGGAGGAGGTGCCCATCACGGCCAGCCTGATCCCCCTGTTCCTGATCGCGGGACTGGAGCTGCTGGGATCGGTCCTCAGCTTCCACAGCCAGCGCTTTTCCAACCTGGTGGCGGGACGGCCCAAAACCGTCATCCTGAACGGGCAGATCGACCAGCAGGCCCTGCGGATGCTCCGTCTGACCGCCGCCGACCTGCTGGAGGCGTTGCGGGGCAAGGACGTCTACGACCCCCGTGACGTAGCCTATGCCGTCATCGAGACCAATGGCAGCCTGTCGGTGGCACGCAAGCCGGACAAGGAGACGCCCACCCTGGCCGACCTGGGGCTGGCGGTCCAGCAGCAAAAGGCTACCCTTCCCTTTGTGGTGGACGGGCAGGTGCTGACCGACAACCTCACCGCCTGCGGCAAGAACGCCGCCTGGCTGGAACAGACGGCCGCAGCCCACCGTCTGCCGGTGGACCAGATCCTGGTGCTGTTGGGCAACGACACCCAGGACTATTTCCTGCTGAAAAAAGAAAGCCGTCCCGGGGACGGCGGAAAGGGGGCGGCCGGATGAAGCGGATCTGGGTCTGTCTTGCCCTGATGGCGGGCATCCTGCTGCTGACCGGATACAGCACCCGCCGGGTGCGCCTGTTTGCGGACCAGCTCTCCTTCCAGCTGGAGACAGCCGCCGAGGCCCTGCACCAGGACGACGTCCCCGCGGCCCGGCAGGCCATCCGGCAGGGCGCCCGGCTGTGCGGGCAGATGCGGCGGGAAAGCGTGCTCTATCTGCGCACCGGGGACTTCATCGAATTGGAAGCCAGCCTGCAGGCTGCCGGCAGCCATCTGGACGAAGGGGCCCAGGAGGAGGCTTTGGGGGAGCTGGGGCGGGCCTCGGTCCAGGTGGAGAACATCGACTGGCTGACCCGGCGGTGGCTTTAAAACAAAAAAGGCCGGCGGAGGAGATACGCTCTCCCCTGCCGGCCTTTTGGATGCGGTCAGGAATTGTGGTCCTTCATCAGTTTTTCCAGTTCGGTGAAAAAGCTCTCCACGTCTGCGAAGCGGCGGTAGACCGATGCAAAGCGCACATAGGCGACCTCGTCGATCTTTTTCAGCTCCTGCATGGCCAGCTCACCGATCTGCACGCTGCTGACCTCCCGGTCGTAGCCGCTGAGCAGGGCCTGCTCGATGTTGTTCACCGCTGTCTCGAGCTGTTCGTAGCTGACAGGACGCTGGGCGCAGGAGCGCAGCATCCCGTTCAGGACCTTCTGGCGGTCGAACGGTTCCCGCGAGTTGTTCTTTTTGATCACCATAAGGGGCAGCGTCTCCACGGCCTCGTAGGTGGTAAAGCGCTTGTGACAGGCCAGGCACTCCCGGCGGCGGCGGATCCGCTCTCCGTCTTCGGTGGGGCGGGAATCGATGACCTTGGATTCTTCTCCGCCGCAGTAAGGGCATTTCATAGGGTGTCCTCCGTACTCAAATCATGGGTGGCGGGCCGGCCTGCGGCGGCGCTCACTTCTTCTGCTTTTCCTTCCGGCCGTTCCAGCAGACCCAGGCGGAAGTGGACACGCACAAAGAGGTGTACACGCCGCTGACCATGCCCATCATCAGGGGGAACGCGAAGGTAAAGATGCTTTCCAGGCCATACAGCACCGAAACCACACACATGACAGCCAGGGCCGCCACGGTGGTGACGCTGGTCATCAGGGTGCGCTTGAGGGACTGGTTCAGGGACTGGTTGACCAGATCGCCAAAGGGGGCCTTTTTGCCCAGCAGCTTGCGGTTCTCACGGATGCGGTCGTAGATGACCACCGTGTCGTTGACCGAGTAGCCCAGGATGGTGAGCAGGGCCGCGATGAAGTTACCGTCCAGCGGAGCGCGCAGCACCACAAAGGTGCCGAAAATCACCATCAGGTCGTTGACCAGGGCCAGGATGGCCATGGCGCCGCCGGTCAGGCCGCCGATGTTCTTGAAGCGGAAAGCGATGTAGATCAGGATCAGCGCCAAGGCAAAGACCACCGCCACCAGGCTCTTCTGCAAAAAGCGCGTGCCCATGGCCGGGCTGACGTTGCTCAGGGACAGCTGGGCGAACTGGTTATCGGAGCAGCTGGCCGCCAGGCTGTCCAGCAGGGCCGACACCTGGTCGGTGGTGACCGTCTCGCTGCCCGGCAGGGAGATCTTGAGGGTTGCCTCGCCGGTGGCCACGTTCTCGCCGGTCTGCAGGGTCAGGTTGGTGTTGTCCAGAGCCTGCTCGGCCGCCTGCTCCACCAAGCCAAGGTCTGCCTGGCCCTGGTAGCTCAGGGTGATCATGGCGCCGCCGGTGAACTCGGTATCCATCTGGACCCCCAGCACCACCGCGCACAGAACGATGGCCGCCATCAGGCAGGAGGAGAAGGTCAGGAAAGCCTTCCGCTTGCCCACAAAGTCGATCTGCCGGGGCTCCTTCTTCTCCCGATCCGCGCCGTAGAGCCAGGGGTTCTGCAGAGCCTTGATGGCCGAAGCGCCCCAGATCATCACGCGGGTGCCAAAGACACCGAACACAAAGTTGAGCAGAACGCCGGTGAGCAGGGTGTAGCCGAAGGCGTAGATGGTACCCGCGGTGGATGCGCCAAAGGGGAAGAACACAAAATTCAGCAGGCGGGCAAAGATGCCGTCGGTGGGACCGAAAGCGCCCATCAGGACCACAGCTACAATGACGATGGTCACATTGCCGTCGATGACGGGGGTCAGGCCCCGGGCAAAGCCGGACTTCAGCGCGCCGGGCAGGGATTTGCCGTTGCGCAGCTCCTCCTTGATGCGCTCGGCGGTGATGACGTTGGCGTCAACGCCCATGCCGATGGCCAGGATGATGCCCGCGATGCCGGGCAAAGTCAGGGTAAAGCTGTTGAACACCGGGAAATAACCCGAGACGAACGCCAGAGTGGCGGCCACCTGGCCCAGCAGGCCCACGCAGGCCAGCACGCCGGGCAGACGGTACATCACCGTCATGATGGCAAAGACCACGATGAAGGCGATGATGCCGGCGAACACCATGGCTTCCAGGCTGTTCTCGCCCAGGGTGGGGCTGATGGTGGAATAGCTGTCCACCGTCAGGGCAAAGGGCAGTGCGCCCGAATTGATCTGGCGGGCCAGGGTGACCACATCATCCCGGGTGAAGCCGGAGCCTGTGATGACCGCCTGCCCGTCGGTGATGGCCGAGTTGACGGTGGCCACGCTGATGTTCTGGTCGTCCAGCCAGATGCTGATGGTGCCGCCCTCCTGGTACAGGCGGGTGGTGGCATCCCCAAAGGCCTGGGCGCCTTCGCTGTCAAATTCCAGCGCCACAAAGTATTCGGACGCGCCGCCGTCGGTCACCGGGCCGTACTGGGCGGTGGCGTTCTCCACGCTGGAGCCGTCCAGGATCAGCGCGCCGTCGGCGCTGCTCCCTTCCCGGAAGGTCAGGTATGCGGTGGTGCCGATCTCCTGGATGGCAGCCTCGGGGTCAAAGGCGGTCTCGTCCGACTGCCAGGGGAACTCCAGGATCAGGCTGTCCTGGTTGTAGTCTGCATACAGCTCATAGTCGGTGATGTTCAGGGCCACCAGGCGGTTCTCGATGACCGACTGGGCCGCGTCCAGCTGCTCGTCGGTGGCATCGAAGTCCCCCGACGGCAGGAAGGTCACATTGACGCCGCCCTTGATGTCCACGCCAAAGCGGATATCCCGGACGCCCTTGATGTAGGTGGTGGTCACGTCACCGTATTTGGCCGAAACGCCGAAGAATGCGGTGAACGCGAACGCCAGGATCAACAGCACCGCAGCGATGAGATGCCATGCTCTGCCTTTTGTCTTCATAAATTCTCGGAAACCTCCCAATTTATTCTTTCCGCCTGCCGGTTCCAATGACAGGCCAAAAGCAGTGTCGGGGCATCAGCCCTGGTTCTGGAGCAGGTGCTCCACCGTGGCCAGCCGGGTGCAGACGGTCAGCAGCTCCGAGGCCTGCTCCACCTCGCTCAGGCTGGGATAGGTGGGGGCGATGCGCAGGTGGGAATCCTCGGGATCCTTGCCATAGGGGAAGGCCGCGCCGGCGCCGGTCAGCACCAGGCCCGCCTCCTTGCACAGCTGGGCCACCCGCTTGGCGCAGCCGGGCATCACATACAGGCTGATGAAGTAGCCGCCCTTGGGGTCGGTCCAGTGGGCGATGTCCCCGCAGGGGGTCAGCTTCTGGGCAAAGGTGGTCTTGACCGCGTCGAAGCAGGGCACCAGACGGCGGCGGTGCTTGAGCATATGGGCCAGCACGCCCGCCTTGTTCTTCAAAAAGCGCACATGGCGCAGCTGGTTCATCTTGTCGTAGCTGATGATCATCACTTCAAAGCGCTTGCAGACGTACTTCATCATCCGGTCGCTGCAGGCCAGAGCCGAGACGCCCGCTCCGGGGAAGGTGATCTTGCTGGTGGAAGTGAACATGAACACGCGGTCCTCGTTGCCGTAGGGCTTGCTCTCCTCCAGCAGCACCGGGGTCTCGATGATCTCGTCGGTCAGGTGGTGGACGATGTAGGCCTCATCCCAGAAGATCTTGAAATCGGGGGCGGCGGTCTTCATCGAGGCAAAACGGCGCACCGTCTCGTCGCTGTAAGTGTAGCCGTCGGGGTTGGAATACTGCGGCACGCACCAGATGCCCTTGATGGTGGGGTCCTCGGCGGCCAGTTTCTCCACCATGTCCATATCCGGGCCTTCCGGGGTCATGGGGACGTTGATCATATCGATCCCAAACTCCTCGGTGATGCGGAAGTGGCGGTCATAGCCGGGCACCGGGCAGAGGAACTTGGGGCGGTCCACCTGGGACCAGGGGCAGGGCGACTCCGGGAAACCGAAGGTATAGCCGATGCTGACCAGGAAATACATCAGCTGCAGGCTGGAGTTGCCGCCCACAAAGACGTTTTCGGGCTTGACGCCCATCACCTCGCCAAACAGCTCCCGGGCTTCGTACAGGCCCTCCAGGTTGCCGTAGTTGCGGGCGTCGGTGCCGTCCGCAGCGGTGTAGTCGGTGGTCTTGAACAGGTCCATCGCCAGGTCCATCTGGTGGGGGCCGGGCTTGCCGCGGGCCATATTCAGATTCAGGCCCATGCCCTTGAAATTCTGATAGGCGGCGCGCAGCTTGCGCTCCTCCTCCTTCAGCTCTTCGGTGCTCATCTCCAGATAATTTGCCATTTCGCTTACTCCTTTACTATACTTTCGGTTGCCGTATCTTCACCGCATCCGTGCGCGCCGGATGCGCCCCAGGCCGCTCCCCTGCCAGAGAAAGCGGGGGGCCGGACACCATCAGCCGGCCGGGCCGGCATGATCCCAGACTTTATTATTATAGTACACTTTGCTTTGAGAAACAAGAATTTTACACGAAAAAAGCCCGGCGGGGACTTATGCCCCCTCCGGGCCCGGCGTACCGGATGCCGGCACGCCTCCGATCTGGCGGCGGGCCTCAGCTCACCGAGATCTGATTTTTATACCGCTTGCGGACTGCGCCGTATTCCATGTGGGCTTCCCCGCCCTCCACCGTATCCTGATCGATGGTCACGCGGACGATGGTGGGGTCGCTGGGCACAGCGTACATCACAGGCATCAGCAGGTTCTCCATCACGCTGCGCAGGCCGCGGGCCCCGCTCTTGCGCTCGATGGTCTTGCGTGCGATGGCGCGCAGGGCCTCGTCGGTGAACTCCAGCTCCACATTGTCCATGCCAAGCAGCGCCTTGTACTGCTTGACCAGGCTGTTCTTGGGCTCTTTCAGCACCCGCACCAGGGTCTCCTCGTCCAGGTCATCCAGGACGGTGATGACGGGCAGGCGTCCGATCAGCTCGGGGATCAGGCCGAACTTGACCAGATCGTGGGGCTCCACCTTCCGCAGCAGGGCCTTCTGGGCGTCGGAAGAATTGTCCTTCAGGGTGCTGCCGAAGCCCAGGGCCGAATTGTCGGTGCGGCGCTGGATGTACTTATCCAGCCCATCGAAGGCGCCGCCGCAGATGAACAGGATGTTGGTGGTGTCGATCTGGATGAACTCCTGCTGGGGATGCTTGCGGCCGCCCTGGGGAGGCACGTTGCTGACCGTGCCCTCCAGGATCTTGAGCAGCGCCTGCTGCACGCCCTCGCCGCCCACGTCCCGGGTGATGGAGGGGTTCTCGCTTTTGCGGGTGATCTTGTCGATCTCGTCGATATAGATGATGCCGATCTGGGCGCGCTGGACGTCAAAGTCCGCCGCCTGGATCAGCTTGAGCAGGATGTTCTCCACATCCTCGCCCACATAGCCCGCCTCGGTCAAGGTGGTGGCGTCCGCGATGGCGAAGGGCACGCCCAGCATCCGGGCCAGGGTCTGGGCCAGCAGGGTCTTGCCCACGCCGGAGGGACCCAGCAGCAGCACGTTGGATTTTTGCAGCTCCACGTCGTTGCCCTTGCCGCTCATGATCCGCTTGTAGTGGTTGTAGACCGACACCGACAGCACGCGTTTGGCGTCGTCCTGGCCAATGACATACTGGTCCAGCCCCTCCTTGATCTCCTCGGGGGTCATGATGTTGACCGGCGCCACCGCAGCCGGCTGGATGCGGCCCCGGGCGCTGGAAGCGCCGCGGCCCGGCCGATTGCCGCTGGAGCGGTCGGGCTTGTCAGACAGCAGGTCATAGCACAGGCCGATGCACTCGCTGCAGATGTTGACGCCGGGGCCAATGATCATCCGCTCGACTTCGTCCTGGTGCTTGCCGCAGAAGCTGCAAACAAGGTCTTTTTCGTTTTTGTCTCTGCCGGAATTGTTATTTGCCATAGCTGTATTTTCCTTTATTCTGCGTTTCTGCGCTCAAGGCCGCCCGATCCTCAGCGGGAGGCGATCACCTCGTCCACCAGGCCGTATTCCTTGGCCTGCAGGGCGGTCATATAGTTGTCCCGCTCGGTGTCCTGGCGCACCCGCTCGATGGGCTGGCCGGTGTATTCGCTGAGCAGGCCGTTGATCTTGTCGCGCAGATAGACGATGTGGTCGGCGTGGATCTTGATGTCGGTGGCCTGGCCCGACAGGCCGCCGCCCTGCCCGCCGGCGATCAGGGGCTGGTGGATCAGAATCTCGGAGTTGGGCAGTGCGATGCGCTTGCCCTTGGTGCCGCTGGCCAGCAGGAACGCGCCCATCGAAGCGGCCATCCCCATGCAGATGGTAGAGACGTCGCACTTGATATAGCGCATGGTGTCATGGATGGCCATGCCCGCGCTGATGGAACCGCCGGGGCTGTTGATATACAGGCTGATGTCCTTGTCCGGGTCCTGCCCCTCCAGGTACAGCAGCTGGGCAACCACCAGGCTTGCCGAGGTGTCGTTGACATCCTCGCTGAGCACGATGATGCGGTCATTCAGCAGACGGGAGAAGATATCATACGAGCGCTCTCCGTGGGCCGTCTGCTCTACAACATAAGGAACAAAACTCATTACAGTTCGCCTCCTGAAAATCAAATTCGATTTCGTTCTTTTTGCAAAATTGACCGATGCGGCCCTCAAACCGCCGCATCGGTCAATTTCAACAACTTGTGCACAGGCCAAAAGCGGCGCAGCTGCGCGCTTCATCCCGGCTTATGACCCCGGCCGGTCCGATCACTCGGCGTCGGCAGCCTCTTCGGCCTCAGCGGCCTTCTCCACGATATTGGCGTGGCTCTTGATGAAGTCGATGGCCTTGTTGACAGCCAGGTCCTTCTTCAGCTCGTCCATGTTGACCAGCTCGCGGACCTTGCTCTCCTCCATCTTGTACTGGTCTGCGATCCGCTTGATCTCAGCGTCCACATCCTCCTCGGATGCAGCGATGTTCTCAGCGGCGGCCACAGCCTCCAGGGCCAGGCGGATCTTGACCTGCTTCTCAGCCTGGGGCATGAAGGAAGCGCGGAACTGCTCCATGGTCTGGCCCATATACTTCAGGTAGTTCTCCAGGCTCAGGCCCTGCTGCTCCACACGGAACGCAAAGTCGTTGACCAGCTCGTCCATGCGGGTGTCATACATAGCCTGGGGGATCTCAGCCTCCATGCCGCCGATGACCTGATCCACCAGAGCGTTCTCCACAGCCAGGTCATCCTGCTTGTCCAGCTGCTCCTGGTCGGCCTTGCGGATGGATGCCTTGAACTCCTCCAGGGTGTCGTACTCGGAGCAGTCCTTGGCCAGCTCGTCGTCCAGAGGGGGCAGCTCCTTGTACTTGACCTCGTGCAGCTTGATCTTGAACACAGCGGGCTTGCCGGCCAGCTCATCGGCCTGGTACTGCTCGGGGAAGGTGACGTTGACGTCGAACTCCTCGCCGGCGCTGTGGCCCACGATCTGATCCTCGAAGCCGGGAATGAAGCTGCCGCTGCCCAGGGTCAGGTGATAGTGCTCGGCCTTGCCGCCCTCAAAAGCCACACCGTCGGTGAAGCCCTCGAAGTCGATGTCCACGATATCGCCGTTCTGAGCGGCGCCCTCACGGGTCAGCTCGCGGGCGTTGCGCTCCTGCACACGCTTGAGTTCGGCCTCCACAGCCGACTCCTGTACAGTATGGACCGTCTTTTCCACGGTCAGACCGGCATATGCGCCCAGCTTGACCTCGGGCTTGACGGCGACCTTGACGGTCAGGACAGCGCCCTGGTCGTCGCTGGCCGAATCCACCGACACCTCGGGACGGCCCACAGGCTCGATGCCGGCCTCTTTGACCGCAGCCTCAAACTCGCTGGGGAAGAGGTTGTTGATGGCGTCGTAGGTGAACACATCGGGGCCGTACATCCGCTCGATCAGGTGGCGGGGCGCCTTGCCCTTGCGGAAGCCGGGGACGGCATACTTCTTGCCCTCGGTCTTGAAGACCTTCAGGACCTCATTCTTGTAGGTGTCTGCATCGATGGAAAACTGCAGCTCTGCCATGCTCTTTTCGAGCTTTTCACACTTGATAAGATTCATTTGATTTTCCTCCGCTCAAATATTGGTGCTGGGGCAGAGGAATCCTCTCCCCGCATCTGCGCCGCGCGCCCATCTACTTCTCAAAGGGCGCACGCGCCTTTGGGTACGACAATCGCGTCAGCGTTTATTATAACACGTTCAGTGCATAAATGCCAGCTGTTTTTTCACATTTTGGGATTTTTCCCCTGCGCCCTGCCCGTTTCATGTGATTTTATACGGACAGAAGTGCAGTCCGTCGGCGCTGACGAGCTTATAGCGGATGCCGTCCACCTCGCCCTGCACCGCAAAACGGATGGCTTTGCCGTGCAGGTGGGCGTAAAAGCACCGTCGCACCCCGTATTCCTTCAGCACCGCCACGATCTCGGGGGCATCCGCGTTGGTGTACACCGGCGGGTAATGCAGGAAGGCCAGCTTTTCCAGGCCCGGTTCGGCGGCGTCCAGGCTCAGCCGCAGGCGGCCGATCTCCCGGTTCATCACCTTTTCATCGTGGGGTTCCCCCACATCGAACAGCCAGCCCCGGGTGCCGCACAAGGCACAGCCATCCACCGTATAGGAGTTGTTGTGCAGCAGATGCAGCGTATCAAAGCCCTCGGCCTTGAAAAAAGCGTTCATCTTGTTGGCGGTGGCCCACCAATAGTCGTGGTTGCCCTTCATGATGAGCTTCTGGCCGGGCAGGCTGTTCAGAAAGGCGAAGTCCCGGCGAGTATCGGTCAGGCGCATGGCCCAGCTGATGTCCCCTGCCAGTACCACCGTATCCTCCGGCTTGACCAGCTTGCGCCAGTTGGCCTCCAGCTTTTCCACATAGCCGCCCCATCCGGGGAATACGTCCATGGGTTTGGCGGCGCCCAGGGATAGGTGGGTGTCGCCCAGCACAAAAAGTGCCATCGGTCTCTCCTGTTCCAGGGTGTGCGGCAAGGCACACCGGTTTTATTTAAATTTGATAGCCCAGAGCGACCGCCGCGATCTGTTCCGGGTCGATGACGGCGTCGAAGCGCTCGGCCTTGCCCCGCAGGCCGGCCAGGCTGGCCGGGGCGGTGCGGCCGGTGGCCTGCTCCAGCAGGCCCATGGCCTCAAAGTCGTTCTCGGGGGCACGCTGGCCCAGGGCGGCCAGGACGCTGCGGGGGAACTTGAAGGGGGATGCGGTGGACAGCACCACCATGGGCACCCCTGCCCGCTTGTTCTGCCGTGCCACATGGAAGGCCACCGCCGTGTGGGTGTCGCAGAGATAACCGTCCTGCTGCCAGCGGGCGCGGATCTCCCCGGCCACCTGATCCTCCTCGGCATAGCCGCAGGAGAAGGTCTCCTGGATGGCGGCCAGCGTCTCGGAGCGGACGGTGTAGCTGCCCGTCTGGCTCAGCCGGGCCATCAGGGCGGCCACCTCGGTGTCGCTGCCCGTCACATGGTACAGCAGCCGCTCCAGGTTGGAGGAGACGAGGATGTCCATGCTGGGGGAACTGGTCTTGAAGAAAGCGCGCCGGGCGGTGTAGACGCCTGTGTTCAAAAAGTCGGTCAGGACGTTATTTTTATTGGACGCACAGACCAGCCGGCCCACGGGCAGGCCCATCCGTTTGGCATAGTAGCCCGCCAGGATGTCGCCGAAGTTGCCGGTGGGCACGCAGAAGTCCACCGGATCGCCCATGGCCACCTTCCCTGCCTTGAGCAGCTGGGCATAGGCCGCAAAATAATAGACGATCTGGGGCACCAGCCGTCCCCAGTTGATGGAATTGGCGCTGGACAGGCGGATGTTCTGGCCGGCCAGCTGCTCTGCGATCTGCTTATCTGCAAACACCCGCTTGACCCCGGTCTGGGCATCGTCAAAGTTGCCCCGCACCGCATACACCGCCACATTGTCCCCCTGCTGGGTGGCCATCTGCAGCCGCTGGATCTCGCTGGTGCCGCCGGTGGGATAGAACACCGCGATCTCCACCCCGGGAACGTCGTGGTAGCCGTCCAGAGCGGCCTTGCCGGTGTCCCCGCTGGTGGCCACCAGGATCAGGGTCTTTTCGGTGCGGCCCAGATTGCGCTTGGCCTCCACCAGCAGCTTGGGCATCAACTGCAAGGCATAATCCTTGAATGCGCAGGTAGGCCCGTGCCACAGCTCCAGAGCCCAGGTATCCCCTTCCACCGGGGCCAGGAAACCCGCTTTGCCCGCAAAGGCGGCGCCATAGATCTCGGCCGCCGCCCGGGCCAGGAAAGCCGGGTCGTAATCGGTGAGGTATTCCCGCAGGACAGCCGCCGCCATGGCCGGATACTCCAGCTGGCAGACCGCCTGCACATCCACCTGGGGGAAGGACTGGGGCACGAACAGGCCGCCCTCATCCGACAGGCCCTGGACGATGGCCTGCGAGGCGGACACCTGCCGGGCCGCGTCTCTTGTGCTGAAAAACTGCATTGTCAATCGCTCCTTTTCGCTCCTGGGGCGTATCCGGTGGATAGCGCCCGGGTCATCTGGCTTCAAATGCGCGTTTTATAATATGTACCATCCAGCGCCCCCCTGGCAGAGGGGTCACCTCGGCCACATCGAACCGGACCAGGCATTCGCTCTGGCCAGTCTGTTGCAGATAGAAGGCAGCCGTCCGGATGATCCGCCGCTGCTTGGCTTTGGTCACCGACTGGGCGGGCCGGCAGACCGCCTGGGGGTTGGTGCGGGTCTTGACCTCGCAGACGATGATGGTGCCCTCCGGGTCTTTGAGCACCAGATCCAGTTCCCCCTGCCGGATGGCATAGTTGTGGGCCAGCAGGGTACAGCCCTGTTGGATGTAATAGCGGGCTGCGGCCCGCTCGCCCCGGCGGCCCGTTTCGGCCCGGTCCATCACTTGTCCTCCGGCCAATAGCCCTGCTTTTTCAAAAAGCTGCGGCGGTAAAAAGACTGGATGCCGTACCGGGCGATCAGCTCATAGTGGAGTTTGGTGGGATAGCCCTTGTGTTTGGCCAGCTGGTACTGAGGATATTGGCGGTCCAGCTCGGCCATATAGCGGTCCCGGCTGACCTTGGCCAGGATGGACGCCGCGCCGATGCTGGCGCTGGTGGCATCCCCTTTGACCACAGGCTGCGCGGGCATGGCCAACCCTTCGGGGCAGCGGTTGCCGTCCACCAGCACCAGGTTGGGCACGATGTCCAGCTGCTCCACAGCCTGCCGCATCCCGCCCAGGGTAGCCTTGAGGATGTTGTCCCGGTCGATGACCTCCGGCCCCACAAAAACGATGCTGTAAGCCAGAGCCTTCCGGCAGATCTCCTCAAAAAGAGCCTCCCGTTTTTTCTCGGTCAGCTTTTTGGAGTCGTTGATCCCCCACACCGGGTCCTGCGGGTCCAGGATGCAGGCGGCCACGCAGACCGGCCCGCACAGAGGGCCCCGGCCCGCCTCGTCCACACCTGCAAAGCAGCCCTTTTCGGCCCGCACTGCGCTGTCGTACTCGTACAGCGGACGGGATATTTCCTCGTCTGTGCGGCGCTTCATCCCTGGTCCTCCCCTTCTGCGGGGTCTTCCCGGCGGGGCGGGCGCTCCAGCGTGATCCGGCCCCACTTGCAGGCCCGGAACTCATCCACCAGCATGACGGCGCACCGCTCGGTATCCACCTCGCCGCCCCGCACCAGCAGGCCGCGCCGGCGGCCGATGGCGGTCAGCAGGTCGTAGGGGGGCAGGGCCAGAGCCTCCTGGTCCAGCTTGTAGCGGCTGGCCACCAGGTCGGGATAGTAGCAGCGTACCTCATCCAGCAGGTTCATGGCCAGCTCCTCCACATCCAGGATGTCGTCCTTGATGGAGCCGATGAAGGCGAGGTTGGAGGCAATGGCCTTGGAATCAAATTTCTTCCACAGCACGCCGGGCATATCCAGCAGGTCGAACTTCTCGGTCGAGACCCACTGCTTGCCCTTGGTCACGCCGGGGCGGTCGGCCGCCTTGGCCCGGGCCGACCCTGCAAAGGTATTGATAAAGGTGGATTTGCCCACGTTGGGGATGCCGCACAGCATGATCTGGGTCTTGGCGCCTCCCATGCCGCGGGCCTGCCGGCGGGCCAGAAGGCCGGACAGTTCCTTTTCGATGGCCGAGCGGACCGCCGCGGTCCCGCCCTTGCTCTTGGCGTTGATGGCCACGCATCCGGCGTCGGCGGCGCGGAAATAGCGGATCCACTCCTCGGTGACGGCCGGGTCGGCCAGGTCGGCCTTGTTCAGGGCATAGAGCCGGGGCTTGCGGGCGGTGATCCGCTCGATCTCCGGGTTGAGGCTGGACAGGGGGATGCGGGCGTCCAGCAAGATCAGGCTGGCGTCCACATGCTGGATCTCCTGTTCCATCACCCGCAGGGTCCGGGCCATATGCCCCGGAAACCACTGGATGTTGTATTGATTGGAAAATTGCAGTTCTTCGTTTTTCACTTGACCACTCCTGCGTCCTCCAGGGGCAAAAAGCAGAACAGCACTTTGCCCAGGATATCCTCTTCCGCAATGCAGCCGATGCTGGAAGACCGGCTGTCCAGCGAAGCATTGCGGTTGTCCCCCATCAAAAACAGCTGCCCTTCGGGCACAGTATAGGGAAATTCCACATCGTAGCCCAAATAGGTGGGTTCCGCGATGTAATCCTCCTGCAGCAGCTGGCCGTTGACGGTGACGGTGCCGGCGGTGTAGTCGATCGAGATGGTGTCCCCGCCTTTGGCGATGATCCGCTTGACCAGCGGCCTGCCATAGGAGGTGTAATCGTCCACGATCACCACATCTCCCCGCTGGGGGGTATAGCCCGCCCCCCAGACCACCAGCTTATCCCCATCCCAGAGGGTGGGGTTCATCGAGCCGCCGTCCACCTGGATGATGCGGAAAAAGAAGGAGAACAGCAGCACCATCACCACCAGCGCCGAGACCAAAGCCTCGTACCACTCGATCACGGCCTGCCCGGGAGCTTCTTCCGCGCCGGGTTTTGTCTTTGCCATCCATGCCACCCCGCATTCTGTTCCGTTTCCTGTTGTATTGTACCACACACGCCGCCTCCAGAAAAGGCGTATGTGTGAAAGGATAAAGAAAAAAGGGACAACAAGTGCCCCTTTTCCCTTGCGGACAGCCTGAACCACAGGCTGCGGATGATCAGATATCGCTCTTGACCTTGGCAGCTTTGCCGGTGCGGCCGCGCAGGTAGTACAGCTTTGCACGGCGGACCTTGCCCTTGCGCACAACAGTGACCTTCTCCACGAAGGGGCTGTTGATGGGGAAGACACGCTCGATGCCCACGCCGTAGGCGATGCGGCGGACGGTAAAGGTCTCAGCGACGCCGCCATGCTTCTTGGCAATGACAGTGCCCTCAAAGGCCTGGATACGCTCACGCTCGCCTTCCTTGATGCGGACGTCCACCCGGACGGTGTCGCCAACGTTGAACTGGGGGCGCTCAGCCTTGATGCTGCCCTCGGAAATAATCTTCAGTGCGTCCATTTGTTGATCCTCCATTTGTTTTAGACGTTCATACACGGCAAACTTCCAGCCGTCAGAGGACCGCCCGTTTAATGATTGTTTGTCATTAACCCCGCTGTGGTCTCAGCGGACACTAACGCCATACTATGATAGCACAAACCCCCGCTGAAAGCAAGCGTTTTGCCCAAAAAACAGGGGGAAATTTTTCCGTCTCAGCAGAAGGGGGTCTTGTCCTCCTTCAGCAGCGCGGTGCGCAGGATGGAAGCCGAGGCCGCAGGCAGGCCGAACCGCTCTTCCAGGAAACCGGCCAGCAGGGACGGGTTGAGGTTCAGCTCCTGGGCGGCGGGCAGGCATACTTCAAAACAGACCCTATCCCCTTCCACACGGCAGTCCAGCGCCGGGATATAGGCTTTCAGGTCGATCTCCTTTGCGCCGCGCTTGCTCTTTTTCTGCACGGCGGCAGCCGGCAGGCTGTTGTAGCTTTCCAGCTGGGGCAGCGCCTGGGCCGGATAGCGGATGGCATAGCAGGCATAGGCGATGGCGCTGGCCTTGTCTTTGGCGGGCTCCACCCGGAACACCCGGATGCCGGACGGCATGATGGCGTTCAGCCTGTCCTGCCACTGGGCAAAATCCGGGTCCGTTGCCTCGGTCTTGACGTCCACGCTCTCACACAGGCTCTCCTGCCCCAGGGACAGCGGACAGGTAAAGGTCATATAGATGTGGGGGTTGAAGCCCAACGTATGCCATACCGGCAGCCCGCTGCGCTTGAGCACCCGCTGCATCACCCGCTGCAGGTCCAGCAGAGAGATATAAGAAGCTTCGTTCCGTTTTTCAAACCAGATCCGCACTGTAATCAAAGCAAGGCCCTCCCAACAGACGGTTTGCGCCGCATCCGCTGCAGGCGCGGTTGCAGGGCGGGGTGGTCTGGGCAGCCAGTGCCTTCTTGTACTCCCGCACCAGGTATTCATGGGTGATGCCGTAATCCATATGGGACCACGGGGTCACTTCGTCCAGGCCGATGGCCCGGTTGCAGTAGAAATGGGGGTCGATGCCCAGATCCGCAAAAGTCTGCATCCAGGTGTCGTACCGGAAGCACTCCTCCCAGCCGTCAAAGCAGCAGCCGCGGCGGTAGGCTTCCACCAGGGCGGGGGCCAGGCGGCGGTCCCCCTTGGCGAACACCCCTTCCAGGAAGCTGGTCTTGCTGTCGTGGTAGTTGACCTTGATCTTGCGGCTGCGGACGCTCTCCAGCAGGTGCTTCTGCTTGGCTGCCAGCGTCTCGGCGGTATCCATGGGCACAAACTGGAAGGGCGTGTGGGGCTTGGGCACAAAGCAGGCGCAGCTGACCGTCACCTGCACCCCCTTGCCCTTGGCGTGGTTCTGGGTGTGGTAATACAGGTCCACCACCTTCTGGGCCGTCTCGGCGATCCCCTCGATGTCGGCCATGGTCTCGGTGGGCAGGCCCATCATGAAGTACAGCTTGACCGAGGTGTAGCCCGCCTCAAAGGCGATGCGGCAGGTCTTTTCGATCTCATCCCAGGTGACGTTCTTGTTGATGACGTCCCGCAGGCGCTGGGTGCCCGCCTCGGCGGCAAAGGTCAGGCCGCTCTTGCGCACCCGGGTGGTCTTTTCGATCAGGCTCTCGGAGAAGTTGTCCATCCGCAGGGAAGGCAGCGACAGGCTGACGTGTTCCTGCGGGGCCCAGCTGTTCAGGTCGTCCAGCAGTTCTTCCAGCTGGCTGTGATCCGAAGTGGACAGGCTGGAGAGGCTCAGCTCCTCATAGCCGGTATTGGCGCACAGGTCGCGGGCGGCCTTGTCCAGCAGCCCGGCGTCCCGCTGGCGCATGGGACGGTAGAGGAAGCCTGCCTGGCAGAACCGGCAGCCCCGCACACAGCCCCGCAGCACCTCGATGCTGGCCCGATCCTGGATGGCGCCCACCATGGGCACCACAAAGTTGGTGGGGGGTGCAAAATCGTTCATGTTCTGGATGATGGCCTTGGTCACCACCGCGGGCACCCCCGGCTGGTTGGGGGTGATGGCCCTGACCCGGCCGTCCTCCTCATAGGACACATCGTAGAAAGCCGGGATGTAGACGCCAGGGATCCCGGCCAGCCGCAGCAGCAGTTCCTGTTTGGAGATGCCCTCCTTTTTGCCCTGCTCGATGGCGGCGCAGATGGAGGGAAGCTGCCGCTCCCCTTCCCCCAGCTGGATCACGTCAAAGAAGGCGGCCAGAGGTTCGGCGTTGCAGGTGCAGGGGCCTCCTGCCACGATCAGCGGCCACCGCTCGTCCCGGTCTGCGGCATACAGGGGGATGCCCGCCAGATCCAGCATGGCCAGGATGTTGGTGTAGGACAGCTCGTATTGCAGGGTGAACCCCACCGCGTCAAAGGCGGTGAGGGGGTCCTTGCTCTCCAGAGCGTACAGAGGCAGGCCCAGCCGCTCCATCTCGGCCTTCATGTCCAGCCAGGGCATGAAGGCGCGCTCACACCACCAGTTCTCGTGCTGGTTGAGCAGCTCATAGAGGATCTTCTCCCCCAGAAAGGACATCCCCACCTCATAGGTATCGGGGAAGCAGAAGGCAAAGCGGACGTCCATCTTTTCTTTTTCTTTGTAGACGCTGCCCGGTTCGCCGCCGGTGTAGCGGCCCGGCTTCTGCACATGGCTCAGGGCCTCCTTCAGCCTGGGGTCAAAGGCGAAGGTCAGCTTTTCAGGCGGGAGCCCGGCCATAACGTCGGACAGCGCGTTTTTCAGCTCCTGATCAATCATCGGTTCCTCCACAATCGGTTTGATAGTCGTTGGTTGTATTGTACCCTATTTGAAGGGAGAATGCAATTTGTCATTTCGGCCCGTGCGGCGTCTTTCCAGGGCGGCCGCCAGCATCTGGGCCCCATCCAGGGGCGGGATGGGCAGCAGGTTGAACAGGCCGGTCAGCACGTTGGCCGCCCAAAAGGCCGCGCCCCAGGCCGTGAACTGCCGGCTGGCCTGCGCCCAGGCCAGCAGCGCCAGCAGAGCGTTGGCCGCAGGACCGGCCGCGGCCAGACAGAACCTCTGCCCTGCCCCCATACGACAGCCCCGGGTCTGCATACAAAAACCCGTCACCGTCACTTCAATGACGGGCAGCCGGCGGAACAGCGTCCAAAAGGCCAGGATATGCCCGCATTCGTGCAGGCAGGCTGCCAGCAGGCCGATCCGCAGGAACTGGCTGCTGTCGAAATAGAGCAGCAGATACAGCAGGCCGCAGGCCGGCAGCGGATCCCGAAAGACCAGACGGCCCACCTGCACCCGCCGGGGAAACAGCGGCCCCCGCCTCATCCGTCCAGGCCCAGCAGGACCGACGGGTCACAGCGGACAGCCCGGTACAGCAGTTCAAAGTGCAGGTGGGGGCCGGTGGCCCGGCCCGTCTGTCCCGCCGTGCCCAGCGTCTGCCCCGCCTTCACCAGCTGGCCGGGGCGGACGTACAGATATTGCATATGGGCATAAAGGGTCTCGACGCCGTCTTTGTGGGCCAGGCGGATGCAGTTGCCATAGCTGGCGCTGCGCCGGGCCGCCAGAACGATACCGTCCATGGCAGCCAGCACCGGCGTCCCCTCGGCACAGGCCAGGTCGGCCCCGGTATGGAAATCCCTCTTTTCATCCAAAGGATCCTGCCGCCAGCCATACCCCGAGGACAGCCGCCAGCTGCTTGTCCCCAGGGGGAACACACACTGGCCGGCCGGCTCGGGACGGTACAGGCTGCACCCTTCGGGAGCGGCCTGGCGGGCGCAGGCCCGCAAAACCAGGACGGCGCAGCAGAGCAGCCCGCACACCAGGGCTGCCAGCCGCCTGTTCCGGCGGACGGCGGCCCCTGCACGGGCTGCCTTTCTTGTTCTGGAACGGTTTCGTTTCAAGGCCCCTCTTGCCAGCACCTCCCGCATCCCCCTTCTCCCGGGGCGCATCCGATACGCCCTGTTACGGGTATGGTATGCGGGCGGCAGGGCATCTATGACAGGGCCGGGGTCATTGCCAGCTGCGCAGCAGGCGGCGCAGACGGCCCAGAACGCCCCGGACCGGGCGCTCCTCCACCGCCTTCGGCTCCTCTTTGGGTGCGGGCGCGGGAGCGGCAAGTTCCTGTGCCATGGGCGCAGGCTCATGCACCGCCGGAGCCGGCCGGACCGGCGCCGGGGCAGGCTGCGGCTGGGCTGCGGCCTGTGCGGCAGGCTGGACCGCAGGGGCGGCAGGAGCGGGACGGGCCTCCACGGCGGGGCGCGGCTGAGGCGCGGGCGCGCCAACCGGATGGCCGCCGGTCCAGTCGTCCTTGAGCAGCTCGTACATCCCCATCTGGCTGTTGACGATGGGTTCGCCGGGAGCGCGCTTGACCTTCTGGTAGCTGCCGTCGGGGGTCATCTCCCGGGCGTTCACATTGTCGGCCAGCTGCATCTCCAGGATATCGGTCAGCTTTTTCACCAGCACCGGGTCTTTGATGCGGACACCCACCTCCACGCGGCACTCGGTGTTGCGGGTCAGGAAGTCGCCCGAAGCGATATAGATGCGGGTCTCGCGGCCGTCAAAGAAGCTGTAGATGCGGGCGTGCTCCAGATAGCGGCCCACGATGCTGCGGATGTGCAGGTTCTCGGTCTTGCCGGGCACCCCTGCCCGGACACAGCAGATGCCGCGGACGATCATGTCGATGCGGGCGCCGGCCTTGCTGGCTTCCTCCAGCTTGAGGATGATGTCCCGGTCGCTGATGGCGTTGTTCTTCAGGATCATGGAGGCGGGACGGCCCAGGCGGGCGGCCTCGGTTACCCGCTCGATCTCGTCCAGCAGCACGCTCTTGAAGCGCAGGGGGGCCACCAGCATCTGGTCGGTCTCCTCGGTCAGCTTCTGCACCGCCAGATTCTGGAACACACCGGCCGCCTCGGCGCCGATGTCGGGGTCTGCGGTGATGAAGGACAGGTCGGTGTACAGCTCGCTGGTCTTTTCGTTGTAGTTGCCGGTGCCGATCTGGGTGATGTAGGAATAGCCCTCGGCATTCTTGCGGGTGATGAGGGTCAGCTTGGAGTGGACCTTGTAGTCCTCAAAGCCGTAGACCACCGTACAGCCCGCCTCTTCCAGCTGCTTGGACCAGTCGATGTTGTTCTGCTCGTCAAAGCGGGCCCGCAGCTCCACCAGGGCCACCACTTCCTTGCCGTTTTCGGCGGCGTCCACCAGGGCCTGCACGATTTGGGACTCCCGCGCCAGGCGGTAAAGGGTCATCTTGATCGAGATGACCTCCGGGTCCCGGGCAGCCTTTTTGAGCATCAGGATGAAAGGCCGGATGGACTGGTAGGGATAATACAGCAGCACGTCATGTTTCTGCACCTCGCTGGTCAGGCTGTAGTGCAGGGGCGGCAGCATGGGCCGGGCCGGCGAATAGAACAGCTCGGCGTGGCCGTCGTTCTCGATGCGGCTGTCCAGCTTGTAGAAAAAGCTCAGGTCCAGGGGGCTCTTCTGCTCAAAGACGCGGCGGTGGTTCAGTTCCAGCCGGGCGCAGAGCATCTTGATGATCTCCGGCGCAGGGGCCGGGGTGACCTGCAGGCGGACCGCCGCCAGCTTGCGGCGGCGCTTGAGCAGCTCGGTCATGATCTCGCGGTAGTCGATGTCATGGTCCATCATCCCCTCTTTCACGTCGATATCGGCGTTGCGGGTGACCCGGAACAGGCATTTTTCCACGATGCTCTCTTTGGCAAAGACCATGCTGACAAAGTGGTAGACCATCTCCTCGGTGAGGGCGAAAAGGGTCTCCCCATCCCGCTTGAGGAAGCACAGCCGCTCCATCTGGCTGGAAATGGGGATGATGCCCAGGCTCATCTCCTCCGCCTTTTTATCCTTCAGCAGTACGCCCAGATAGATCTCCTTGTTGCGCAGGAACGGGAAGGGATGGCGGTTGTCCACGATCTGGGGGCTGAGGATGGGGAACAGCTCGTTCTGGAAGTATTTTTTCCAAAAGCGCTCCTCCTCCTTGGTCAGCTTGTCGAAGTTGACCTTGCGGTAGCCGTGCTCTGCCAGGGCCTCCAGGGCCTTGTGGTAATATTTGTCGCAGTCCATCTGCAGCTCCGCCGTCTTGGGCATGATGGCGTTCAGCTGCTCCTCCGGGGTCATGTTGGTCTTGTTTTCAGGCTTTTCCTTCTTGCCCTTCAGGTTGGCCCGCTCCTGCAAAGAGCCCACCCGGACCATGAAAAACTCGTCCAGGTTGGAGCCATAGATGGCCAGAAACTTGAGCTGCTCCGCCAGAGGGACGTTCTTGTCCTTGCCCAGCACCAGCACACGCTGGTTGAAGTCCAGCCAGCTGAGCTCCCGGTTGATAAAAATGCTTTCTTCCTTCATAAACCTTAACCTTATTCCTCTCCTGACCTGTCCGGCGGCCCGCTGACATAGGCGAGCCGCCCCCAGTCCCCAATGGTATTCTGGGTGATCCCATCCACCCGCGTCACATCTTCGACCTGGGCATAGGGGCCGTTGAGCCGCCGGTCCTCCAGGATGGCCCAGGCTGTCTTCCGCCCGATGCCGGGCAGGGTGCACAGCTCCTGCAGGCCGGCCGTGTTCAGATCCACGCGGGCCGCCTCCAACAGGGTGGAGGAAGAAGCAGGGCGGGCCGGACCGTCCGCATCCGGCAGCAGCGGCGCCTGATACCACACGGCTGCCGCCAGGACCAGAACGGTCGCTCCCAGCGAGGCCGCGAAAAACTTCCGCTGTTCCGGGCCGAGATGTTTCCTTACCATTGTACTGTATCCTCGCCAAAAAAGAAAGCCCTCCGCACAGGGTGCGGAGAACTTTTTACAGGAATTTTACCCTTATCTCTCGCTGTCCCGCACCATCTGGTAGAGATATTCCGCCGCAGCGCCTTCAAAGGCCCTGCAGAGGGTGGTCTGCCCTGCCGCCAGCCGCACCTCGGCGGGGGCGTCAAAGGCGGCCGCGCTCTGCCCTGCCAGCCCCAGCAGCTCCACCATCGCGTTGCTGCCGGCCAGCACCGACACCTGCTGGGGGGAGAGCATGGCCGCGGCGCACACCGCGCTAAAAGCCGCCCCCATGCTGACCGCGTGGGGGGTCAGGGCCAGGCAGTCGATGGAAAGCCGTTCCTGGCGCACCGGCGCCCCTGTGTCCTCCAGGGCCTTTTCAAAGGCCTGCAGGGCCGGGATGGTCCGGGCGTCCTGGTACAGCAGCACCCGCAGCACGTCGGCGCTGCGCACGCCCTCGGGCTTGGTCAGCAGGTAGGGGGTCCACTCCCGGCGCAGATGGCGCTCCAGCGCGTGGTTCATCCGCAGCACCCGGGTGGCGCCGTCCTTCATCTGCAAGGCGATGCCCACCCCCGAGATCGCGGGCAGGGTGGTGAGGAACTGATCCCCCAGAGCCTCGAAGCTGCCCATGGGCTGTCCCGTGCCGGCGGCAAAGCTGTAGACCAGCGCGCCGCCGCACAGCATGGCCGGGGCCGCCAGCGGGACGCTGCCCAGCAGCGTGCGCACCGCCTTGGGGGTCTTTTGGGAAAAGACGGTCAGCTGGCCGCCCCGTGCGGCAAACAGCTGCAGCACGTCCCGCAGCACCTGCGGCATATTGCCGTCAGGGCCCAGCATCAGCGCATCCAGATCGCAGAGGACCAGGGTGGAACTCAGCCCTTGTTTCATGTGCGCCCCCTCCTTGCGGCGTCCAGAAAACGGACGAAATAGTCGGGCAGCGGGCTGTCAAAGGACAGCTGCTCCCCTGTGATGGGGTGGATGAACCCCAGCGTCTTGGCGTGCAGGCACTGGCCGTGCAGGCTGGCAATGCAGCTGCGGGGGCCGTAGACCGGGTCCCCTGCCACCGGGTGGCCAATGGAGGCCATATGCACCCGGATCTGATGAGTTCGGCCGGTCTTGAGCCGGCACTCCAGCAAAGTGAACGGCCCCATCCGCTCCAGCACGCGCCAGCCGGTATAGGCGTACTTGGCATGGGGTTCCCCCACCGGGTAGGCCGCCATCTTTTTGCGGTCGGTCCTGGAGCGGCCGATGGCCCCCTCCACAAAACCCTGGTCCTGGGCAAAGCCCCCATAGACCACCGTCTGGTAGGTCCGCTGGACGCTGTGCTCCGCCATCTGGCGGGACAGGCCGATGTGGGTGGCGTCATCCTTGGCCACCACCAGCAATCCGCTGGTGTCCTTGTCGATGCGGTGGACGATGCCGGGACGGATCTCGCCGCCGATGCCCGACAGGCTGCCCCGGCAATGCCACAGCAGGGCGTTGACCAGGGTGCCGTCCGGGTTGCCGGGGGCCGGGTGGACCACCATCCCTTTGGGCTTGTTGACCACCAGCAGGTGCGGGTCCTCGTAGACGATGTCCAGCGGGATCTGCTGGGCCACCGCCTCGATGGGGGCGGCGTCGGGGATCTCCACCAGAATGGTATCCCCCGGCTTGAGCCTGCGGTTTTTGGCCGCGGGCTGGCCGTTGGCCAGCACATGGCCCCCGGCGATCAGATCCTGCAGCGCGCTGCGGGACAGTCCGGTGTCCTCTCCTGCCAAAAAGCGGTCGATCCGCTGGCCGGCGTCCTCTGCCTCCACGGCAAATTCACGCTGTTCCATGGATCACTTGTCCTCTCCGGGCTGCCGGGCGGCGCTGCGGCGTTCCTCCAGGATCACCGACAGCACCCACAGCCCCATGCCCACGCAGACGCAGATATCCGCAAAGTTGAAGACCGCAAAGTTCATAAACAGCAAATTGATGTAGTCCACCACTTTGCCTGCGGCGATGCGGTCGATCAGGTTGCCGATGCCGCCGCCCAGCACCAGCACCCAGGCCCAGCGCTGGAGCTGATCGTTGCGGCAGTGGGTGAACAGCCACCAGGCGATGAACAGCATCCCGATGCTGGTGGCCGCGATCAGGATCTCCTGCCGGCCGCTGAGCAGGCTGAAAGCCATCCCCTCGTTGTAGACGAAATGCAGCTCCACCACATGGGGGATCAGGGGCATGGTGCCCACCGGCTGCAGGTTCTGCACAGCCCAGAGTTTGATGGCCTGGTCGATGCCCACCAGGGCCGCGATGCAGACCAGATTCAGGAACACAAACATACAGTCACTCCTGTGGGAAGGCCGGGGCCAGCGCCCCGCCTTGACAGTTGATTTTGCAAAGAACGGCGCTCCCCTTGCAGGGGGAACGCCGCTTTTCAGTTTTGCTGCAAAGGCGCTCCTCAGCCCTCGATGACACTGGCGCAGCGGGCGCACAGGGTGGGATGGGCCGGGTGGGTGCCGATGTCGGCGGTGTACTTCCAGCAGCGCTCACACTTGGCGCCCTCGGCGTGCTGGGCCGCGATGCCCAGGCCCTCGATGGCGCTGGCTGCGCCGCCCTGGCCCTTGACCAGCTCCACGCGGGAGACGATCATCAGGTCGGCCAGCTCGTCCATGGGCACGCTGTTCAGCAGCTCATAGACCGCCCCGTCGCAGTACAGGGTGACGGCGGCCTCCAGGGAGGCGCCGATCTTCTTGTCGTTGCGGGCGATCTCCAGAGCCTTCTTGACCTCGTCGCGGACGGCGATCAGCTGGGCCCACTTGGCCTTGAAGGCGTCATCGGCGCCATACTGGCCGGCGTGGGGCATATCCTCGAACACCACATAGCGGTTCATCCCCTCGGCCTTGGGCAGGAAGTCCCAGATCTCCTGGCTGGTGAAGCAGAGGATGGGCGCGATGATCTTGTCCAGGGCCACCAGGATCTTGTACATGGCGGTCTGGGCGGCCTGGCGGGCTGCGCCGTTGGTGCAGTACAGGCGGTCCTTGGTCACATCCAGGTAGAAGTTGGACATGGCCACCACGCAGAAGTTGTACACCGCATGGTAGACCTTGTTGAAGTTGTAGGCCGCATAGCCTGCATCCGTCTCCTTCAGCAGGTCGTCCAGAGCGACCAGGGCCCAGCGGTCGATCTCCTGCAGCTGGTCGTCGGGCAGCATATCGGTGTTGGGGTCAAAGCCGTCCAGGTTGCCCAGGATGAAGCGGGCGGTGTTGCGGATCTTGCGGTAGGCCTCGCTGAGCTGCTTGAAGATATTCTTGCCGGCGCGCACGTCCACCGTGTAGTCGGAGGAAGCCACCCACAGGCGGATGATATCGGCGCCGTAGTCCTTGATGATCTCGGCGGGCTCCACGCCGTTGCCTGCGCTCTTGTGCATCTGCTTGCCCTGCTCGTCCACCACCCAGCCGTGGCACAGCACGGCCTTATAGGGGGCGCCGCCGCGGCTGGCCACACTGGTCAGCAGGCTGGACTGGAACCACCCGCGGAACTGGTCGGCGCCCTCCATATACAGGTCGGCGGGGTAGCGCAGTTCATCCCGTTCCTCCAGCACGGCGCTCCAGGTGGAACCGGAGTCGAACCAGACGTCCATGATATCGGTGTCCTTGGTCCACTCGGTGCCGCCGCAGTTCTCGCACACTTCCCCGGCGGGGATGATCTCCTCGGCGCTGTACTTGTACCAGGCGTCCGAGCCCTCCTTGCGGAACAGATCGCTGACCGCCTTGATGGTGGCGTCGGTGATGTGGTACTTGCCGCACTTCTTGCAGTAGAAAGCGGGGATGGGTACGCCCCAGGTGCGCTGGCGGCTGATGCACCAGTCGCTGCGGTCCCGCACCATGCCGTACATCCGGTCGTGGCCCCATTCGGGCATCCACTGCACCCCGTCCACCGCCTGGTAGACGTCTTCCTTGAAGCGGTCGATGGAGCAGAACCACTGCTCGGTGGCCCGGAAGATGATGGGGTTGTGGCAGCGCCAGCAGTGGGGATACTGGTGCTTGATGTGCACCTGGCCCAGCACGGCGCCGCTGGCGGTCAGGTCGGCCAGGATGGTCTTGTTGGAAGCCCAGACCTTCTGGCCCGCATACTTGCCTGCCAGCTCGGTGAGATAGCCGCCGTCATCCACAGGGACAGTGATGGGCACATTGTACTTCTGGCTGACGTTGAAGTCGTCCACGCCGTGGCCGCCGGCGGTATGGACACAGCCGGAGCCGCTCTCCAGGGTGACATGGTCGCCCAGGATCACCAGGCCCTCTTTGGGCAGGTAGACGTGCTGGTAGCGCATCAGCTCAAACTCCGAGCCCGGCACAGGCTGGCCCACCACCTCATACTCGGTGATGCCGCAGGCCTTCATGACGCTGTCCACCAGGTCGGTGGCCATGATGTGGTACTCGCCGCCGAACTTGACAAAGGAATATTCCAGCGCGCCGTTGAGGCAGATGGCCTCGTTGGCGGGCAGGGTCCAGGTGGTGGTGGTCCAGATCACGAACCAGGTCTTGTCCATGGGGATGCCGTACTTGGCCAGCACGCCGTTGGGGTCCTGGGTGACGTGGAAGCGCACAAAGATGGAATCGCAGTCGTCCTCGCCGTACTCGATCTCGGCCTCGGCCAGGGCGGTGCGGCACTCGGGGCACCAGTAGACCGGCTTGAGGCCCTTGTAGATATAGCCCTTCTTGGCCATCTCGCCAAAGATCTCGATCTGGCGGGCCTCAAACTCGGGCTTGAGGGTGAGGTAGGGATGCTCAAAATCGCCAATCACGCCCAGGCGCTTGAACTGATCGCTCATGATGCCGATGTGCTCGGTGGCAAACTTCTCGCAGATCTGGCGCAGCTCCAGCTTGGAGATGTCCTTTTTCTTGTCCCCCAGAGAGGAAAGGGCCTTCAGCTCGATGGGCAGGCCGTGGGTATCGAAGCCGGGCACATAAGGGGCCTGGAAGCCGTTCATGTTCTTCTCGCGGATGATGATATCCTTGATGATCTTGTTCAGCGCCGTACCCATATGGATGCTGCCGTTGGCGTACGGAGGGCCGTCGTGCAGCACAAAGCGGGGCTTGCCCTCGTTATGCTTCATCAGCTGGTTGTACAGGTCGTTCTTGTTCCAGTCCTCCAGCATGACGGGCTCTTTCTTGGGCAGGCCGGCACGCATTTCAAACAGGGTCTTGGGCAGATGCAGGGTACTGTCGTATTGGGATTTTGTCTTAGGCACTGGTTCCACACTCCTCAAAATTCTTTCTTCCTGCGCACACCGGGCGCAGTTGGACGGAAAAGACCGGCGCAGCGGAACAGCGGGGGCTTTTGGCGCCCTGCGCCTGCCGCGCCGGCAAAGGCCGCCCGCTGTGTGCGGGCAGCCGGGTCAAACGCTGCTGTGTTGTTTACTTGCTGAACTGGATGCCCTGGAAGGCGGAGTAATCCACCTCGGCGGGCTGCTTCTGCTCGGGGCTCTTCAGTTCGCTCTCATCCTTGTCCCAGAAATCCTCGCCGGCGGGCTGCTGGCTGTCGGTGCCATCGCCGGCCTCCTCTTCCCCGGCAGCGGCGTCCGTCTGGGCCGCGTCGCCGACCGCATCGGCCTGGGCGTCGGGGGTGTATTCGGGCAGGCGGCTGAGGGATTCCACATGGCTGCGGTAGAGGTTCAGCACGTCGGCCTTGAAGCGGGTGACCTCCAGGCGGACGCGCTCGTATTCCCGCTCCTCCAGCAGACGCTGGTCGCTGGCCTCACGGACGATCTCGTCGGCGCGGTCGGTGGCCTTCTGCAGCAGGTCGTTGGCATCCCGGATGATGTCGTCGCTGCGCAGGTTGGCCTTGTGGATGATGTCCTCCGCCTTCTGGTTGGCCTCACGGATGACGTTTTCACCGATCCGCTGGGCATTGATGAGGGCGGACTTCATGATCTCGCCGTCGGCGCGGTAGTCCTCGGTCTCCTTGGACAAACGCTGGTTCTCGCCCTGCAGCTGGTCCAGCTGCCGCTGCAGCCGCTCCATCTCATCGGCATTGTTCTTGAGCTGCTCCTCGATCCTGTCCAGGAAGCGGTCCACGTCCTCGATCCGGTAGCCGCGGAAGCTCTTTTCAAATTGGACAGAGTGTACGTCCTGCGGTGTCAGCATGCTGATTTCCTCCTGTCTATGTCATTGATACTGAAAAAACTCGATGATCTGACGGTCTTTTCTGGTCTTACCCGGCAGGGCGGTGAGGGCGAAGCGCCCCTTGCCCCGGATGGTGAATATGTCCCCCTCAAAGACGGGGGCGTGGGTGCTTTCGGTGGGCAGATGGTTGATCTCCACCCGTCCCGACTGGATCAGTTCCGCCGCAGCTCCGCGGCTGCAATGCAGCATGGCCGCAAGCACCGCATCCAGCCGAAGCGAAGAAACAGCCGCCGTGCGCAGCACCCGTTCGCTTTGGCCGAAGTCCGGCAGCTGTTCCAGCGGCAGGGCCGCACAGCTGACCTCGGTCCGGCCCACCCCGCACAGCTCCTCGCAGATCAGGCGGGCCGCCGGCTCCAGAGCGAATACGAAGGCGGTGCCGGGCATCTGTGCCGGCAGCACGATGTCTCCCAGGGCCTCCCGCCGCAGGGCCAGGCCCATCAGGCTGCCCAGATAATCCTTGTGGGCGGGCAGGGCCGCGCCGGGGGCCGTCCTGCAGTCCAGACGGACGCAGGCCAGCGGGCTGTCGGTCCAGCTGTCCTCCGGCTCGATGGCCACAAGGCGCCGCTCCGCTTCCGGATAGCCTCCTTCCAGCCGCCAGCAGGTGCAGCCTGCTTTGGCCAGAGCGGCTTTGGCCAGCACCTGTTCCCTGTCGCTGAGGAAAGAAGAATACCGGGGGATGCCCCGGCTTTGGGCGGCGCGGGCCAGATCCTCGATGTGCCGCATCAGAAAGCGCTCTTTGTCGTTCTGCGGCGGGATGAATCCCCGCGCCTGGCGGGGCGCATCCTGGCCGGGATCAATAGAACGCGCCATTGCTCTCCAGCTCGTCCAGCAGATCGCCCATGATATCCACGTTGTAGGGGGTGATGATAAAGGTGCTGTTGGCCACACGCTTGATCTGGCCGTTGTTGGCATAAGCCACGCCGGACAGGAAATCCACCAGACGGCGGGAGACCTCCTTGTTGGTGGACTCCAGATTGAGCACCACCGTGCGCTTGTTGTTCAGATGGTCTGCGATGGTGCTTGCATCCTCGAAGCGCTCGGGCTTGACCAGCACCACCTTGAGCTGGGTGGTGGCGTTGATGTTGACGACCCGGTTGCCGCTCTTGCCGGTGCTGTCGCTGCCCTCATCCTCGTAGGAATCAGCCCCAAAGCTGTTGCTGTTGTTGTTCACCATCTGGGGCCCGTCGTCGATGTACTGCTCATCGTAGCCGTCATCCTCACCGAAAAGTCCCTTTTTGATATTTTGCATAAAAGACATCGATACCGCTCCTTTCATCTGCCATACAGATGCCGTTTGCCACGAAAACTGCCTTGCGCCCGTCCGCCGGGCCCAAACAGAAAAGAATAGCTTTCTATATTATCTGTTTTTTTGTGCCGGATGTCAATAACAGCTAAGACAAAAGTTTGCCGTCGTAGAGATTTTGTCCCTCCACGATCACCTGATCGTACAGCCGGACCTGGCTGACCGAGCCGGTCGTCCCTCTGGGAGGCACGATGATATAGTCCCCGTCGGTGACCAGCGGGTGGTCGTCGTCCACCGGGTCGATGCGGCAGAAGCGGGCCAGGTTGCCGAATTTGACATAGACGCCGGGGATGTAGTTCTCCCCCGCCTCAGCCGCGGCGGCCTGGGAAGAAGCCTGGCCGGACTCCGCCTTCGGGGTCTCCAGCACATAGTGGACCGCCTGGGCGGGCACCCGCAGACCGGTGGTGGTGTTGACGATCACCTCGGCGCTGGCCTGGCCCAGGCGCAGCACATCCCCGGTGACCGAGCCGCAGCTGAGCACGAACCGCGCCAGGCCCGAAGCCTCGTCGATGGTCACTTCTTCCACCTCTGCGTCCAGGGCCCGGTCGGTCTGCCCGGGGAACCGGATCTGGACCGTGCCCGTCAAGGGGGTGCCGTCCGCCCGCAGCAGCTTCTGGGCCTGCTGGGCGGTGCACACCCCGCAGTAGGTCCAGCTGAAGCCGGAGACGATCTTTCCCGCGCCGCCGGTCATCTGCACATCCGCCCCGCCGTCCAGCCAGGCTTTCAGGGTAGGGGCGTCCATGGCCAGCACGGCCTCGGCGGACTGGGTCAGCTGGCGGGTGCTGGTGCTGCGGACAAAATAGCCGGTGAGGGGGGCCGTGATCTGCACCAGGCTCCCCAGCCGGCTCTGCAGCTGGTCGGCCTGGGCCTGCAGGGCGGTGATCTGCGCCGAAAAATCCGACGCCTCCCCCGTGACCACCAGGATCTTGTTCTGGGCCAGCAGGTATTTTTCCCGCCCGGCGTCCATATCGCCAAAGGCGCCCCGGTCGGCGGCGTCCATCATATCGTACAGGGCGGTGGTGCGCTCCTGGATCATCGAATCCACCTGGGTGGACGACACGTTCTCGGCCCGGTGCAGCAGGTCGATCTGCTCGTTCAGGCTGTTCAGTTCGCTGCGCAGGGCGCTCTGCTCGTGGCTGGTGTACACCTCGGCCACCACCGTCCCCGCCGACACCCGGGCCCCGTCTTCCACAAGGTACCCCATGTCGCCGCTGCCCGGCACGGCGGTCTCGGTGAACAGCAGCACGCCGTCCGCCTCCACCTTGTCCTCCACCGTGGCCATCAGCACCGTCTCGTAGGTGTTGGGCGGGTTGAGCAGATGCAGGATCTGGTAGCCCACATAGCCCACCGCCAGCAGCAAAAGAAGGGCCACCGCCCCGCCCAGCCCAGTCAGCCAGCCGGCGCGGGTGTTCTCCTTCCCCGCGCGGTCATTGGGATCTCGCATACAGGATCACCCCTCCTTGAGAAATGCGGCGGCCAGGCTCTCGGCCCGGTCGGCCAGATGCGGGTCGTCGGCCTGCAGCCAGGTCACCCCATCCATATGGCGGAACCAGGTCAGCTGCCGCTTGGCGTAACGGCGGGAGGCCTGCTTGAGCTTTTCGACGCAGTCCTCCAGAGCGGCCTCCCCCGCAAAATACGGGAACAGTTCCTTGTATCCGATGGCCTGGGCCGCCGTGGAATAGCTCTGCCGGTGCTGATAGACCAGCCGGGCCTCCTCCTCCAGCCCCTGCTCCATCATCCGGTCCACCCGGACGTCGATGCGGCGGTAGAGGTCCGCCCGGTCGGCGAAATCCAGCCCCAGCACCAAAGCGCGGTAGGGCCGCTCTGCCGGCAGGGAATCCGCCTTCTGGCTGCTGAGGCGGCAGCCGGTGGCCTGGTAGTGCTCCAGCGCCCGCAGCACCCGCACATGGTTGTTGGGATGGATGGCCGCAGCGGCTTCGGGGTCCACGGCCTGCAGCTGTGCATACATGGCCGCAGGGCCCCGGGCTTCCAGTTCTGCCGCCAGCCGGGCCCGCAGCCCCTCGGGGGCCTTTTCCCGGGCAAAGCGCACGCCATACAGAAGGCTCTGGACATACAGCCCGGTGCCACCCACCAAAACAGGCAGGCGCCCCCGGGCCGCGATCTCCCCGATCCGCTGTCCGGCCAGGGCGGTGAAGTCCGCCACGCTGAAAGGGGCCTCGGGGGGCAGGATATCCACGCAGTGGTGGGGCACCCCCCGGGCTTCCTCAGGGGTGACTTTGGCAGTGCCCACGTCCAGGCCCTTGTAGACCTGCATCGAGTCGGCGCTGATGATCTCGCCCCCCAGCGCCAGGGCCAGCCGGACCCCAAGGGCCGTCTTGCCGGTGGCGGTGGGACCTACCACCGCAAGCACCGGCTGTCTGGGGCGTTTCTCATTCGATCCTTCCAAACTGTTTTTCCAGCTCCTTTCGGGTCAGCTTCAGGACACAGGGGCGGCCATGGGGACAGAAAGGCGGTATCTGCCCCGAAAGGACCTTTTCCGCCAGGGCCATCAGCTCCCGGGGCGTGTTGGGGTCCCCTGCCTTGACCGCCGCCCGGCAGGCGATGGACTGCAGCACCCATTCGGTGCGGTCGCTCAGGGCTTCCCGGCTGCCCCGGGCCAGCTTGTCGGCGATCTCCACCAGCATATCCTCTGCGTCGGCCTGCTCCACGTCCGAGGGCACCGCACGCAGCAGCATGGTGCTGCCTCCAAAATCCTCCGCCTCGATGCCCGCGTTCTCCAGCAGGCGGATGTTGTCCAGCAGGGCCTGCTTCTCCTCGGCGGACAGGGAAACGGGCAGCGGGGACAGCAGCATCTGGCTGGGCACGTTGCGATAGCTGGCCGACAGCTTTTCGTACAGCTGGCGCTCATGGGCGGCGTGTTTGTCGATCAGGCACAGCTCGTCGCCCCGCTGGACGATGATATAGGTCTGGAACGCTTCCCCCACATAGGTCAGGGGTTCGGCGTCCTTCAACCCCTCCATGGCGGTCTGCTCTGCCTGGACGAATGTTGTCTGTTCTGTCTCCTCCTGTACCGGCGCGGCAGGCTGTGCGGCGGCCGGTTCCTCCAGGGGCAAAAGCGCCTCGTCCTCCAGGCTGATGTCCAGCCGGGACTCCTGTCCCGCCAGCCGGAAGGAGGGCTTTTCCTCCTTCTCCGGCTTTTCGGGCCGGCTGTGAAGGGTCATGCTCTGCCGCAGCGGCACGCCCCAGCCCTTGTTCGGGATGGCGGCTGCGGGCCGGGCGGTCTCGGGCAGGGTTCCCGGCTCGGATTGCCCCGGAATGACCGCAGAAAGTCCTGTAAAGTTGCATTCCTTTACAGTATTTTCCTGTTTGTTTTCGTCGTTTTCTTTAGGATTCAGTCGGCCGGCTTCTGTTGGTTCGGCCGGCTCGCCAGCCATGCTGTCAAGTATTTCTGCTTTCCAGCTTTCTTTGGGCTTTTCCTCAAAACTGAAAAGCTGCTCCCCTGTGCCGGGCTTGGCCAATGCCAGTTTGACCGCATGGTACACCACGTCAAAGATCTCATTCTCCCGAGCGAAGCGCACCTCGGTCTTGGCGGGGTGGACGTTCACGTCCACCATCGCCGCCGGCAGATCCAGCATCAGAAGGCCGCCGGGGAATTTGCCCTGCATCTTGGAACTTTTGAACGCAGCTTCCATGGCGGCCATCATGGTGCGGTTGCGGACGTAGCGCCCATTGATGTAGAAATATTGCATACTGCGGCTGGCGCGGCAGCTTCTGGGGGGAGTGATCAGGCCGCGGACCCTGTACACCCCTTCCGTGCTGTCCACCGCCACCAGGTCCCGGCTGAACTCACGTCCCAGCACGGCATAGGCCGCGCCGCGCACATCTCCATCCCCGGGGGTGACATACTGGGTCTTGCCCTCCCGCACGAATTTGAAGCGGATCTCCGGATTGCTGAGGGCCAGCCGGGAGACCACATCCGCCACAAAGGTACCCTCGCTGGAATCCTTTTTGAGGAATTTCATTCGGGCGGGGGTGTTGTAGAACAGATCCCGCACCCGGATGGTGGTGCCCACTCCCCGGGCGGCAGGCTGGGGCGGCTGCTCCTCCCCGCCCTCGTTGCGGTAGAGGGTTGCAAACTCGCTGGTCTGGGTCCGGGTCAGCAGCTCCACCCGGGAGACGCTGGCAATGGAGGCCAGCGCTTCGCCCCGGAAGCCCAGAGTGTGGATGTCGTTCAGGTCCTCCTCCGCTGCGATCTTGCTGGTGGCGTGGCGGATGAAGGCGGTGGAGATGTATTCCGGTTCGATGCCGGTGCCGTTGTCGCTGACCTCGATCAGTTTGACGCCCCCCGACTCAATGGAAACGGTGATCTGGGTCGCACCGGCGTCGATGGAATTTTCCATCAGCTCTTTGACCACCGAGGCAGGACGCTCCACCACTTCGCCCGCAGCGATCAGCTCGGCGGTATGCTTATCCAGAACGCGGATGACTGCCATATGGATATCCTCCTTTCATGCCGGGAGCACACTCAGCCCGAGAGACTGCCCTTGAGGGTCTTTTTGAGTTCATAGAGGAAATTGAGCGCCTCGATGGGGGTGAGGGTCTCCAGATCCAGCGCTTCCAGCTTATCCATCAGTTCGCGGGGGACCGCCGGGGACTGATAATCCTCCAGGGTGCCGAAGTCCATCTGCTCCACATTGTTCTTGGGGGCACTGGCCTCCAGCCTGCGGAGCACCTCATGGGCGCGGCGGGTAACGCTGCCGGGCAGGCCGGCCAGCTTGGCCACCTCGATGCCGTAGCTGTCATCGGCGGGACCGCGGACGATCCGCCGCAGGAAGGTGATGTCCTCCCCTCTCTTTTTGACGGCGATGTTGTAGTTTTTGACCCCTTCCACCGTGCCTTCCAGGTCGGTCAGCTCGTGGTAATGGGTGGCGAACAGAGTCTTGCAGCCCAGACCGGTGGCCGGGTCCGCGATGTGTTCCACCACCGCCCGGGCAATGCTCATGCCGTCAAAGGTGGATGTGCCCCGGCCGATCTCGTCCAGGATCACCAGGCTGCGGCGGGTGGCGCTTTTGAGGATCTCGGCCACCTCCGTCATCTCCACCATGAAGGTGGACTGGCCCGCGGCCAGGTCATCCGAAGCGCCCACACGGGTGAACACCGCATCCACGATGCCCACATGGCATTCGCTGGCCGGCACGAAGGAACCGATCTGGGCCATCAGAGCGATCAGGGCATTCTGACGCATATAGGTGGATTTGCCCGCCATATTGGGGCCGGTGATGATGAGGCAGCGGTTGTCGCGGCAGTCCAGCAGGGTGTCGTTGGGGACGAACAGGCTGCCCTTGAGCACCTGCTCCACCACCGGGTGACGTCCCTCCCGGATGACCAGCTGGTCGCTGTCGTCCACCACCGGACGGCAGTAGTTGTTGTCCGCCGCCACCGTGGCCAGCGAGACGAACACATCCAGCCGGGCCACCGCACGGGCGGTCTGCTGGATGCGGTCCAGCTCCCGGCTGATGCCGTCCAGCAGCTCGGCAAAGAGCTGATGCTCCAGACTGATCAGCCGCTCGTGGGCCCCCAGGATCTTGTTTTCCAGCTCTTTCAGTTCGGGGGTGATGTACCGCTCGCCGTTGGTCAGAGTCTGCTTGCGGGTGTAGTTGTCGGGCACCATGTTTTTGTAGCTGTTGCTGACTTCGATGTAGTACCCGAACACATGGTTGAAGCCGATCTTCAGCTTGGGGATACCGGTCTCGTCCCGCAGGCGGGCCTCCAGCCGGGCCAGCACGCTCTTGGTGTTCTCCCGGATGGAGCGCAGTTCGTCCACCTCCTGGTTGTAGCCGGCGGCGATGACCCCGCCGTCTTTGAGGGTGGAGGGTGCGTCGGGGTCCACTGCGGCATAGATGCGGGCCTTGATGTCCTCCAGAGGATCGATCTTCTCCGCCAGCTCGGACAGTTTCTGGCAGCCGCAGTCCTGGGCCAGCTTTTTCAGTTCGGGCAGCCGGTCGAAGGTCTGGGCCATGATGTAGATCTCTTTGGGGGTGGCGGAGCCATAGACGGTCCGCGTCATCAGGCGCTCGATGTCGGTGATGTAGTGCAGGACCTCGGACATCTCTCCCCGGGTCACCGTGTGCTTGACCAGACACTCCACCGCGTTGAGGCGGTGGTTGATGATCTCACTGGACACCAGCGGCTGTTCCAGCCAGTTGCGCAGCAGCCGCTTGCCCATGGCGGTGGAGGTCTTGTCCAGCACCCACAGCAGGGTGCCGCGCTTTTCCCGCCCGCGCATGGTCTCAGTCAGCTCCAGATTGGAGCGGGTCACGCCGGGCAGGTGCATATACTGGGCTTCGGTGTAGCGGATGACGGTCTTCAGACGCCCCACCCCTTTGATCTGGGTGTCGTGCAGGTATTGCAGCAGGCCGCCCATGGCAAAGCGCACCAGCCCGTCGGCGCCGATCTCGGTGGTGGAGGCCCAGTCCCGGCCAAACTGGTCGGACAGAATGGAATCGATCAGGCCGGGGGCGTACTGCTCGTCCTCCATCAGCTCCACGGCGCAGCTCATGTGCTTTTTGATGTAGTTGGTCACATCCCGGCTGGAGAGGACCCCTGTATTGACAAGGGCTTCGCTGGGATGGTAGCGGCACAGCTCGGCAATGACGGCCATCCCGATCTTGGCGTTTTTCAGCTGGGTGACGTGGGCGGTGCCGGTGGAGATATCCGCAAAGCAGATCCCCGCCTCGTCCCCCTTCAAAAAGAGGCTGGCGATGTAGTTGTTGCGGTCATCCTGCAGCATACTGCTCTCGATGACGGTGCCGGGAGTCACCACCCGGACGATGTCACGCTTGACCAGGCCCTTGGCGGTGGCAGGGTCTTCCACCTGCTCGCAGATGGCCACCTTGTACCCTTTGGCGATCAGCCGGGCCATATAGGTCTCATAGCTGTGGAAGGGCACCCCGCACATGGGGGCCCGCTCTTCCAGGCCGCACTGCTTGCCGGTGAGGGTGAGGTCCAGCTCCCGGGAGGCTGTGATGGCATCGTCGAAAAACATCTCATAAAAATCGCCGATGCGGTAAAATAAGATCTCATCCTTGTGCTGTTTTTTGATCTCCAGATATTGTTTCATCATGGGCGACAGGTCCGCCATGGCATTCCCCTTCCTTCCCTGAGCTGCAGTGTGTAAAGCTGGTTTGTTCCCCGTAACCAGCAGAGACAAGAAACGCGGCTCTGCATATGCACAGCCGCGTTGGTTTTTGCGCCCCGCTCAGCCGCAGCCGCCGCAGGTGGAGCAGCTCCCGGTGCAGGAAGCAGCAGGCTCCTGCACCGTCATCGGGTCGCCGCCGTTCATGGCAGCGTTGATGATGGCGTCGATATAGTTGACCAGGGCCTCGCACTCCCGCTTGGCCTCGTTGTAGGCCACCATTCCCTCGTCGTTCATGATCTGGCCATAGAGGGTATTCACCTTTTCGTTCAGCTCGGCCACCCGGGCATCGTCCCGCTCGGCCTTGCTGATCTCATTGTTCAGGTCCATCCGGGCCAGGTTGAACTGGCCGATCAGGTCCTGCAGTTCCTCGTCCTTGTCGTTCATCTTGCGGGCCTGGTCCAAAGCCAGGTAGCGGCTGTCGGTCTGCAGCGCCACGGCGGCGCGCTTGAAAAGATCAATGCAATCCATATTGTTTCTCCTTTATTTTAAACGCAGTGCGTCTTTTTCGCTTCTAGAATACCCGGCGGGGGCCGTCACGATACCTGTTCGCCCAGCAGCACGGTGGCGCGGGCGCCGGTGAGGCGCACCTGGACATACTGTCCCAGCAGGGCGGCATCCCCTGCAAATTCCACCGTCAGGTTGTTGTCCAGCCGGCCCGAGAGGGCGCCCTCCGCCCGGCCAAAGCCTTCCACCAGCACCCGGACGGTCTGGCCTACCTGGTCCTTGACCAGTCCCATGGCGATCTCGTCCTGCAGGCGGAGCAGCCGTGCCATCCGGTCGGCCTTTTCCTTGCGGGGGGTGGGGTCGGGGTAACCGGCCGCCGGCGTGCCCTCCCGCTTGGAGTAGATAAAGGTGAACAGCTGCATATAGCCCACCTGGCGCACCAGATCCAGCGTGCCCTGGAAATCCTCCTCTGTCTCACCGGGGAAGCCCACGATGATATCACTGGAGAAGGTGATACCCGGCACCCGGGCCCTGGCGTACCGGATCAGGTCCAGATAGTGCTCCACCGTATAGTGGCGGTTCATCCGGGCCAGCAGCCGGTCCGAGCCGCACTGCACCGGCAGGTGCAGGTGCCTGCACAGATGGGGCTGGGCGGCAATGGTGTCGATCAGCTTGCGGCTGGCATCCTTGGGATGGCTGGTCATAAAGCGGATGTGGTAATCCCCCGGCACGGCGCAGAGCAGGTTGAGCAGGTCGGCAAAGTCGATGGGTTCTTCCAGCCCTTTGCCGTAGCTGTTGACGTTCTGGCCCAGCAGGGTGATCTCCTTGTAGCCGGCCTGTACCAGGCTGCGGAACTCGGCCAGGATGTCCGCCGGGCGGCGGCTCTTTTCCCGGCCTCGCACATAGGGCACGATGCAGTAGGTGCAGAAATTGTCGCAGCCGTACATGATGGGCAGCCAGGCCCGGAACTCGCTCTCCCGCCGGATGGGCAGGTTCTCCACGATGACCGGACGCTGGGCCGGCTCCAGCAGGACCCGTTTGTGCTTTTCCAGCCTGCGCAGGATCAGCTGGGGCAAAGTATCGATGCCGTCCACCCCAAAGACGATGTCCACATAGGGGTAACTTTGACGCAGCTTCTCCACCACATGCTTCTGGTTGGCCATGCAGCCGCACAGCCCGATGATCAGGCCCGGCTTTTTCTCCTTGAGGCCCTTGAGGGCGCCCACATTGCCAAAGACCCGCTGTTCGGCGTGTTCCCGCACGGCGCAGGTGTTGAACAGGATCAGGTCCGCGTCCTCCGGCCTGCTGCACAGGCCATAGCCTATATCCACCAGCACGCCCTTGATCCGCTCGCCGTCGTTGACGTTCTGCTGGCAGCCGTAGCTGTGCACAAAAGCCAGCGGCGGGGTATCGTAATACCGGCTGATGAGGGCGGCCGCCTGCGCGTTGTGTTCGTATGTTATGTATTCCAACAAAGTACCATCCTTCACCCCGCGGCGGCAGGCGCTGCGGGTCTGTATTCCTGACAGGCCGGCCCCGGGGCCAGCCCTCCATCTTGTCTATTATACAGGTTTCTCCCCCGTGAAACAAGGGAAATTTTGTGTCAAAGCCCTTTAAAAAACGGCAGCCTCGGACCCAGCCGGTTCTTCCGGCAAGTCCAGCTCCCCGGCACAGGCCTGGCACAGGCCGATCCAGGTCACCACACAGTCGCTGATGCGGCTCTGGGGGACCGTCACGGCGCGGCGCAGGGCCTCCCCGTCCAGGGGCAGATCCTCCACCCTGCCGCACCGGGTGCAGTAAAGGTGGCCGTGCCAGGGCAGGGTGTGGTCAAAGCGGTCGGGCTGGCCGGGGATGCACACCCGGCGCACCTTGCCCATCTCCACCAGACTGTTCAGATTGCGGTAGACGGTGCCCAGGCTGAGGCTGGGGCACAGATGGAGTGCCGTTTTGTAGATCTCCTCTGCCGTGGGATGGTCCTGCAGTTCCTGTACCTGCTGCAGGATCAGTTCCCGCTGCTTGGAATAGCGCATCCCGGACAAATCGTTCTTCATCCTTCCTCTCCCTTGATCCTGTCCCAATATGCCTTGGCGGCCTGTTCGGCCCGGTTGTCCCCATAGGTGTAATATTTGGCGTCCTTGATGGCGTCCGGCAGGTACTGCTGGGCCACCCAATGGTTTTTGTAGTCCTGTGCGTACTTGTAGTTCTGCCCTTTCACCAGGGCGTCCGCCCCGTCGAAATGCTTGTTTTGCAGCTGCCGGGGCACCGGGCCGGTGCGGCCCGCACGCACGTCCGCCAGGGCCGCGTCGATGGCCGCTTCCCCGCTGTTGGACTTAGGGCTGGTAGACACCAGGATCACCGCGTCGGCCAGGGGGATGCGCGCTTCGGGCAGGCCCACCATGTTGGCCGCGTCCACCGCCGCCTTGACGATGGGGATGATCTGGGGGTAGGCCAGGCCCACATCCTCGCAGGCACAGACCATCAGCCGGCGGCAGGCCGAGGGCAGATCCCCCGCCTCCAGCAGGCGGGCCAGATAGTGCAAAGCGGCGTCCGGGTCCGATCCCCGCATCGATTTCTGATAGGCCGACACGATGTCGTAGTGGTCGTCGCCGTCCTTGTCGTACCGCATGGCGGTGCGGCGGGTCACCTGCCGGATCATGTCCAAAGTGACCAGACGGCCCTCGGGCCCCACCTCCGCCGCCGAGACCGCAAATTCCAGGCTGCCCAGGGCCTTGCGCATATCGCCGCCGGCGCTCTCGGCCAGGTATACGGCTGCCTCGTCGGTGATGGACACAGGGGTATCCCCCTCGGCAGACAGGCGCTGCACCGCGCTGCGCACTCCCTGCTCCACATCCCGGGCGGTCAGGCTCTTGAATTCAAAGACCGTGCACCGGGACAGCAGGGCATTATAAATGTAAAAATAGGGGTTCTCGGTGGTGGAGGCAATCAGGGTGACGGTCCCCTCCTCCAGGCATTCCAGCAGGCTCTGCTGCTGCTTTTTGTTCAGATATTGGATCTCGTCCAGGTAGAGCAGGATGCCCCCCGCCCCCGCCAGGGTGCCGATGTCCTTGAACACCGCCTTGATATCCCCGGTGCCGCAGGACGTGCCGTTGAGCTTGTGCAGGGTCATGCCGCTGTTCTCGGCAATGATCCGGGCCACGGTGGTCTTGCCGGTGCCGGACGGGCCATAAAAGATCATGTTGGGGATGTTGCCGCTCTCGATGGTACGGCGGAACACCCGCCCCGGGGCCAGCAGATGCTGCTGGCCGCAGACGTCAGCCAGGGTCTTGGGCCGAAGCCTCTGGGCCAATGGTTCCCGCATGGGGTGCGCCTCCCTCTGTGGTGTAAAACTGCGAATGATTCTGACTAATGCATATTATACAGCATTTTTTCCCAAAGGACAAGGGCGGCCGGCGTTTTGGGATGCATCCGAAAAGCCAAATCGGTTGATCGTTCGCCCGAAAGCGCCGCGCTCCTCCCTGAAGCGCAGCACAGCCGATGGGGCTTTGGGGCCAAAGGGGACCGCATGGAGGATTTCCCGGGTGCGCCCCGGGGAAATATTTACAAATCCGATAAAACGTGGTATCATCACACGGTAGGGTGTATCCGAAACGGACCGGCGTTTTTGGCTTTTCGGGTATGCCCCAGCCTATCAGTCAGGAGATGGATACCATGCCCAAAAAGCAGATACCTGCCGCAGAGCTTGCGGCCAAAAAAGAGCTGGCCCTGGAAGTGATCGCCCGGCTGAAGGCCGCGTATCCCGATGCGGCCTGTACCCTGGACTATGCCGACGCCTGGCAGCTGCTGGTCAGCGTCCGGCTGGCCGCCCAGTGCACCGACGCCCGGGTCAACGTGGTGGTCGAGGAGCTGTTTGCCAAATATCCGGGGGTGGCTGCCCTGGCCGCCGCCCAGCCCGAGGAGATCGAGGCCATCGTCAAGCCCTGCGGCCTGGGGCGCTCCAAGGCGCGGGACATCTCCGCCTGTATGCGGCTGCTGCGGGACAAATACAACTGCCAGGTCCCCACTACCTTTGAGGAGCTGCTGGCCCTGCCCGGGGTGGGACGCAAGAGCGCCAACCTGATCATGGGGGATGTATTCGGCAAACCCGCCATCGTCACCGACACCCACTGCATCCGGCTGTGCAACCGCATCGGCCTGGTGGACAACGTCAAGGAGCCCCAAAAGGTGGAAATGCTGCTGTGGCAGATCATTCCCCCGGAGGAGGGCAGCGACCTGTGCCACCGCTTCGTGCTGCACGGGCGCGCCGTGTGCGATGCCCGCAAGCCCGCGTGCAGCCAGTGCTGCCTGGCGGACATCTGCCGCACCGCCCAGGCTGCAGAAAACGCGGCGGCCCCTGTATAAGGCCGCCCTGTCAGGAGGTTTATCGCTATGATTTCTGCATTGTTTTCGGTCGTTTTCAGCATCCTTGTGGGAGCCGCTGCCGGCTATGTGGCCGGCCGCCTGATGGGCAGCGCCGGCTCCTCCCCTCTGCACAACATCATCCTGGGAATGGTGGGCGGCTTTGTGGGCAGCTTTCTGCTGGGGCTGATTGGCCTGCATTCCTTCAGCTTTATAGGCGACTTTGTGGTCTCGGTGGCAGGCGCCTGTGTCTGCATCTGGGCCGCCCGCAAGCTGTCCCGGTGAACGCCCGTTCTTGAGGCCGGCCCTGCCTTTGGTTTCCTCCTATATTTTATATGGAATTTATACAGAAAAGACCCGGAGCCTGCGGCCCCGGGTCTTTTCTGTTGTGTATGGACTCAGGAGAGGATCATGCGGTCGTTGGCGAACTCGTCTCCGCTGGCTGTCTGGAACTTGGCCAGCAGGTCCGAAACGTGGAGCTTCTTTTTCTCCTCGCCGCTCACATCGTAGATGATGCGGCCTTCGTGCATCATGATCAGCCGGTTTCCGTATTTGATGGCATCCTTCATATTGTGGGTGATCATGAGGGTGGTCAGGTTGTTTTCCGCAACCAGCTTGGCCGAAAGGGTCAGCACCTTGCTGGCGGTCTTGGGGTCCAGAGCGGCGGTGTGCTCGTCCAGCAGCAGCAGCTTGGGCCGGTTCATGGTGGCCATCAGCAGGGTCAGCGCCTGGCGCTGGCCGCCGGACAGCAGGCCCACCCGGGCCGTCAGGCGGCTCTCCAGCCCCAGATCCAGGGTCTTGAGCAGTTCCCGGTATTCCTCCCGCTCCTTTTTGGTGATGCCGATGCGGAGGGTGCGGGGCTTGCCGCGGCGGGCGGCCAGGGCCAGGTTCTCCTCGATCTGCATGGTGGCGGCGGTGCCGGTCATGGGGTCCTGGAACACCCGGCCGATGTATTTGGCGCGCTGGTATTCGCTGAGGCGGGTGACATCGGTGCCGTCGATGGTGATGCGGCCGTTGTCCACCGGCCAGACGCCGGCCACCGCATTGAGCATGGTGGACTTGCCGGCGCCGTTGCCGCCGATGACGGTGACGAAATCGCCCTCGTTGAGGTGGAGGGTCAGGCCGTTCAGGGCGGTCTTTTCGTTCACCGTGCCGGGATTGAAGGTCTTTGAAATATTCTGGATATCAAGCATGACGTTCTTCCTCCTTCTGGGCCTTTTTGGGCGCGGGCTTGGAGAAGTACTTCCCTTTCCAGTAGGGGACGGCCAGGAAGATGGCCACCACCACAGCCGACAGCAGCTTGAGGAGGTTGGCATCGAAGCCCAGGGTCAGCACCAGCTGGATGACGATGTAATAGATCACCGCGCCGATCGAGACCGACACCAGCTTGAGGGCAAAGTTGTGGAAGATACGGCCAAAGATCGCCTCACCGATGATGACGGCCGCCAGGCCGATGACGATGGCGCCGCGGCCCATGCTGACATCCGCGAAGCCCTGATACTGACTGAGCAGCGCTCCCGACAGGGCCACCAGGCCGTTGGAGACCATCAGGCCCAGCACCGTATTGAAGTCGGTGTTGATGCCCTGGGCCCGGCTCATGTGGGGATTGGAGCCGGTGGCACGGATGGCACAGCCCAGCTCGGTGCCAAAGAACCAGTAGAGGATGCCGATGAGCGCCAGCGTGATGAGGGTGACCATCGCCACCGGGTTGCGCAGGGCCAGCTCTTTGACCCAGCGCAGGGAGATGAGCAGGTCATAGTTGTCCACGTTGATGGACTGGTTGGCCTTGCCCAGGATCTTCAGGTTGATGGAATAGAGGGACAGCTGGGTCAGGATGCCGGCCAGGATGGCGGGGATGCCCATGAAGGTGTGCAGCAGGCCGGTGATCAGGCCGCAGGCCAGGCCGGAGATGAGGGCCAGCAGCAAAGCCACCCAGACGTTCTGCCCGGCCAGCAGGGCCATGACGCAGACCGCGCCGCCGGTGCCAAAGGAGCCGTCCACCGTCAGATCCGCCACATCCAAGATGCGGTAGGTGATGTAGACGCCGATGGCCATGATGCCCCAGATCAGGCCCTGGGCACAGGCCCCCGGCAGCGCGCCGGGCAGGTTCGCCAGTCTTGCTAAGACTTCCAAAATGATTCCTCCTGTTTTTGACGATTTGCCGCGGACCGTTGCAGTCCGGGGCAGGGTTTATGGGTACAGGCCGCAGACGCGCCTGCGACCGCCCCGGCAAACGCCGGAGCGGTCGTTCATGCAAAAAGGCGGGCAGGATGGTGGCCCATTCTCCCCGCCTGGATCTTCAGTGGGATTTATGCTTCGATGGCCTCGTACCCTTCGGGAACGGTCAGGCCCAGCTCGTCGCAGATGGTCTTGTTGTACTTCTTGGTGGCGCTGGTGTACTGGATGGGCATGGTGGAGATATCCGCCTCGCCGGTCAGGATCTGGACGGCCATCTCGCCGGTGGTGTAGCCCAGGTCATAGTAGCTGATGGACAGGGTGGCCACACCGCAGCCCGAGCAGATGCCTTCCTCGCCTGCAAAGACGGGGATGCCCATGGGCCGGCAGATGCCGTCCACGATGCCGGTGTTGGCCGCCACCGTATTGTCGGTGGGGACATACAGCAGCTCATTGGCGCTGGCTGCCTGCTGGCAGACCGAGGACAGGTCGTTGGAGTCCGAGAAGGGGTACTGGGTGACGGTCAGGCCCGCATCCTCCAGGTAGGTCTGGATGGTGTCCACCTGGTACTGGCTGTTGGCCTCGGCCGAGCAGTACAGCAGGCCGGCGGTCTTGGCTTCCGGCATCCACTCCAGGATCATGGCAGCCTGCTCATCCAGGGGTGCCAGGTCGGAGGTGCCCGAGATGTTGCCGCCCACCGTGCCGCTGAAATCGGTCAGGCCCAGGGCCACGCCATACTCGGTGATGGAGGTGCCCAGGATGGGGATATCGGCGGTGGCCGCCTGGGCCGCCTGCAGGGAAGCGGTGGCATTGGCCAGGATCAGGTCCACGCCGGCCGAGACAAAGCCGTTGCAGATGGTGGCACAGGTGGCGGTGTCGTTCTGAGCGTTCTGCATATCAAAGGTGACCGCATCCCCGAGCTGTTCGGTCAGCGCATCCTGGAAGCCCTGGGTGGCGGCGTCCAGCGCCTCATGCTCCACCAGCTGGCAGATGCCCACGGTATAGCTCTGGCCCGCGGCTGCGGAACCGGCCGAGGATGCCGCAGAAGAAGCCGTGCTGGCGGCGGTGGACGACGAAGAAGACGATGTAGAACCGCAGGCGGCCAGCACGCCGGCCGCGGCGGCAGCCGCAGAAACAGCCAGGAACGAACGACGGGAAATCTTACGCATACCAATAACTCTCCTCTATCTTGGTCTTTTCCGGGGACAGGACCCCGGGCGCTCACTTCATGGGTGTGAATCGCTTCATGATTGTGAAGTATAGCACACTTTTTGAAAAGTTACAATAGATCCCCGGCGATTTTATTCTCCTGAAGCGGCTCAATTATTGATAATACAGAAAATATCTATCTGTTTTTTCGATGGATGTGCCGCTGCATCTCGGCGAGGCGGGCTTTCTGACCTTCCAGCCAGAGCAGATTTTCTTCAAACTGCTGCGGCCAGGGGCGCTCCAGGTCATAGCGGTAGTAGAGCGCCTGGCAGACTTTTGCCTGGAACCGCCGCAGCACCACCGGCTGGAACAGTTCCGCCCATCCGGGGGCCTGCCGCTCCAGCTCCATGCACCGGCAGGCCCACAAAATGTCCAGCGGCTCCCGCCGGGCGATCCCCTGAGCCTCCAGGTAGGCGGCCAGGGTCCCCTCATGGACCGTGCCCCCGCACCGGGTGCCCTGGAAATAATACGACGCCTGCCCTTCGGGGCTGATCTCCTGTCCCAGCGGGTAGAGGGCGCAGACCAGAGGCCGGGCCTGGTGGACGGCGCAGCGCCCTTCGGTCAGGAACGGACAGTTGTTCCCTGCGGCGCGCACCGGCGCCAGCCGCAGCACCGGCAGACGGCTGACCGTCCCGATATAACGGCGGCAGAAAGCCTGGGCGGTCAGTTTGGGCGGCAGGCCCAGCCGCCTGGACAAGCGGTAGAGATCGTACCCCGAGAGGACGATATCCTCCCGGCCCCGGCAGCACCCGCCGCAGCCGGCGCAGCGGAACGCAAAGCGGTCCTCTGCCGCCAGATAGGGCATATCCGGGGCGCGGCCTCCCCCTTCCACTCCGCACAAATCGATTTCGCTGTCCCTCATGGTTCCTCCTCATCTGCCGGCAAGCCGGCCGTGCGGACCGCAAAGCCCAAAGGCCGACCGCCGCCGTTCCCTGCAAGGATAACACGCTTTGGGTGCATCTGTCAATTTTTTGTGAATGTGCAGTCAAAACGGGATTTGTTTTCAGTTTCTTCAAGATTTTGTGCTATATTGGGGCAAATGCATCAATCAAAAGCGCAAATTTGAAAGTTTGGCTTTTCTTTTATGCTTCCAGAGAGTATACTAGACATACCATATTCGTTTAATGTGGAGGCTTTTATGTATCAGTTTACTGGTTGTCCCTGTTCGGTCTGCGGCAAGACCCTGACCGATACGGACGATATCGTTGTATGCCCCGACTGCGGCGCACCCTATCACCGTGCCTGCTACCAGGTGCAGGGGGCCTGCGTCTATGCCGGCAAGCACGGCACAGGCTTTGAGTGGACGCCCCCCGCCTCGGCACAGCCCGAGCACAAGTGCCCCAACTGCGGCGCGCCCAACCCGGAATCCGCCCAGCGGTGCAGCCACTGCGGCTATGTGTTTGGCAGCGAGCAGGCCGCTCCCCCGCCCCGGGTGGACGCCAACCGCCAGGCCCAGCAGCCCGGCGGCGGCTTCAACTACACCCGCCTGTACCAGGAGGCCCAGGCCGGCGGCTATTGGCAGGCCAGCGCGGCCAGCGCCGACGAGCCTATCGACGGCATCCCCAGCGACGAGTGGGCCACCTATCTGGGCCCCTCCAGCCCTGCCTATCTGCGGGACTTTTCCCAGATGCAGAAGTATGGCCGCAAGAGCTCGATCTGCTTTTCCGCCCTGCTGTTCGGCCCCCTGTATTTCTTCTACCGCAAAGCCTGGAAGCCGGCTTTCGTGTTTCTGGCGGTGGATCTGCTGCTGCAGCTGCCCAGCCTGCTGGAACTGCTGGTGCTGAGCGAGAGCGCCTTTGCTCCTGCCATCAGCGGTTCCACCCTGCTGTTCCTGGCGCAGATCGCGTCGATCGCCAGCTTTGCGGTGATGGTTCTCAGCGGGATGTTCGCCAAGTATCTCTACCGCCGCATCGCCGCCGAGCGGATCCGCCGCATCGAGGCAGAGTTCCCCGACAAATCCAAGCGCGAGGCCGTGCTGCGGGCGCAGGGCGGCGTCAGCTGGGCCGCCGTGGTGGGCGTCTGCACCGCTATGGTGGTGCTGGGGGCTGTGTTCAGCCTGCTGCTGGGCCCCAACCTGCAAGCTGTCATGGGGCTGGTGCTGTGAGACGCGCCGGCCAACCATGTGAAAACGACGAAGGAGGTCTCTTATGAAAGCCGTCACCAAAGCCGTCATCCCTGCCGCGGGTCTCGGCACCCGGGTGCTGCCCGCCACCAAGGCCATGCCCAAAGGGATGTTGCCCATCGTGGACAAACCTGCCATCCAGTATCTGGTGGAGGAGGCTGTGCGCTCCGGCATCACCGACATCTTGATCATCCTCAGCCGAAACCAGACCATCATCGAGGACCACTTTGACCGCAGCCCGGAGCTGGAGGCCAAGCTGACCGCTCCCGGCAAGGAAAAGATGCTGGAGGAGTGCCTGGGCATCTCCAACCTGGCCAACATCTACTTTGTCCGCCAGCACCAGACCCTGGGTTTGGGGCACGCGGTCAGCATGGCCCGGCCCTTTACGGGGGACGATCCCTTTGTGGTCATCTACGGGGATGACGTCATCATCGGGGAGGACCCGGTCTGCGCGCAGCTGATCCGGGCCTACGAGGCATTCGGGCGGCCTGTGGCCGGCGTCTGCGCTGTGCCCTGGGCGGATGTCAGCCGCTATTGCAGCCTCAAGACCACCCCCATCCGGGACAATTACTTCTTTGTGGACGACATGATCGAAAAGCCCAAAAAGGGCCAGGAATTCAGCAACTACTCCATCCTGGGGCGGGTGCTGCTGACCCCGGAGATCTATCCCCTGCTGGCCGCTACCAAGCCCGGCGCAGGCGGTGAGATCCAGCTGACGGACGCCATGGCCGAGTACGCCCGCACCAAGGGCGGCATGACGGCAGTAGCCTTCACCGGCAAGCATTACGATATGGGCAACAAGCTGTGCGTGGCGCAGGCCCAGGTGGAACTGGCCCTCCAGCACCCTGAGATCGGCGAGGCGTTCCGGGCTTATCTGAAGGAATTCTGCAAGACGCTGTAAATCGCACCCATTCCAAAACCGACGCCTGACCCCAGACAGGGGCCAGGCGTTTTTGCGGCGGTTTCGGGAGAGCGATACAAAAAACGCCCCCGTCGAAGGACGGAGGCGTTTGGTGCTGATTGCTGATTGTTTTGGAATGGGATAGCGAACGATCAGTCGCTGACGTAGGGCATCAGAGCCACATGACGGGCACGCTTGATGGCCACGGTCAGGGCACGCTGATGATAAGCGCAGGTGCCAGTGACGCGGCGGGGAATGATCTTGGCCCGCTCAGAGACATACTTGCGCAGACGGGCAACATCCTTGTAATCGATCTCATCGATGCGATCCACGCAGAAGCTGCAGACCTTCTTGCGGCCGCGGCGCACGGGACGTGCGGGGCGGGAGCCTTCGTTTTTCTCAAAAGCCATTGCTGGTTTACCTCCTGTTTGAATTTTTGTCGAGTTGGACAAGGTCAGAACGGCAGATCGTCGCTGTCGTCGATGACCGCAAAGTCATCGGTGTCCCCTGCCGAGTAACCGGGGACTGCCTCAATGGCAGACGGGCGGGCGGGCTGCTGTGCGTTCTGATGGGGCTGGCTGCTCTGAGGAGCGCCGCCGCCATTGCCGTTGGAGTTCTTGGGGCCGCCAAAATTGATGTTGTTGGCCACGATCTCCACACCGGTGCGGTTGTTGCCGTTCTTATCCTGATACTGGCGGCTCTGGATGCTGCCCTCAATGATGATCAGGCTGCCCTTCTGGAAGTATTTGCAGACGAAATCCGCCTGCTGGCGCCATGCCACGACGTCCAGAAAGTCGGTCTGGCGCTGCTCACCCTGGCGGGCATAGCTGCGGTCACACGCGATGCGGAACCGCGCCAGATTGATACCGTTGGTGGTGGTGCGGAGTTCAGGGTCCGCCACCAGGCGGCCCATGATAACGACGACGTTCAACATAAGACGGGACTCCTTGTACTGTGTGGAATTAGCCTTCCTTTGCAACGATCAGGGAGCGCATGACGCCCTCGGTGATCTTGTACACGCGGTCCAGCTCGGCGGGGAAGTCGGGCTCACTGGTGAAATTAATCACAGTGTAGACGCCCTCGTTCTCGTCGTTGATGGGGTATGCCAGACGGCGCTTGCCCCACTCATCGATGGAATCGATGGTACCGTTGGCCTCGATCAGGGACTTGAACTTGCCCACCAGAGCGGCGGTAGCCTCGTCATCGAGGGTGGCGGTGGTAATCAGCATGGTTTCGTACTTTGCCATTTTTGTGCACCTCCTTTTGGACATAAGGGCTTCGGATGGAAGCCAAGGGTCTGCGGGGCATCCCGCAGGGCTGCCTTTGCAGACAGCAATTCATTATACCAAGAGGATGCGGGATTGTCAATCACTTTTTTGGGATTTTTTGCGCCCTGCGCCAGCCGGCCTGTCACCTGATGGCCAGCCCTGCCCCCTGCTCCCGCAGCGTGAGGATGTGGCAGCTGCCGGGGCCGAACACCGAATCCATGGCGGCACAATAGCGCTCCAGACAGTTCGCAGGCACAAAAGCCTGGATGGTGCCGGCAAAGCCGCCCCCCTGCATCCGCCAGGCGCCGCCGCTGTCCTCCAGGATATGCTGGCTGAGGGCCAGGGCCACCGACAGGGACTGGCGGCGCGGATCGGCGCTGCTGTAAACGTTCTGGCAGAGGGTGAAGGAAGCATGGCCGCTCTGGCGCACCAGCCGGAGAAATTCTTCAAAGCGGCCCGCCCGCAGGGCCCGGTGCTCGGCCAGGGTGCGGGCGTTCTCCTCAAAAAAGTGGACGGCGCGCAGGCAGGCCCGGTCCCCGCAGCAGGCGCGCACCCGGGACAGCTGCGCCCAAAAAGCAGCCTCGTCCACCTGCCCCAACACCTGACAGTCAAAACAGGCGGCCACCGCTTCCATCTCGCGGCGGATGGCGGCGAACTCGGCGGTCAGCTCACTGTGACTGCCCCGGGTATCGGTGACGCACAGGCTCATCCCGGCGGGCAGAAGCTCCCGGGTGTGGATCTTCTCCACCCGGGGAGACTCAGGGTCCTGGAAGTCCGCAAAGACCACCCCGCCCAGCGCGCTGGTCAGCTGGTCCAGCAGGCCGCTAGGCTTGCCAAAATAAATGTTCTCGGCGTACTGGCCCAGCCGCGCCACCTGGGCCGGGGTCAGCCCGCAGCCGTACATCCCGTTCATCACAGCCCCCATGGCCATCTCGAAGGCCGCCGAACTGGACAGCCCCGATCCCCGCAGGACGCTGCTGACCGTGTAGGCATCGTAGCCGCCCACCGGCCGGCCCAGCCCGCGGAAGCCCTCGGCCAGTCCGCGGATCAGGCTGGCGGAATGGGTGGACTCCTCCGACCGGGGGTCCTGCTGGGACAGGTCGATGACATCCAGCTTGTTGAAGCCCCAGGACTTGACGCGGATGTAATGGTCGGTGTTGGGCGAAGCGACCGCCACCAGGTCCAGGTCCACCGCTGCGGCCAGGCCATAGCCGTGCTGGTGGTCGGTGTGGTTGCCGCCCAGCTCGGCACGGCCGGGGGCGGTGTACAGCTCCACCTGCCGGCCGGGGCCAAAATAGCACTCGAACTGCGCCAGCGCCTGGCACCATCTGTCCCGCTGCCGGGCCAGCACCTCCTCCGACGGGCCATACAACGCCCTTAGGACGTCATCCCAGACGCCCGCCCCGATCTCCTGCCGCCGCTGTGCGCTTGTCGCCATATTCTCTCCCCCTGTGCCCGCATTCCTGTGACGGCCCGCCCGGCGGACAGGCCCTTTCGTTTGCCTGCAATGCAGGGGCAGGCCACGCAGGCCCGCCCCGGGATCTTGCTTCTATTGTAGCGTATTTGCACCATTTTTGCAAATTTTCACAGAGAAAAGCGGACATTTTCAGCGGCAAAGCCAAAGTTCAGGATGTACTTTTGTTGAATTTGCGCCGTCGGATATGGTATACTGGTATCGCTTTCCCTGTTGTACGAGTTTGCGTTTCAAAGGAGGCCCCTATGCCGGAGGTTTATAAACAGTCGTTCAAACAGAATTATACCAACAATGTGGACCTGTCCGTCTTCAACTGCGGGCTGGAGCGCTGCGCCCCCGGCCACACCTGGGGCCCCGGCATCCGGGACCACTACCTGATCCACCTGATCCTTGCAGGCAAAGGCACGTTTCAGACCGGCGGCAAGACCTGGGAGCTCAACCCGGGGGACCTGTTTTTTGTCCGGCCCAATCAGCTGAACACCTACACCGCCGACGCCCAGCAGCCCTGGGAATACTGCTGGGTGGGCTTCAACGGGATCAGCGCCCACCGGCTGGCCTCTCTGCTCCCCTTCTCGGACGAGCAGCCGGTCCACCATACCCAGCGCCCCGAGGAGATGTATCACGCCATGGAGAACATTTACCGCGCCCGGGGGCTGCGGGTCCAGGATGAGACGGCCATGGTGGGGTATCTGTACCTGTTCATCGCCGCCCTGATGGATGAGACCAGCGAGCGCAAGCCCCACAACACCAACACGTCCAGCCAGTATGTTCTGAATGCCATCAAGTACATCCAGTTCAACTATTCCCACGATATCTCCATCGACGATGTGGCCAAGAGCGTGGGGGTCTCCCGCAGCCACCTCTACCGCGTCTTTATGAGCAACGTGGGCAAAAGTCCCATCGACTACCTGACCGAATACCGGATCAACGAGGCCTGCAAGCTGCTGCGCACCGGCAGCCTGTCCATTGCCGAGGTGGCCATCTCAGTGGGCTTCTTTGACCAGTTCTATTTTTCACGGGTGTTCAAACGGGCCAAAGGGATGCCGCCCAGCAAATACGCCGCCCAGCAGGCGGCTGCCCCGGCCGATGACAGTCCCGCTCCGGCCGCCGCGCCGTGACCAGTCCCAAGGAGGGAACCATGCCTTTACAGAAAAACCAGATCATCCCCCTCGCCATCCAACGGCTGTCCAGCGACGGCAGCGGCGTCGGCCATTGGGAAGGCGAGGCGGTCTTTGTGCCCGGCACCGCTCCCGGCGATCAGATCCAGGCCCGGGTGGTGAAAGACTGCAAGCGGTACGCCTTTGGCATTGTGGAGCAGATCGACCAGCCCTCCCCCGACCGCATCCCGGCGGACTGCCCGGTAGCAGGCCCCTGCGGCGGGTGCAGCCTGCGCCACCTGCGCTACCAGGCCGAGCTGCAGGCCAAACAGGCGTCGGTGGCAGACGCTTTCCAGCGGATTGGCGGCCTGGACGTCCAGGTGGAGCCCATCCTCCCCTCCCCCCAGGTGGACCGCTACCGGAACAAAGTCCAGTTCCCGGTGGGTTTGGACAAGCAGGGCAAACCCTGCATCGGGTTTTATGCCGGGCGCAGCCACCGCATCGTCCCCTGCGGGGACTGCAAGTTGCAGCCCGCCATCCTCAACCGGATCGGCCAGACCCTGTGCGGGCTGTTCGGGGAATACGGCATCCAACCCTATGACGAAGCCACCGGGCAGGGGCTGGTACGGCACATCTTCCTGCGCCAGGGCGCCCACAGCGGCCAGATCATGGTCTGCCTGGTCTGTACCCGGCCCAGCCTGCCCCATGCCCGCCAGTGGGTGGAGCAGCTGCGCAGCCAGTTCCCCGACATCGCCACCATCCTGATCAACGTCAACCGGCAGAACACCAATGTGATCCTGGGCTCTGAAAATCACATTCTCTTTGGCCCCGGCTCTATCGAGGACACCCTCTGCGGGGTGCCTGTCCGGCTGGGCCCTTTCTCCTTTTATCAGGTGAACACGCCCGGCGCAGAACAGCTGTATGCCGTGGCTGCCGCCTATGCAGACCTGCGCCCCGACGACCTGCTGCTGGACCTTTACTGCGGCATGGGCACCATCGGACTGTCTATGGCCGGCCGCTGCCGGGAGCTGGTGGGGGTGGAGATCGTTCCCGAGGCCATCGAAAGCGCCCGCGCCAACGCGGTCCGGATGGGTGGGGAGATCGCCGGCAAAAGCCGCTTTTTCTGTGCCGACGCTGGCCAGGCAGCCGCCCGGCTGGCCGCCGAGGGCCTGGCCCCCGATGTCATCATCGTGGACCCGCCCCGCAAAGGCTGCGACCAGGCGACCCTGGACGCCGTGGTCCGCATGGCGCCCCGCCGCCTGGTCTATGTCAGCTGCAACCCCGCCACCGCCGCCCGCGATGCGGCCATCCTGACCCGTGAAGGTTACCGCGTGGAGAAAGTGCAGCCGGTGGACATGTTCCCACGGACGGGGCATGTGGAGACGGTAGTTCTCTTAGGTAGGGAATTAGAGAAAAGCCGCGAACATGTCTACTTGGACTATGAGCCGTCAAAAGAAATTGATCTGCCCGGCGGCGCGACCTATTCCGAGATAAAACAATGGATACAGGCCGAATACGGTTTGAAGGTGTCCAGCTTGTATGTCGCACAGGTTAAACAGAAGCACGGTATCATCGAGCGGGAGTGTTACAATAACCCAAAATCCGAAAATGTCACGCGGCCGCAGTGCCCGCCGGAAAAGGAAGCGGCAATTGAGGCAGCGTTGAAGCATTTCAAGATGATCTAACGGATTGCTCTTAGATTCTGAGCCGGAGGCAGAGCCACCGACAGGTTCAGTTAAGTATGGCGGTCAAATCGTGATCGGTTTGCAAATAAGACTCTCCAGCGCACAAACACATGCGGGACGGACAAAGAAAATTGTACAGCATAAATCACCAACGCCTCGAGAAAAAGGCGGTGGCGATTTATGCTCTGAGACATTTGGGCCTCATATGATGTATTAGCCCTTCTCCATTTTGAGAGGGACTATTTCCCCATAATTATGCATCGATATGCTCAGTATATTTTGTGCAATCCTACAAAAAATTTTACGCAATCTGATTAAAGTTGGAAAAAGCCTGATTTATGAGGTTAAATCGGATTTTATGAAATCAGTCGGAATCTTGACTAAACAGAGAAAAAGTAGTATGCTAAAAACACAAGGAAATATCGAGAAGATAGCCACCGAATGAAAAATCTAATATAAAACTTATTTGGGCAAACACCATATGACCCGACGGATTTCTCCTGGTTGCCGCCGGCGATGGTACTGACACCGGAGTGCGGGCGAGCGGACAAGTCCAAGAGCAAAAACCGCAAACAAGGATCCTACAACGACCCGGACAGCAGCGCAAATAGATACGTAATACGTGTCTATTTGCGCTGCTTTTTTATTTTCAAACTTATCTAGACTACATCATCATCAAGGAGGAAAACACCATGACAATCAACGAACGAGTACACAGCATCGCAAAAACAGGCTGGAACAGCCCCGCAGTAGATATGGCTAATCCTGATAAACCGGCGAGCATCGAAAAGATGATCCTACTGGCGTACGAGATCGGTCGCGAGGAAGCAACAAAAGAAGTTTCCAACGCGTACGCCAATCTGCTGCACAAGATCCGCGAGCGAGCAGACCAGTGTCGATACCATCACATGGTCCGTAGAATCATCGGAGATACCAAGTACCTCTATCATTCTGACTATGCAGGCCGAGTGGCTAAAGAGTTCGGCGGCGACCTCGCAGATGTATGATAGCGAGGTGATAAGCAGAATGAAAGATTATACAACCATGACACCGCGACAGTATTCGGCAGCCCGCCGGTCTTTGCCATTTGGCGCATACATGCTCCAAGCTTCTGGCAATCCTGATTGGCGCAAAATCGGCCGTGGAATGATTGCAGCGGTAGACGGCAGCACATATGGGCCGATGATCTACCCTGGCAAGGTTTATGCAATCGAGATCCATAACGGCCAGATTGGATTTGCGTCCTACAGGCGTAAGCCGCGAGACGATGAGCCATATAGTTATAATTACGGTCGGCTGTGTGCCGTACATGGCGACTATGAGATCGACAGATGGCCTATGACCTACGACGAGATGATCGCCGACGCTCGGACAGCATATCCGACGCTCTGGTCTCCAGGTCCAATCGACTGGTACCGTGAGTATGGCTTGTCCTATAACGAGACCACTGGTGAAGTACACAACCCGCTAAACTTGAAAGAGGAGGAACACTAATGACAGAACTACAGAAATTACACCGGGACAGAAGAGATGCCGATATTATTTCAGGTGCAGTGCTGATTATCACAGCACTAGATGATTATGAGGCAGTCTACCCATCTGCAACAGGAGCTAAAGCCCGCCGAAATGTATACGATATGCTTGTGGCGTGCGGATTAAAAATGACCACTCTGCAGGACCGGAAGGAATCTGTCGCTCGTGCGATTGGCGAAATGACATGCCAAGCTGGAAAACGCGAGCTGCGCGAGATGCGTGCTGATATTGATCGATTAAGAGGTAAACGACGAGCGCTTAATACGCATTCCAATGTTACCTCGAAAAAATAAGAGGTAACATAAGATGACAAATACAAACATACACTCCGATCCACCTCAACAGAATATTGACTCTACCACACATACCTCGGCAACACAGTCGCAGCAGCCCACAGCACAACCTGTGCCTCAAGTAAAGCAGCAGACGCAGCCCACAGACCGCGACAGCCTGATCAACAGGGCTGCAGATGGTGTGATTGACACGCTCGACAGATTGACTCTCCCTGATCTGCTCGATCGGTCGGGCGATGTACCTGAGCAGATCCGCGGCCAGATACTCTCGGCGATGGTCATATTGTTCGAACTTGAAAACCAGGCGCGGCCGCGTAATGCGAAGCTCAAGCCTCCTCAGGCATTGCCTGGATACATTGTCGCTCGTATTATCATGCGTACAGGTGCTATCCGCCTCATGCAGACAGGCACAAGCGGCCACAAGATCATTGCCAAGCAGTACCACAGAGAGGCAGACGCCTGGAAGTGGTCAGGTACGTATAATGTTGTCGACGAAGACGATAACACGAGCCAGGTTATGATGATCTTCCAGCGTCTTTGCCCGAACGGGACAAAGCAGGACATCGCGACGTTTATCCGCGAACTGTGCAAGGCGCCGTGCGTATATTTGCAGGACGACAACATGCTGATCTGGTTCCGCAACGGCGTCTGGGACTACCGCACAGGGAAGCTGACCAAGTATGACGACGAGGATTTTGATGCAAAATACCCAACGCAGATCAGCCTCGGTAAGCTGCCGGTATATCATCCCGAAGGACCAGGTGCTGTGCTCCATAAAGATGCATCAGGTGTTTACGCTGAGCCTGTTATCCACAACGACAATGACGGGACAGACTGGCACCCTGGACAGATGCTGACAGATCCTTTTGATATGACAACTGACGAGGGCAAAGCCAGCAACATGATCATCTGGCAAGCCATGCAGTTTATGGTGCGGCGTCTCAACGGTGCACCCGGCCTGTATCACTTTTGGGTCAACGGCAACGGCCGTGGGCACAACGGCAAGAGTGCCATCTGGTCTATGATGCGCCGCCTGATCGTCAAAGATACACAAGATCAAGGTGATGATGATTTGCGCAGCGATGCACAGCGCGTCATCCCTGCGTCTGTCGAGTCGCTCGGCAAGGATTACAATTTGGCCCAGAACATTCTTACGGCCTATGCCATTGTCGGTGAAGAGTCCGACAGCGGTAGCGGCACAACATACGTTGACCAGTGTGCTACGGCTAAGATGCTGGCCCGCGGACAGGAGATGCCGTTCAGAACCATCTACGGCAAGCCGTTCTCGTATACGTTCCGAGGACTGCTGCTGCAGCAGTCGAACAAAGCCCCCATCTTTGCGGAAAAAAACGACAGCATTATTTCGCATACTGTCGTCATCCGGTTTGAACGATCTTTTGATGACTCTCGCCCGTATATCAAGTCTGATTACGTGCTGCGTGAGGAAGTAGCAGAGTGGCTGGCCTATAAGCTGACCATGGGTATGCCTTGTTATGATGCTTATGACGCCAAATCGCTGAAAGCGCTGGAGCCCAATAAGCGCGAGATGTTGACAGAGTCTATGCCGTCTCTGAGATTCCTGGACGATGTTGTGCCTAGTCTCAAGATGCGAGTGATGCCCCTGGAACTGCTGTACGAGATGTATGTGCGGTGGTGCGATGTTACCGGCGAGCGTGAGCAGAGCATGCGCGTGTTGCGCGATGACCTCGAGCAGTGGGCCAACAACAATGCGTATGGTGTTGAGTTTTTTAAGCCGGGCCGCCGAGTGCGCACTGACATGGATGATCTGAGATACGTGCAATCCCCTCTGTCAGATTACAGAGAGACTCGCAAACACGGCCGCAACAAATTCTGCAACCCCAACGCATGGGGGCTTATATCACCTGACAAGGTGCGTCGCTACGCAGGTAGCCTCAACACAGATGAGATGTGCTACGTCGACAATACGGGCAAAGCTAAGCCGCGGCAGTGGAACAAGGGCGGCCTCATCCGTACAACCCCTTGGCAGCAGCTTGCCAATGACGATACAACCGAAGAATAAAAGCATAGACCACGCTGGATGTACAGCGTGGTCTTTTTTGTCCGCACAAACTCCGGGATAGGAATACAGGGCAGAGGCGATCAAGACCTTTACGAGCATACCATCACTCGGCCTCGCTGCTCATTCCATCTTCACGTGTGCACTCGTGTGCACTCGTGTGCAAACGTTTTGCACACATGTTTCTTCTCATTTATCAGGCTTTTTATCCTAAAAACAGCACTTGTGCAGTGTGTGCACTTTTTTTCTGACATTTCTTATATATATACACATATATAAAACCTATATAAAACATAAAAATGTTATATATATAGGTTTTATAAGAAAAAACTGCACAAAGTGCACACAATGAAAATTCTTGCCATTTATGAGTGTTTTTTGCTTGAAATCGCGTGCATTTTAACTGCACACCGAGTGCACACACTGCACACAATCGACGATATGAGCTTGATATTATCAGTGACGTCATGTGTGACTGCTGAATGATATGCTGGCTGGCTGCATCTGTTTCGCTCCTGCCTGTATCCGCTCCACCGTGCGTCCGCCGGCGGTCTCGTGTGTGTCTGTATCGTCCGTCCTCTCGACCTATGGCCAGGAGTGAGCCTCGCAGTGGGCCAAGCTAGGCCCAAGAGTGAGCCATTCTGTGGGCCATAACGAGCCCAAGAGTGAGCCGCGCTGTGGCCCATGATCGGCCCAAGGTTGAGCCACACTGTGGGCCGAAAGTTGCCCAGCAGTTGATATAATTGTTCTATTTTTCGCCGCCGAGAGGGCGGCATGGGCACCCCGTCAGGGGCTTGTAAGAGGGGTACCGGCTATGCCGGGCGCAGCGAAGCTGCGTCACCCCCTCTTATGCCCTTTTTTGTTTTACCCTGCGGAGCTGAGCCCGGACAGGGCGAACGGAGCTCATGCCGCTCCAGCACTGAGCGGAAGGCAGTGACTGCCTGCGCAAAAATCGACGGAAATGGTGTGATCCGAAAGCACAACAGGTGACAGGGCGGCCACGAAGCCGCGCCAGTGCTAGACACAGACGTCACCATTTGCCGGAGTATGTGACGCAGCAAGTAACAACACATTCAAATCAATATCGATGGTGACGGATGAATAATATCGCATTTCAACACAGATGGTTCTTTCACTTTCATTGAAATTATCACGAGTTCGTGATATAATTTAATAGACACCTACAAACCTGTAAAAGGCTGGAGGATACTTATGGCAGTTCAGTATAATAAGCTATTTAAGATGATGATCGACCGAAAGATGACCAATAATCAGTTAGCTAAGCAGGCGGGGGTCAGTTTGAATATTATTACCCGTCTGAAGCGGGATGAATATATTGCCATGCAGACCATTGAGAAAATCTGTATCGCTCTGGACTGCGGTGTGGATGATATCCTTGAGTTTATCCCGGAGTCCCAACAATGAGTTGCCATAATGATAGAGAGGAGGCGTATCATGCAATTTGAAGAAAAACTGGATGTGATCGAAGAAGATATTGCTCAATACAGCCGTGAACTGCTTGATATCCTTCTAAAAGACAGAACAACAAATGAGAACATTATCTGGGCAACCAGTGACTATATCTCCCATGGGGAGCTTTATGCAGCGACAGAGCAAATCTACGCCAGCCTGATCACTGGCGTTCATTCTAAGCTGATTCAGCCTCGTGTAGCAAAGGCACATGAGCAAAAAAACAGCCGCACCAGAGATAAGGCGGAAGTGTTTACCCCTTCCTGGATCTGCAACGCGCAAAACAACTTGGTGGACGAGCATTGGTTTGGTCGGTCTAATGTGTTTAATATCCAGCAAGACAGCACCTGGACGGCAACGAAACAGGTCGTGTTTTCTGAGGATAAGCAGCACACCTGGAAGCATTATGTGGATGCACGGAGAATTGAGGTTTCCTGCGGTGAGGCCCCCTATCTCGTGAGCCGCTATGATACTGTAACCGGTGAGCCTATCGAACTTTTTTCCAGAATTGGTTTACTGGATCGCAAGCTGCGTGTGGTGACCGAAAATGCCTCCGACGAAAGCGAATGGCTGAAATGGGCGTATCGAGCTTATGAAAGTGTGTACGGTTTTGAGTTCCAAGGTGACAACTTATTGCTTGCACGAGAAAACCTGCTGTATACTTTTATTGACTATATGCGGTATGCACTGAAGCGCACACCTACGCTCAATGAGCTTAAAAAAGTGGCTACCATCATTTCCTGGAATCTGTGGCAGATGGATGGGCTCACCTATGGCCCACCGCTCTGTGATATTCAGGAAGAGATGAACCAGCTTTCTCTGTTTGACTTTATAGAAACAGAAACACTGATTGTGCAAAAGCCTGCACAGTCACGGTGCAAAATCAAGGATTGGCGATCCAAAGTGATCGTGGAATACTACTCTTTGGTGAAGGGGGAACGATAATGGAAACCGTATTTGGAACTTCTTTTGAGTACAAATTGATTTATGTTTTTGCCATCAATGACGAGACCCATAAAGGACTTTTGAAAATTGGTGATACGACAATTCAGTCAGACGCTTCCATTGATGCCCTGTTCCCCAACTGTAAGGCGCTGAATCAGGCGGCGCTGAGCCGGATTAAGCAGTACACGAACACAGCTGGTATTTCTGCCCAGCTGCTACATACCGAGTTGGCTGTCCGTCTTGTTAGAGGCAAGGATGGACAGCAGGTGTTGAAAGCTTTCCGGGACCATGATGTACACCGGGTGCTGGAGAACTCCGGCATCCCCAAGAAAAAGCTGAAAAACTCCACCAGCAGAGAATGGTTTGAGGTCGATCTGTCCACCGTCCTGAAAGCAATCGAAGCGGTAAAGAAATGCCAGCCTAACCTGTCCGGCATGGGGACAGGTACAGGGTTTACTCCCATCGTGTTCCGCCCGGAGCAGGAAGAAGCCATCGAGAAAACGCTGAAGCAGTTCAAAACGGGAAGCCGGATGCTCTGGAACGCAAAGATGCGTTTCGGCAAAACCCTTTCTGCCCTTCAGGTGGTTAAGAAGTCTGGCTTTGCCAAGACCATTATTGTTACTCACCGCCCTGTGGTGGACGATGGCTGGTATGAGGATTTTCAGAAGATTTTCTATAATACCGATGACTACACCTACGGCTCCAAGGGCCACGGGGCTGCCATCGAAGATCTGCTGAACAGCGGCAAAAAATTCGTCTATTTTGCATCTATTCAGGATCTGCGTGGTTCTTCCACCGTTGGAGGCAAATTCGATAAGAACGATGCAGTGTTCTCACTGGACTGGGATCTGGTCATCGTGGATGAGGCCCATGAAGGAACCACCACCGCCCTGGGCGATGATGTCATCAAAAATCTGGTCAAGGAAGGAAACGGCTACAATACCAAGTTCCTTGCCCTGTCCGGTACGCCGTTCAATATTCTCAAGGAATTTGACGATAACATCTACACCTGGGACTATGTGATGGAGCAGCAGCGCAAAGCACAGTGGGACGAGCTGCACTTTGGAGATTCCAATCCCTATGACGAGTTGCCGGAGCTGAAAATCTACACCTACGATCTGGGTAAAATCCTGACCGATAAAAGCTATGTGGAGCTGGAGGACAAGGCGTTCAATTTCCGGGAGTTTTTCCGTGTCTGGACTGGTGATATCAAGCACGACCACAAGGCCATGCCAGCTACTGCACAGGTGGGCGATTTCGTCCACGAAAGCGATGTTTGGAGCTTTTTGAACCTAATTACAAAAGACGACCCAGACAGCCACTATCCTTATGCCAACGAAGAATACCGCAACCTGTTCCGCCATGCCCTTTGGATGGTTCCCGGCGTCAAAGAGGCTAAGGCCCTGAGCAAGCTGATGAAGAAGCATCCGGTCTTTGGCTGCGGTGCATTTGATATTGTCAATGTGGCCGGTGACGGTGATGAAGAGGAACGCTCTGAAGACGCGCTCCAGAAGGTGCGGCAGGCTATCAACGGCGCTGGAAACGACGGCTACACCATCACCCTTTCCTGCGGCAAGCTGACCACCGGTGTCACGGTGCCGGAGTGGACGGCTGTGTTTATGCTGGCCGGATCGTTCTCCACTTCTGCCGCCAACTATCTGCAAACCATCTTCCGGGTACAGTCGCCCTGCAACAAGGACGGCAAGATCAAACGTTGCTGCTATGTGTTTGACTTTGCCCCCGACCGCACCTTGAAAATGGTAGCGGAATCTGCGGCCCTGTCTACCAAAGCGGGCAAGGCGAATGAATCCGACCGTCGAATCATGGGAGAGTTTTTGAACTATTGCCCGGTGATTGCGGTGGATGGCACGGTGATGAAAGCCTATGACACCAATCGCCTGCTCCAGCAGCTGAAGCGGGCCTATGCGGAACGGGCTGTACAGAACGGTTTTGATGACACCAATCTATATAACGATGAGTTGCTGCGCCTGGAAGAACTTGATATCGAGAAGTTCAATAACCTAAAAAAGATTGTCGGCACATCCAAGGCAGCACCTAAGGCCAAAGAAATCGACATCAACGCCCAGGGCTTTACGGATGAAGAATACGAAGAACTGGGCCGGATTGAGAAAAAGCCCAAGCGGGAGCGCACACCGGATGAAGAAAAGCGTTTGCAGGAGATGAAGGAAAAGCAGAAGCTCAAAAATAATGCGATTTCCATCCTGCGTGGTATTTCTATCCGTATGCCGTTGCTGATTTACGGCGCTGATATTCCCATTGACGAGGATATCACCATGGAAAAGTTGGTGGACATCGTGGACGATTCCTCCTGGGAGGAATTTATGCCTTCCGGTGTCACCAAAGAGATGTTCAAAAGTTTCATCAAATACTATGACCCGGAAATCCTTGTGGCTGCTGGTCGCCGGATTCGCATCACGGTTCTCAGTGCCGATGAGCTTTCCCCCACGGAGCGGGTCAAGAAAATTGCACAGCTGTTTGCTTGCTTCAAAAACCCGGACAAGGAAACCGTTCTGACCCCGTGGCGGGTAGTGAATATGCACATGAGCGACTGTCTGGGCGGCTATGACTTTTACGACGAAGCTCACGAGCAGATGGTAGATGAACCACGCTTTGTGGATCGTGGTAAAGTGACCGCCGATACCTTTGCAAACGCAGGTGCCCGCGTGCTGGAAATCAACTCTAAAACCGGCCTGTATCCCTTGTATGTAACATACAGCATTTTCCGCAGCCGGTGCGCCGCCTGTTCCGAAGAAGAACTGGATGATGCAAAATTGCAGCAGCTTTGGGATGCAGCTGTGCGGGAAAATGTGTTTGTGATTTGCAAAACGCCTATGGCCAAGCAGATCACCCGGCGCACACTGGCTGGATATCGGGATATTCCGGTGAACGCCCATTATTTTGATGACCTGATCAATATGATGAAGAATAAGCCCCGGCAGTTTGTTGACCGGGTCCTGAAGCCCAGCTATTGGAAGCAGGAAGGGGTGAAAACCATGAAATTTGATGCTGTAGTAGGCAATCCGCCGTATCAATCCATGACAAATGGAGGCTCTGACTCTGGCAGAGCTGCACGGCAGGCAGCTCCTATCTTTAACTACTTTGTAGAACAGGCAAAGATGTTAGAGCCTGGATATGTCTCTATGATCATTCCAGCCCGTTGGTATAACGGCGGTATTGGATTGAATGCCTTCAGAGCCGATATGCTGAACGACAAACACCTTACCAAACTTGTTGACTTTGCAAACTCCAAAGATTGCTTTACAACGGTTGATATTGGCGGAGGCTTATGCTATTTCCTTTGGGAAAGAGACCATGAAGATGAATGCCTTGTTATTAACATGAATTCAGGCGAACAGGATGCACTCCGGCGCTCTCTGAATCAATATGGAAATTTGTTCATACGCTCCAACAAGGCAATTTCAATCATTGAAAAAATCAGGGCAAAAGCTGATTCCTTTGTGGATGAAATGGTTTCTGCAATCGACACATTTGGCATCCCCTCAAAAGTGCGGGGGCATGAGGAGTATACGGAAGGAGATATTTTGCTCGTCCATAGCGACGGAGCCAACAGTTCCAAAACGAGCTATATTTCCAGGGATGTTGTCACCAAGAACGCTCATTTGATTGACAAATATAAGGTTCGCATATCTATTTTGGTTCCGCAGAATGGCGAGGCAGGAGTAAAGTCCGAAAAAGGCTATCGCTCAATGTCTACTCCTCACCTTGTCTATCCTGGGCAAGTGGATTCGTTCTCTTATCTGAACATTGGCTTTTTTGACAATGAAACTGAGGCGGAAAACTTCAGAAAGTATATGATGTGTAAGTTGCCACGCTTTATGATGCGGACAACTTATTCCTCTGCACACATTTCACAGAGTAATTTCATTTTTGTCCCCAAAATGGATTATACTCGTTCTTGGACAGACTCCGAGCTATATGAGTATTTCGGCCTTTCAGATGAAGAAATCAAGTTGGTCGAGTCCACAATGCGCCCGATGACAGATTCCTGATTTCCTATTCCCAAGAAAAATTAAGGAGGTGGATATATGAGCAAACAAGACCGAAAGCTATTTTGGGATACCTTGAACGGACTGCATGAAAACTCGCAGGAATGTTGGGATAAATTAAGAGCGGTTTATAAGCCGCCTGAAATGCTGTGCCGATTTCGGTCAGTAAATAAAAACACTTTACAACAATTACAAGAAAACAAATTGTTTTTCTCATCAGCAGATAGATATGATGATCCATTTGATACCTATTTTTATATTGATTATGCCAAAGTTAGAAGTGGGATTAACTCTTTGAAAGCCTTGGTGCATACTGAAAGTCCACAACAAATTGCGTCAATTTTAGAGAAAAACGGATTCCAACATCTTGACAACGATTTCTTGATGTCGATGATCGAAAGCCTAAAACAAACTTCTCCTAACCTGCCTGAAATGGAAAAGGATTTGTCAGAAGTAAGAAAAAAGGTTCAACAGCAGTTGTTCTCTATTTGCTTTTGCGATGATCCTCTTAATGAGAGCCTTTGGCTAAAATATGCTGATAATCATAGTGGATTTGTCATGATTTATGATATGCTTGACCCCGATGTATTTCAATGCGGAAGAGAAGCACACTGCGGAAATTGTTTTATGAATCAGATAAAGCCAAATGTTTATCCAGTCTATTAGGTCAGTTTACAAGGAACTACACGCAGACCGTGAAACGGGCTGCTGACAACAAACGGCGCTATGCTCCCGGCTGGGTGCATAGCACCTGTTTGTTGCGGGGGTTTCCAAAGGGGGCAGCGCCCCATTTGGCACACGACTTTGCGGAGCAAAGTGTAGTGTGTTATACGCTCTGTCGGCGTTGCCCTGAAAATACCGTTGCCGCCGGGGAGGGCAAGGGCATTTGACGCGGCAGGAAAGCAGGGCTTTGTTTGGGGCTGGTAAGCCGGAAACAAAGGGCTGATTTCAGCAGCAGACAGGGCGTATTATGAAAGCCCCCGTCCCTCGTCCTCCGCCCCCGGCCTATGGGACAAAAAGTCCCAAAGCTCTGGACACCGTGACCAGATGTGTGGCCACACTCCGGGAAAAGTAGCAGGACGGCAGGAAACCGTCAAGGCTGAAATGAATGGGCTGACGCCCGGCCTTGACCGTTCCCCGCCGCCCCGCTGGATGGGTGGACAAGGTGGCCAATCCCTAAAAGTGTTTGGCCGCACTCGTTCATTTTGGGGCCTTTCTTCTCCCAAAATTGAAATGGGCGGGAAAGCCCTAAAATGGCTTTCCCGCCTTGATTACCCATTAGCAAAGACGGGCGAGACTGTCAACGGCGGCGCTGAAAGCGCCGTTCATCTTGACCGTTGACTGGCTCGCCTGGCTTTGCTACTGCCCGTAAGAGATGGAAAAACAAGATGGAAAACAAGGTTAAAAATGGTTGACAAGTCTATCGGATGTGTGTTATACTGTGCGACAGTTTGAGATTGGAAGGAGGCTTACGTGTGTTAATTTGTGTACGCTAATAAGCAATAAAAAGTAGAAGTACCTTTCCACATGATGGTGGGCTTTTTTTGCGTGCGTATGCAAAGGAACACGTAGGTTTGACACGAGCAGTCTTTGAACTGTATCGTGGTGTTTTTTCGTGCTTTGTTGTTATGCAGGCGTCTGCCCTCTCTGTGGGACAACGCCTGCTTTTTATTGCAGAAACAAAGGAACAATGCAATAAAAAAGGAGGTTCGCATTATGACCCAAAACAACAATTCATGGAGAAAAACTTATTTTACACTTCTTGCCGGACAAGCAATATCCTTTATTAGCAGCGGTATTTTGCAAATGGCCATTATCTTTTATTTGGTTGCGAAAACTAATTCTGCAATCATATTGACGGCGGCAACACTGATTGGATTTTTGCCGCAAGCCTGTTTAGGCCCGTTTGCAGGTGCTTTTGTTGACCGGCACAGCCGTAAAAGCGTAATGATTGGTGCGGATTTGATAATTGCCGCCGCTGGCGGTATTCTGGCGCTGGTGGCGTTTTACATGGAATTGCCCGTATGGTCTATTATGGTTGTCCTGTTAATCCGAAGTGCGGGAACTGCTTTTCATTCTCCAGCATTCAGCGCAGCAACACCTATGATTGTGCCAAAAGAGGAACTTACAAAATGCGCTGGTTACACGCAGACCATGCAAGCAGTAAGTGCGATTATCAGTCCAGCTGCCGCAGCGTTTTTATATGCTGTTTGGCCTCTTAATGCAATTATATTGTTAGATATTGTGGGTGCAATCCTTGCCTGTGTGACTGTTGCGATTTCGTCCATACCAACGCCTGAACTATGTCCAGAAACGAAAAGACAACAGTTTTTACAGGATATGAAAGAGGGGTATGTGGTATTAAAGCAAAACAGGGGCCTCTTTGCTCTGCTCTGGATTGGTGTAATTTATATGTTCTTTTATATGCCAATCAGTACGCTTTTTCCTCTCATCTGTATGTCATACTTCAAAGGAACACCGGCCCATGCCTCTGCCGCTGAAATTGCTTTTGCGGTTGGTATGCTGCTTGGCGGAGTCATTCTGAGCATTTGGGGCGGTTTTAAGAAACGGCGGTACACCATCGGTCTTTCCGTTCTCCTGATGGGCGTTAGCAATATGCTCTCCGGGCTTTTGCCGCCAGACGCATTTCTTGTCTTTGTTGTGTGCTGTACTGTTATGGGAATTTCCGCTCCATTTTACGGTGTGCAAAATGCGATTTTTCAAGAAACGGTCAAACCAGAATATCTGGGGAGAGTTTTTTCTCTACTGACAAGCGCCGCTTCCCTCGCCATGCCGTTTGGCCTTGTCATTTCCGGGCCTCTGGCGGAGCGGCTGGGAGTTGAGAAATGGTTTGTCATTTGCGGAATTGGCATTATCATCGTTGCGCTTGCCGTATTTTTACTACCCGGTTTGAGAGAGATTGACAATACGCAATAATCAACTGCACCTTTTTCTATTACTAAACAAAATGCCTGGATGGTGGTTCTGAAAAACCAGAACCGCCGTTCAGGCATTTTTTATCTTCGTCCTCTCTGCGGTTTTGGATTCTTCAGCAAGTCGGATTTTTCCGCAATCTTTTTCAGCCACTTCCGTTCTTCTACTGACAGCTTCCTAAAATTCAGCTTGAGCCGTTTGCAGATAAACGCCAAGTACGCTTGTTCCGTGTCGCTGTCCTGGCTGACGATTTCACCAGCAGTTTCCAGCATTTCTTTTAGCGGGTTATCCTCTGGGACGCTGAAAAAATCGTCCTTGTGTGTTTCCCGCAGAGCAAGGGCAATCCCGTTTATGTCCCGTTGTATCACATAGCGGCAAAACTCGTCCTCATCAATATGGGCGGTGATAAGCTGTCTTAACTGCGTATCACTCATGCCAGGATTATGCTTTTTTATAACAGTTGCGCTCATCGTGTCCACTATGGCGTTTGCACCCTGCGCCTGTTTCAGTGCCGTTCCGTTCACATAGATTTCAAGGTCAGCCATCAGCCGGGGGAAATCCGGGTGCGCCGCCAGCTCACACAGCAGGGTATTGTCTATCCTCCCGCTTTTCAGCAGGTCAATCATTTCATCACTCAAACGCAGGTCTGCAAGATCGGCGTTTGGGTGATTTTTCATTTCAGACAGCCCCAGCAGATAATCAGCGGTCACACCGTAAAACTTCGCCAGCCGGATAAGGGCATAGTGGCTGATGTCCTTGAAGTCTTCCGTTTCGTAACTGCCCAGCGCAGACTTGGAAAGCCCGGTCTGCTCCGCAAGCTGCCCCAGCGTCAAGCCACGCTCCACACGTAGGTCTTTTAATCGCTCTTGTATGGATAAAGACATATTCACCCTCCTTGCTAGCTCAACGAAAGAGAAGCCGTTATGCTATGTACTATGCTCATAGCATAACGGCATAGGCATTTACAGTTTTATTTTACCATTTGCTACATCTTCACGAAATTTATCAACAAGCTTCGCTGTCAGCTTGGATTTACCGTAGTGTTCAAGTACAAAAGTACGATAACTTTTTCCATCTACAAGCACATCACTTTTTCTGGTCAACAACCAATTTCCGTTACCTCCTCCCTGTTCTCTAATATTCCAGTCTTTCCCATATCTTTTATAGATTTCATCTTTTTTACCTTGAACAGACATTGATTCGCTTGGAATATAAACAATTTGCATAATAGCTCCTCCTTTATTTTGTGCAAGAAGACCAGAAACCTGAATTTGTCTTTTATCTTTTTTTTATTATATCACAAATCCGAGAGCGTGGAAATAGGGAGTTTTTCAGGCTGATTTCCTACCTCTTGGATATACGGCACAGGCGGTCAAAAAGGTGTAGACTTGGGATAGTTCATCGATGGACAAGCACCTTGGAAACAGAACACGCCAAAGAAAACGGAGGGACGCATGAGCAAAAGACCCTATCAACACCTGCCGCCGCTGGAACACAGGCCGGACGGCTCCCCCTACCGCATAACCCCGCCCCAGAAGAGACGAGCCAGCGGCCTGATACGCCGGGAGTGCTGCAACTGCGAGGACGGAAACTGCCTTGCGCTGGACGATGGCGACACCTGCGCCTGTCCGCAGATGATTTCGTTCTCCGTCTGCTGCAAGTGGTTCCGCTGGGCGGTCTTGCCGCTGGACAGGACGCTGGAAGCGGAGATTTACCGGGACAGGGACTTGAAACGCTGTGCGGAGTGCGGCGGTGTGTTCGTCCCGAAGTCCAACCGGGGCAAATACTGCCCGGACTGCGCCGCCAGAGTTCACAGGCGGCAGAAAACAGAAAGTGAACGGAAAAGGAGGTCTGCTGTGGACAGTTAAGAGCGGGAAAAGCCTTGATTTGCAAGGCTCCGCAAGCCCTCAACCGGGGCGGCTGGTATCATTTATCATTCGCCCCGGAAAACGGGCCTCTAACCGTCCACAAAACACGCTATGACAAACACGATTTATATTCACCAGCCGGAAAAGGCGTTCAGTTTCACCCGGCTCCCCAATTTCCTTTTTGAAGCACCCACATTCCAGCCCTTGAGCAACGAAGCGAAGGTGCTGTATGCCTTTGTCCTGCGCCGGGCGGAGTTGTCCCGGAAGAACGGCTGGGCGGACGAGTACGGGCGGGTCTACCTGTACTACCCCATCTGCGAGGTGGTCGCTTTGCTCCGCTGCGGGCGGCAGAAAGCGGTCAACACCCTGCGGGAGTTGCAGTATGCGGGGCTGGTGGAAATCCAGAAACAGGGCTGTGGAAAACCCAACCGCATTTACCCGAAATCCTATGAAGCGGTTCCAAACACCGACTTCAAGAAATCCGGTTATGGTACGCCGGAGGGCTGAAAACCGTACTTGGCGAGTACGAAAATCAATCCTCTTGAAGTACGGAAATCTGACGGTATATAGAAATACAGAGATTAAAACCATCTATTTACATTCATTCCATTCCAATCCTATCAGAGATATTTTCGGCGGGAAAACCCGCCGGAAAGGAATGGAATGGGGAAAGGAGTTCAATGGCACAACACGCAATTTTGCGATTTGAGAAGCACAAGGGCCACCCGGCGGGGCCGCTGGAAGCCCACCATGAACGGAAAAAGGAGCAGTACGCCAGCAACCCGGACATTGACACCAGCCGGAGCAAGTACAATTTCCACATCGTCAAGCCGGATGGCCGCTACTACCATTTCATTCAGAGCCGCATCGAGCAGGCCAGATGCCGCACCCGCAAGGACAGCACTCGGTTTGTGGACACGCTGATTACCGCCAGCCCGGAGTTTTTCAAGGGCAAGTCCCCAAAGGAGATAGCGGCCTACTTCCAGAGGGCGGCGGACTTCCTCATTGACCGGGTGGGCCGGGAGAACATCGTTTCGGCTATGGTACACATGGATGAAAAAACGCCCCATCTGCACTTGGTCTTTGTGCCGCTGACAAAGGACAACCGCCTGTGCGCCAAAGAAATTATCGGCAACCGGGCCAATCTGACGAAGTGGCAGGACGATTTTCACGCCTGTATGGTGGAGCAGTACCCCGACCTGGAGCGTGGGGAAAGCGCCAGCAAGACGGGCCGGAAGCATATCCCCACCCGGCTGTTCAAACAGGCGGTCAACCTCTCCAAACAGGCGAGGGCCATTGAAGCGGTTCTCTCCGGCATTACCCCGCTGAACGCCGGAAAGAAGAAAGAGGAAGCCCTCTCCATGCTGAAAAAGTGGTTTCCGCAGATGGAGAACTTCTCCGGGCAACTGAAAAAATACAAGGTCACAATCAATGACTTGTTAGCGGAAAATGAAAAGCTGGAAGTCAGGGCAAAGGCCAGCGAAAAAGGCAAGATGAATGACACGATGGAACGGGCGAAGTTAAAAAGCGAACTGGACGATATGCGGCGGCTGGTTGACCGTATCCCGCCGGAGATTTTAGCGGAACTGAAACGGCAACAGCGGCAGCATGGAAAGGAAAGGTGATCTTATAAGTAATATCAGATACAAAAAGGAAATCGAAATCGTGACTTTTCAGGGAAAGGAAATCACACTGGAAAATCTCTCCCCGGTGTTCACGCCGGAACAGGAAGCAGCCAAACGCCGGGAACTGGAACAGCAGCTTTATGAGGTGTTCCGCAAGTACGCCGACAAGCGGGAGAGTGAGGAAGCCGGGACATAAGGTTTTCCAAACCCATCATTGATTTGCGGGGCTGCTGGCGGTATAATAGAACTGTCAGCAGCTCCGTTTCTTTTTTAAGAAAAGGAGCGACAATATGAACAATCGGATAGACGCAATCTATGCAAGACAATCGGTAGACAAAAAGGACAGCATTTCCATTGAAAGCCAGATTGAATTTTGCAAATACGAGTTGAAAGGCGGTAACTGCAAGGAATACACAGACAAAGGGTACAGCGGCAAGAACACAGACCGTCCGAAGTTTCAAGAACTGGTGCGGGACATCAAGCGGGGCTTGATTGCAAAGGTCGTGGTTTACAAGCTCGACCGTATCAGCCGTTCCATTCTGGACTTTGCCAACATGATGGAGCTGTTCCAGCAGTACAATGTGGAGTTTGTGTCCTCTACGGAAAAGTTTGATACCTCCACGCCGATGGGACGGGCCATGCTGAATATCTGTATCGTGTTCGCCCAGCTTGAACGGGAAACGATACAGAAGCGGGTAACGGACGCTTACTACTCCCGCAGTCAGCGGGGCTTTAAGATGGGCGGGAAAGCCCCTTACGGCTTCCATACGGAGCCTATCAAGATGGACGGTATCAACACAAAGAAGCTGGTGGTAAACCCGGAGGAAGCGGCCAATATCCGGCTGATGTTTGAGATGTACGCCCAGCCCACAACTTCCTACGGGGACATTACCCGGTACTTTGCCGAACAGGGGATTTTGTTCCATGGCAAAGAGCTGATACGCCCCACGCTGGCGCAGATGTTACGCAATCCTGTCTATGTGCAGGCAGACCTTGATGTGTACGAATTTTTCAAAAGTCAAGGTACAGTCATTGTCAATGACGTTGCCGATTTTACGGGCATGAACGGCTGCTATCTGTATCAAGGGCGAGATGTAAAGGCCAGCAAGAAAAACGACTTAAAAGACCAAATGCTGGTACTGGCTCCCCATGAGGGTATCGTCCCCTCCGACACCTGGCTGACCTGCCGCAAGAAGCTGATGAACAACATGAAAATCCAGTCTGCCCGGAAAGCCACCCACACATGGCTGGCAGGAAAAATCAAGTGCGGGAATTGCGGGTATGCTCTTATGAGTATCTACAATCCCTCCGGCAAACAGTATCTCCGCTGCACGAAACGGCTGGACAATAAAAGCTGTCCTGGCTGTGGGAAAATCATCACTTCGGAACTGGAAGCGGTTGTTTATCAGCAGATGGTAAAGAAGCTGGCAAGCTACAAGACGCTGACAGGAAAAAAGAAAGCGGCAAAGGCAAACCCGAAAATCACCGCCCTGCAAGTGGAACTTGCCCATGTAGACAGCGAGATTGAAAAGCTGGTGGACAGTCTGACGGGGGCAAACAATGTCCTGTTCTCCTATGTGAATGTGAAGATAGCGGAACTGGACGGGCGCAAGCAGGAACTTCTGGCAAGGATAGCGGAGTTGACTGTGGAGGCCATCAGCCCGGAACAGGTCAGCCAGATTTCCGGCTACCTCGATACCTGGGAGAATGTATCTTTTGATGACAAGCGGCGTGTGGTGGATTTGATGATCACCACCATAGCCGCCACAAGCGACAGCTTGAACATCACATGGAAAATCTGACTGGCGGCACCCCTCCCGTCAGATACCTACCCTGTGTAGTCCCTTGTAAACTGTACTTTATTCTGATGTTAAATATGATGCAACCAGATATGCTATTGGTGTGCAAGCGTTCAATGTGCTTCCTCCGCTGATACAAGAAAAACTATCTGTTTTTATAAATTTAGACTGGGAAATCGAAAAGATCTCGCTAATTAAGAAGAAATGCCATGAATATGATCAAGAATGGCGCATGCTATGCCCAATCGTGGGACCTAATCGCCCTTGTATCAAAATGAAACCCAGTAGTATTGCCCTTGGTCTGAGAATGCCAGAGTATGAGCGAAGATTGGTCATTTCTGCTGCAAAAGTGGCAGGTATCACCTCTATCAATGAAATTATTATCGGTGACAACGACAATCTGACGATGAGACCTATTGCTGAATAGGTATAACATCTGAGAGTCGATCATATTTCAGAAAAGGCCGTTACCCACAAGAGGGCAACGGCCTTTTCTGCTATCTGCGCTTTTTCTTCTTTATCCCATGGTTTGCCTGTGTCCGAGCCTTCCGGTAGTGTCAACAGGTCTCTTATTGTACTTTATCTAAATTCTTCCTGTCTGCGTTTGTCTGCATCCGGTGGCTCATACTCGAACACATAGCGCGGCGCATCTGGGTCATCATAGATCATGTCTTCAATCATCGTGCCGATCTTGGATTTCATCCAGCGGGCGCCGAGGCCCTTGTGCAGAGCAATACGCGCCAGCATGATCAGGGCATCTGGCGCGATATCGACAGGCCGGTCAAGCAGCAGTGAGAGGCGGTCGGCCTCATCTTTGCCGATCCGTACCAGGTCCCGGATTGTCAGAGAATCCATGCAGACAATACGGTTGATGCGACCCGCAAGCTCGGCCCGCATACCGTACTTGATCAGATCGTCAACTGTGATCTCTTCGGTCTGTATGTCTCCGGCGGGGGCGGTTACGGTGCCGAACCCGATGTGTTTCTGGCCAATCGCCTTGCGCTCACGCAGCCGCGAGAACGCGCCAAGCATCACTACAGATACACCGGCACAGTCAACCGACAGGGCGCTGTTGCTGTCATCGCCAGCGCCAAAAAAGAGCGTGTCATGGTCGCACAGGCGAAGCAGTTGATTTTGTATCAGATCGCTGTAATTGGTGCCCTGGGCGCCGTATTGAGGCTCCAGCACTTTGTCAAATTCGTCAAGGACAAGGATGCAGCGGCCACGGCGATCCGGACGGATCGATCTGAATATGGACGAGATCTTGTTGCTGCCGCGCCAGCCTTCTGCTGTCAGTGTCGATGCGTCGATAATGTGGACGTTGCCGGCGCTGTATTCGCGTCGCAGTGCACGCCAGATCTCAGTCTTGCCGCAGCCGGTCGGTCCCGCAAACAAGGAGACAGAAGGGCGGCGCTCAAAATGGTTGTACACGATCATGGCCGCGGCCCGGCAGGCTGCGTCTTGGCCCACGATCCCGCCGACGTCGGAGTGCAGCCATTGCTCGATATCCTTGGGCGACCAGTTGTCGATCTTGCCGTCGGCTATGGCCCGCTTATAGTCTCGGACGCTCATTTCCATACACGCATCTCCTTTCGTTTCATGTGGACAAAAAAAGACACCATGCGGAAATGTATGCACGGTGTCGTTACAAAGCATATTGCTTTTCGAATTATGCATATTATAATATATTTTGCACAAAAAGTCAATATATTTGTCGATTTTATGATGGTTTTTGTGAGATCAAGCGGCCGAGGTTTCCCGGCCGCTGTTGTTTTCGGAAGGTTCGAACGCCTTGAGAATCTTGTCGGACGTGCGCACGATACAGTCAAGAGACGCCTTGAGGGCTTTGAGCTCTTTGTCAGCACTCCAGCCCGCGACGTATCCGAAAGAGTAATCGGAAGTGTCCAGGCCCAGGGCGCGGCAGACGACATACGCCACAGATTCGGCTTGTACTTCCCGCGTGCTGCGGTCTGCATCGGCTTCTTCCGCACCTTTGGCATGCAGCATGGCGTGAGCGATTTCATGGATTGCTGTCTTGACGCGCTGCAGCTCTGCCAGGCCGTCGCGGATGACAATGCGCTGGTCAGCATGGCTGTAGTATCCGTTGGCTTCGCAGTCTGTGATCGGCTCGACCGACACAGGCACAGGAGATACAGCCAGGAGCGTATCCCAGATGCGGGTAAAGCCATCGACAGTGCCGGTCAGTTGATGCGCCGGGCCTTCGGGAAGGTCCTTTCCATCGGTCTGCGATACGTCAAAACAGTACGCGATGTGAAAACCGAGGCGCTGCTTGATTTCGCCCGTATCGTCGTCAACGTCCTTGACGGTATGCGGCGCTAGGATCTTGATCCCGTGCTCGCCCTTTTTGACATTGCGCCCTTTGCGGCGCCAGTCACTGAAAGAGGCGACGAGAGATGCAGTCGGACGCTGCAGGTAGATCGCGATTGTGTTGTTCGCGGAGTAGCGGTGGAATCGGGAAAGGAAATCAAGGTAATTCTTCCAGCGGTCAGACGCGAACAAGTCACGCACTCCGGCGTCCAGATCGGCAATGTATTTACGAGTCAGATCAGACATCTGCGTCACCCTTTCTTATTATAGATATAGTCTAACTATATTTAGCGGCATACGGTCAGAACGGACACACGTCCGGGTCCGGGCCCATGGGAAAGACGAGGATGCGGTCTCCGGATCGGAGGAAAGCCTCTGGCGTCCCAAATAGCGCGACGTACTTGGCGGCCATCTCGTCGGACAACTCTGCAAAATTGTCTTCATCCAGTCCAACGATCAGGAACGTTCCAGCGATGATATCCATGATCTCTCCGTCTGCGTCATAGATGGCGCGATTCGGCCGCATTCCATTGAACTTGCCATCGTCGTTGCAGACGATTGCGACGGGGTCGTCAAACGGATACACGGCCTCGATATAGCCGCCGACTGCTGCCTGCAGTGCTTCGAGCGTGCCGTCCATATCGACGATCTCAGGGGATTTCTCAGGTTCGACTCTCAGGATCTTCATGGTCTTTCTCCTTTCTGTATGCGGGGTCGGCGAGCCGGTCCGGTCAGATCTTCATACCTACACCCGGCCGCGCCCTCTGGGCGCGTGCATACAGGTTAAGAAGTTTGATATATATGCGTTTTTTCTATGATTATATGTTGATTTTTGCGGAATTCTGTGTTATGTTATTACGCAAATACACAAGAACACAGAATTCTGTGTTGAGAGGAAAATCAAAATGGCAGAAAGAAACATGGTAAATTTGACGATCACGATGACAAAGGAAGAGCGCAAGGCGCTCAAGCAGATTGCATTAGATAAAGACATGACGGTTTCTGCCCTTCTGCGTGAATGGCTGAAAGAGCATCAGATACAGGAAGGGGCAGAAAAAAATGGCTACTATAGTGCCGACTTTGTTTGAGTATGAATTCCTGAAATAAAGGAGGCAACATATGAATCAAGCAAAGAAACACTGTTATCTCTATACCCGCGTTTCCACGCAGATGCAGGTGGACGGATACAGTCTGGATGCACAACAAGATCGACTGAAAAAGGAGGCTGCTCACCGCAGTTTGCAGGTGGTTGCCGTCTTTTCGGACGAAGGCAAATCCGGCAAGAATACCACCGGCAGGCCGCAGTTTCAAGCCATGATGCAACGGATACAGAACGACAATGAGGATCATGTTGATTATGTGCTGGTGTTCAAGCTGTCCCGGTTTGGCAGGAATGCCGCTGATGTGCTGAACAACTTGCAGATCATGCAGGATTTCGGTGTCAATCTCATCTGCGTGGAAGATGGGATTGATTCTGCCAGTGCTGCCGGAAAAATCCTCTTTCCTGTTCTTGCCGGTGTCGCCGAGTTGGAGCGCGAAAACATCCAGGCGCAGACGATGGCCGGGCGTTGGCAGAAGGCCCGCGAAGGCAAATGGAACGGTGGTCAGGCTCCATACGGCTATCGGATCGAGGATGGTGTACTGGTCATCGAAGATTCCGAAGCTGCGCTTGTTCGGCTAATTTTCGAAAAATATGTGCAGTCTGATATGGGTATAAATGGCGTTGCCAAATGGTTGAATGAGAACGGATATAGTAAGCAGACCCGCCAAAATGGGATATACAGTCGGATTTCAACCACTTTCGTGAGGGGTGTATTGGACAATCCAGTCTATGCCGGAAAAATTGCCTACGGACGCCGGAAAAACGAGAAAATCGAAGGAACACGAAACGAATACCACATTGTCAAACAGGCGGAATATGAAACATTTGACGGCAAGCATGAGGCCATTATTTCGGACGATCTCTGGCAAGCCGCGCAAGTAAAACGCGAGTTGAATGCCTATAAGCGGGAAAAAAGATACAGCCCGGAACACGCTCACATCCTTTCCGGTCTCGTCAAATGCCCTGTCTGCGGTGCGCCGATGTATGGCGCGGTGAATAGGAAAAAGAAAAAAGACGGTTCCGGCGAATTCTATTCGGACATGTGGTACTACATTTGCAAGAATACCAAAACCGTGAGCGGCCAGCGCTGCACATACACAAAGCATATCCGGCAGGACGATGTGAATGAGCAGGTGCGCCGCGTGGTCCAGGAAGCGTTGCGGAATATGGATTTCACGCAGGATATCATGAAATCCATCGGAACCGACGCCAATCTGGATGCTTTGCAGGCGGAAGCTGATACTCTCGCTGCCACAAAGAAAAAGGAAGAACGCCAGAAGTCCAAGCTGCTATCGAAGATTATGGAGCTTGACGCCGACGATGATCTCTACGACGAAATGTACGATGACCTGCAAGGGTTACTGCGCCAGCGTATGAAGCGTATTGCCGAATTGGACAGCAAGATCAATCAGGTAAGTATTGCTATCCAAAACGCCGGGAGCAAGGCTGCTACGGCTGAGGAAGTGTACGCAACCATGCGGATCATTGTTGACATGATGGACATTATGCCGGAGCGTGACGAACAGGAAATCATGCACGCACTGCTAGATAGCGTACAGATTTACCCTGAGCGGCAGCCAAACGGCCTCTGGATCAAGAGCGTTCGTTTCAAAGTCCCTCTTGAATTTGATGGTGTTTCGTCGCAAGACGTGATTATCGATAATGACAGCAATTCCCTACCTAACGCAAGTAATGATGAGACCGTCATCCTTTTGTCCAACCTCTATCCCAAACAGAACATCGAGGCGTGAGTTTTGTTTGGCTGCGTCAAGCCGGAATGCAGGACCCAGTTTCTTGCATGGCCAAGACATCCATGCCGCGCTCTGGCAGCCTCATGTTTGGTTCTCAAAAGAGGGCGGGGTTTCGCTTTTCTTTTTCTTATGATAAAATGAAGGCAGCACAAAAAGAAGGAGGCTCTGCGTTCATGCTTGATCCCATCGTTCCCGCTGTGTAAGCAAAGTCTGACACGGCGGCCATCATCCGAAGGTGTTGCGTGCGGGCTTTGCTGTTCCGGCAAAAAACGACCAAGGAGCGCAACATGAGCTATAAAAAGGCAGCGCAGGTCCTTCCCGAAGAGCTGCTTGCACAGATCCAGGAATACATTGACGGGGAGTTCCTGTATATTCCGCGGGCCGCAGAAAACAAACGGTGCTGGGGCGCATCGACGGCGACCCGCCGGGAACTGCGGGAGCGAAACCAGCGCATCTATGCCGAATACCTCGCGGGGGTCCGCATCGATTCCCTGGCTGACGCCTATTTTCTCTCCCCCAAAAGCATTCAGCGGATCATTGGGCAAATGAAAAAAGAACAGGGCCGGTGAAGAAGATGCACCACTGCAAAGCGCATCCTGCTTCACCGGCGCTCAAAACGCACCGAAAGGGCTTGCCGCCTGTGATATGCACAGGCCGGCAGGCCCTTTCCTCTGTCTTACTGTGGCTGTTCCCACCCTGCCCCGGCGCCGTTTGGGGCACGGGATCGTTTTGGTCTTGCATCCCGAGTGATCAGGAGCGCTCTGCGCCGCCGGGCAGGGCGCTGCTTGCCAGGACGCCGTCCAGCTGGGCATAGTCCACCACCAGGATATAGGCGGTGTCCAGACCTTCCAGGCTGCCTGCGGGGAATTCCACTTCCAGACGATCCTCAAAAAAGATCACATGGACCGGGTCGATGGCAGCGGCCAGAGTTTCCTGTACGGCGGGGTCATCCCCTGCTGCGGCAGCCAGCGCCATGCGCGCATCGGCTTCCGGCACCGTGAACAGGGTCCACAGGTCCAGCCTCTGGCCGGTGGCCCGGTCAAAGGCGGCGCTGTACCGCAGCTGCTGGCCGTTTTCCGGATCGACGGCCTGCTCCACCGTGGTGGTAAAATAGATGACGCTGCCGCTGGTGGCGGTGGATGCGGTGCTCTGTCCCACGCGGCCAGGCACAAAACTCTCCCCTTGCTCCTGCCAGCGGGTATAGCTGGCGGACAGCAGGGCGGACAGGTCATAGTATTTGCCTTCTCCCTGGTACCAGGCCGAAACGGCCGCCTGCACTTCTTCTGTCAGGCTGCCATAGCCGGCCGTATCGCTCTCCACAGAGACTACATCGTCCTCCGTCAGCAGGACCGTGCCGTCGGCCAGTTCGTACACCGACCACGGCTCCTGGAGGCCGTTCTCAAAATAGCCGCGCCAGCGGTCCACCGTTTCGCCGTCCGAAAAGGTGGCCACGTTCTTTTCTTCCAGTTCCCAGATCTCCTCCTGTACAGCCTGCCGGCCGCAGCCCCCCAGCAGCATCAGCCCGCACAGGATCAGAGACAGCAAACGTCGTTTCATGGGGCTTTCTCCTTCTGTTTGCGGAATGTGCAGACAAGTCCCTCCTGTCTGCTTCGGACGGGTCTATTTTACCATGATGTTTCAATGCAAACAAGGGAAACCCGGCAGATTGCACAGAACCGTCACCAGATGTCCCATTTTTTTGCCTCCGGCCAAAGGTTATACATGGTTCTGTCACCCCTTTGTGCTATAATAAAAGAAAAGCCTTTTGCGAAAGGAGGCTGTCTTTATGCTGACATCCAAATCCACTGCCGGCGCCGCAGTGTCTTCTGCGCTGCGGGCAGTCCTGGCCCTGGTGCTGGCTGCGGCCGTGCTGCTGGGAGGTTTCGGCCTGCTGCTGCACAGCCGGATCGACGCGCTGCGCCGCGGCTCCGCCTTCCATTTCGACTATACCGTCACCTCCACCTCGGCCCAGCCCTCTGCCACATGGTCCCTGCTGGAAGCCCTAGGCGCCACCACCGGCACCCTCTCGGGCCAGAACAGCGGCAGCGATCTGACCCTCAGCTGGTACGCTCCCGGCAGGGAGGAGCCCTATACCCAGCTGGTTCTGGCCGACGGCCAGGTCTATCTGGATGTGCGGCAGATCTACCGCACCTTCCTGTCCGGACTGCACGCCCAATACCCGGCCATTGCCTCCCTCATCCCCGACTGGGGCCTGGGGGACTACATCACCGGCAGCCAGATGGCCACCCTGCTGGGGCAGGAACCGGCCATGAACGGCCTGGAGCAATACCAGTCCGGCGCCTTTGCCCTGGCTGCCCTGGAACCGGCCCACCCCGACCAGGCCCTGGACGGCTACTTTTATTTCACCCTGAAGGAGCCGCTGGGGGGCATCGGCATCACGGTGGGCTTTCCCCCTTCCAGCCTGTGGTCTGCTTTGTGGGGGGACTTTTTCCGCTGCCATGTGCTGGTGGATATTCCCAGCCAGGGGCTGCGCCTCGAACTGACCGGCAAGGCCCTGCCCGGAGAATACGCCATCCAGGCCCCCGCCTCCGTGATGCGGGATGAGGACATCGCCGCCCTGGCCGAACTGATCCAGACGGTGCGATCCATTGCAGACTTTGTCAAACAGCTGGTGCAGTGATGACCGGCAGCAGAAACGCCCCGAGCGGTTCACACCGCCCGGGGCGCTTTTCTTTTGATCTTCAGGGCCGGGTCAGTCCTTTTTGACCGCCACCAGCACCCGGACTTTGCTGCCTGCGGTGCAGCCCATGTTGTCGTACCAGCCGATCAGGTGATAGCCCTCGGGATTCACCTGGGAGAGGCTGGTGGGGTAATACTGGCCCCTGTACCAGAGATAAACCTGCATATCATCGGCGATATCGTAGCGGGTGCTGCCGCTCATCACCGAGGCAGGGCCCAGCCGGTCGATCATCACAGGCATCAGCTGCACCATGTTTTTCACCGTGCCGTTGGTGCTGCGGCTGACCGCCACACCGCCCGCCACCACTGGGTATTTGACGGCGGTGTTGAGGGTGGCCGCCTCCCCGTTGACGTAGCAGACATAGCTGGCGCCGCTGCCCAAGAAGCCGAAGATATCGCTGATGGTGCCCGTGGTGTTGCGGGACAGCAGCTGCAGCGCATAGCTGGCCATGCTGCCGGTGCTGGAGGACAGGCTCTGCCACAGGGTGCCGGCGATGCTGCCGTCGATGATGCCATAGAGGATATCGCTGGTGCTGGGCAGGTTGATGCCCACCACCTGGTTGCCGGTCTGGGTGGTCAGGCTGCCTGTATCGGGCAGCGTGGTGCTCTGGCCGTCCTTGAGGGCATCGTCGATGGCGCTGCCTGCCACATTGGCCAGGTTGCGCACATCGTCCAGCACGCCGTAGGTCCACAGGTCGCCGGTGACATCGTCCAGGATCAGCCGGTCGATCTGGCCGGCGGCGTTGGTGGTGTAATAGCGCACATCACCGCTGCGCAGGTTCACACCCGCTAGTCGGCTGGGGCTTACCGCCCCAGCAACACCCTCCGAAGTCGTATCCAAGATCTCTACATCCTCTGCCAGAGGGGTATCCCCCAGGGTGGTCCCCTCTGCATTGAAGGTGCCGCTGAGGGAGCGGGCGTCGATGCTCTCCACCTGTTCGCCGTTTTCATCCACGGTGATCTCCACCAGCCACCCGGCGGGGAAGTTCAGGCTCTTGTCCACATGGACGGTGCGGGCCACGCCGTCGGTGCAGGCCACCGTGACGCTCTGCATCACATCGGCGCCGTCCTCCTCGATCAGGCTCCGGGCCGAGTTCTGCACCACGCCGTAAAAGACCTGCTCGGCCTGCTGGCCGGTCAGCACCTGCACCACCTGGTTGTCCATCCCCAGCAGCAGGGTGACCACCTGACCCACGCCCCCGCCGTTGAGGGAGGAGATCTGGGCGGCGGCCGCCGCAGTGCCCAGGGTGTATTCGGTGCCTGCCACCGTGACGGTGGCGGGAGCGCTGGCCGAGGGGGTCACCGCCGTGATCCGGCCCGCGGCCTTGCGGGAGTAGACCCACAGGGTCCTGGCGTTCTGGCTGTAATAATAGACGTCGTAGGGCTGGAGGCCCGCCGTGGCCACCGCCGTGTCGTTGCGGTAGATGGTGGCGGGCTCAAAGGGCAGCTGGGTGTTCTCCCCTGCCACGAAGGGGCCTTCCAGGCTGCCCATCACGATGGAGGAGAGGGCCACCTCGCCCCCTTCTGCCGTGAAGCCCAGGGAGGTGCCATAGTTCTGGCCTTCCCCGTTCAGGGCGGTGAGGGCATTGTAGAGCAGCACCGCGCCGTCCTCCAGGTTCATCCCCTGGCCGGGGGCGCAGGTCAGGCCGTCCCGCAGCCCCAGCTCGCTGGCTTTGTTCAGCTGGGCGGTGGGGAAGGTGCCGCTGAGGGTGGTGACGTCATAGCCCAGCAGTTTGAGGACCGCCGAGCAGGCTTCTTCCAGAGTGACGGGGCTGCCCGGCCGGAAGGAGCCATCGGTATAGCCGCTCATCCAGCCCTGGGCGGCTGCGATGCGGACATAGGGGGCCAGGGGGTCGCTGCCGCTCACATCGGTAAAGATGCTGCCTGCGGCGCCCTGGGCGCCGGCGCTCTCACGGTAGGGGGAGAAAGCCACCAGCAGCCGGGCCAGCTGGCCACGGGTCAGCTGGGCGTTGAGGCCAGCGGTCTGATCCGCGGTCAGGCCCCCCAGGATCACTGCGGTCTGGACGGCGGTGTTGGCGCTGCTGGCCGAAGCGGGCACCACCAGCATGGTGCACGCGATGCAGGCCGCCAGCAGCAGCGCAAGGAAGCGTTTTCTCATCTTTTGTATTCCTCCTTAATCATAGCGCAAAGCCTCGATGGGGTTGAGCCGTGCTGCGCGCTTGGCGGGCAGGTAGCCAAACAGGACGCCGATGCCCACCGACACGCCGAAGGCGATCATCACCGACGACAGCGAAGGGCTGATGGTCATGCTGGGGTCGCCCATGACGACGGCCACCAGCGGGGAGGCTGCGGCCGACACCAGGTAACCCAGCAGGATGCCGATGACGCCGCCCAGGGCCGATGTAGTAGCCGCCTCCGCGACAAACAGGGCCAGGATCGAGCGCTCCTTGGCGCCCAGGGCCTTGCGGATGCCGATCTCCCGGGTGCGCTCGGCCACCGACACCATCATGATGTTCATGATGCCGATGCCGCCCACCAGCAGGGAGATGGCCGCGATGACGGTGAGCACCGACACCACCATGCCGATCATCGAGCTGAGGGTGTTGAGCATCTCGGAAAGGCTGGTGACAAAGTAGCTGTTGTCCGAGTGGAGCAGCTCCTGCAGGTTTGCCTCCAGCACGGCCTTGCCCTCGGCCACCTGATCTTCCCGCACGGTGGTGACGCCGTACGTGTCCGCGACGGCGTTGCGGGCCACCCGCTGGGCGGTGGTGTAAGGGATGTAGACGTAGTCGTCGCTGCTGCCCTCCTGCAGCGAGGGGTCATCCACCTCTGCGGCAGCCACCCCGATGATGGTGAACTGGTTGGGACCGATCTTGATGGTCTGGCCGATGGCGTTGCCGCCGTAGGCCACCCGGGCGATGTAGTCGCCCACCATGCAGACCCGCTTGTATCCCGAACAGTCCACATAATTGAGCAGCCGGCCCTGGGCGATCTTGGTGCCGGTCATCCCGAAATAAGCTTCGCTGACCCCGATGACACTGGTCTGGTTGTAGCTCTTGGTCCCCACCTTGACGGCCGAGCTGGTGCGGTCCATGCTGACCATGGGGGAAATGCCCGAGAACAGGTCGGGCCTGGACTCGATGATGTTGTACATCTCCTGGATGTCCACATTCCGGGCCCGCGGGCCGTACACATTGACCTGCAGCAGGTTCATCCCCATGGAGGAGACGCTGGCCCGCATGCTCTCCGTCAGGCCGTTGCCCAGACCTACAATGATCATCACCGCCATGATGCCGATGATGATGCCCAGCATGGTCAGGAAGGTGCGGAATTTATTGCTCCAGATGTTCTTGATCGCCTGGCGGAAGGTGACATAGATCATACGCTGCCCTCCTGTTGTTGTTCTTCTTGGTCCTTTGCCTCCTCGGAGGCGTAGTTGGGATGGACCACCGCCTCGGGAGAGTGGGCGTCCCCGTCATAGACCACCCGTCCGTCCTCCAGCCGGATGATCCGGGGAGCCTGCATGGCGATGGAGTTGTCGTGGGTGATCAGCACCACCGTATTGCCCTGGCGGTGCAGCTTTTGCAGGATGCCCAGCACCTCCCGGCCGGTGTGGCTGTCCAGAGCGCCGGTAGGCTCATCGGCCAGGATCACCGCCGGGCGGCCCACCAGGGCCCGCGCAATGGAAGCTCGCTGCTGCTGGCCGCCCGAAAGCTGGCTGGGACGGTTGTTCAGCTTGTTGCCAAGGCCCACCTGTTCGAGGGCTTCGGTGGCCCGCTGGCGCTGTTCGCTGCGGGACAGCCCCGCATAGACGAGGGGCAGCTCCACATTCTCCAGCAGCGTCAGCTTGGGCAGCAGGTTGTACTGCTGAAAGATAAAGCCCAGCATCTCGTTGCGGATCTCGGCCAGCTCGTTTTTGTCCATGCTGCCCACGTCCCGGCCATTCAGACGGTAGACGCCGGAGGTAGGCACATCCAGACAGCCGATGATGTTCATGCAGGTGGACTTGCCCGAACCGGACTGGCCCACGATGGCCACGAACTCCCCTTTCTGGATCTGCATCGAGATGTGGTCCGCCGCCTTGACGGTGGTATCTCCCATCTGATAATATTTGCAGACGTCGTCAAATTCAATGAGTGCGCTCATCCTCAGCCTCCCGAAACGGTGACCTGCATTCCCATGGCCCCATAACTGCTCGAGCTGACGCTCGAAGCGTCGTAGGCCACGGTGTCGCCCTCCTCCAGACCCTCCAGCACCTGGATGTAATCGTCGTCGCTGATGCCGGTCCGGACCCGGACATAGACATAGCCCTCGGGGGCGGTCATATCCGTCACGGCGTTGGCTGCGCTGGGGGAGTCTGCGGTCACCAGCACATAGCTGCCGCGGATCACGGCGGCATTGGGGATGGAGAGTGCATCCTGGACGCTGTCCACCACGATCTCGGCGGTGGCGTTCATCCCGGGCAGCAGCTGGCCGTAGTCGTCGATCCGGATGGTGACCGGGTAGGTGGTGGTGCCGCTGGTGGTGGTGCCTGCCGAGGACACGTTGGTCACCACCCCGTTGAAGGTCTGGTCGGGGATGGCGTCGGCCTTGATCTGCACATTCTGGCCCACCTGCATCGACAGGATCTGCAGCTCGTCCACGTTCAGGGTCATCTCCAGATAGCTCAGGTCGTGGATGATGCACATAGCGGTGGCAGCCGTGGTGCTGTCGCCTCCCACCGTCTCCCCTGCCTGGACGTTTTTCTGGATGATGGTGCCGCTGATGGGGGCGGTGATGGTGTAGTTGTCCATGGTATTCTCGGCGTCATCCACCGACAGCTCGGCGCTGAGCAGGTTGTCGCTGGCTGTCTCCACCTGACGGGTCAGGCTGTCGCTGGCCAGCTGGATGACATTGGCCCCGGCCCCCACGGCGCTGCCCGGCTGCACGCAGAGGGCGGCCACCGTGCCGGCGGAGGCGGCGGCAAGGGTCTGGGACTTCTGGTAGGCCAGCCGGGCCGAGCCCAGGGCGCTGACCCCGTTCACCGAAGCGGTGGCCGCCTGGGCCGCCGTCAGGCTGCCGTTGTTGGGCACCGCGATGGTCACCGAACGCACCAGCAGGCTGCCGCTGCTCAGGGTATCGGCCCCCGAGACGGAGCGGATGGTACCGGCGATCCTTTCATAGGTGCCGTCCAGGGTCACTTCGGCGGTCTGACCCACCGCGAAGCCGGCTGCATCCGCCGCAGGGAAATCCAGCGTCAGCAGCATCACGCTCTCGTCCCGGATGGTGGCGACTTCCTGTCCGGCCGTGACCACATCGCCCGGGGCCACACCGATGGACACCACCGTGCCCCCGATGTCGGTGCGGACATACTGGGCGTTCACCGCATCCTCATAGCTGCGCTGGGCCTGGTTGAGGGACAGCTGGGCCCGTGCCACGCTGTTGGCGGCGTCCGAGCTGTCGATGGTGTACAGCACGTCCCCGGCCTGGACCATATCCCCTTCCTGGAAATCGGCGGTGAGGACGGTGCCCCGCACCAGCGGCTTGACCTCATAGGTGTTGGCCGCCGTAATGGTCCCCGAATCGCTGAACACGTTGGTGATGCTGCGCCGCTGGGGGGTATCCTGCAAATAGGAAACACTGGTGGATGCGGGGGAAGCCTGCCTGGGCATCAGGAAGGCGCCCGCCACCACCAGGACCACTGCGCCTGCGGCGATCCGCTTCCAGTTCCGTTTGAGAAAGGGCTTGAACCCCTTGCCAGGGCTGCGGGCGGCCTGCTGGGCCTCCGCCTCTCCCTGTTGTTTTTTCTTGAACACGGTTTCTTTTCCTCCTTTTGTTTTAGGGCGTATCCGTGAGGTCAAACACGCTGCGATATTCGCCCAAAAGCGCCAGACACAGGGCGCGTGCGCGCGGCCGTTTTAGCGCTTTTGGCAGACCATCCGGCACATTCGACGTCTCAGGACATACCCTGGCACCAGCATAGCACATGTTTCTTGAGCCAATCTTGACCCAACCTTGAGTTTACCTTGAGATGCTCCCATCTCCTATGCCGGGCCTCCTGCCTGTTTGCCATGGGACTGCATCCGGCGCCCGGATCTATATCTTAAGCACTTCCAAAGAAGTATTAAGACAGCGTTATAAGAGTATACAACCAAAAAAAGGTAAAAATGTGAGCAAGCCGTAAAGATTGCGCCCCGTTCGTAAACTTTTTGTGAACACTGGACCTCAAAAAGCGGGCCTGCCCTCCGGCACTCGTGCCAGCGTGACAGGCCCTTTGCGCATGTGTTTGGCGGGGGCAGTTCAGCTGCCGCTGCGCCTGGCCTCCTGGGCCGCGTGGACCTGGTTTTCCAGGTCCAGGATCTTTTCCATGGGCTGGTAGATCATCAAAAAGGCCGCGGCCAGCGGCAGCCAGACATTCCCCAGCACCGCCACCACATAGGACGCCGGCGCAAACAGGGAGATCAGGGCCAGATACCCCAGCAGGATAGCCGCCGCACCCAGGCTGCGGGGCAGGCTGGCCAGAAACAGCAGGACGCTGTTTTTCAGGGTACGGCCCAGGGACTGGTCAAACAGTACCAGCTGCGCGCACAGATACGGGAACAGGCCCGCCACCAGAAGCAGCCCCACAAAGACGGCCCACAGGCCGCCCTGGCCCATCTGTCCCGCCAAAAAAGCCTGGGCCGCCCACAGGTCCAGAGCCACCAGCAGGCCCAGCAGAGCGCCCGGCAGCAAACAGGCGCGCAGGCTGCCCTTCCAGGCTTTGCGCCAGGTGCTCCACCAATAGAAAGGCTCGTCCCGCAGGCCGCGCAAAAGCAGGTCGGACAAAGCGCACAGTTCCGGCGCGGCGATCAGGCCGCCCAAGGCCCCCGCCAGCACCACGGGCACCAGGGCCCCTACAGCCTGCATCAGCCCTACGAGCACCATCCAGGGTGCAAGGCCCAGCAGGGCCAGCAGCCCCGCCCAGAAAAAGCCGGACAGATCCCGTGTGCACACCTCCCACAGCCGGAGCAGGCCCTTTTTGCGGGGCTCATCCGCCTCCACACCGGGGCCCGGCTGGTGGGTGTGCTCCCACAATTTGTTGAAAAAACCCATTTTGTTTCTCCTTTCTGTCTGCCCGCTCCATCCAGCGATCATCCAGACCGCAATGCCGCAGGGCGGGCAGTTTTTCCACCGCATCCCAGTATAGCACAATCCGCCCTTTCTGAGAAGCCGGGGACTTTCCGGATGGATTTTCTTTCCGAATCGTCTGGACGTACAGCCGGTTCCGTGTTATACTTATATTGTCACAAAACTATCACAAAACCACGAAAGGAGGCAGAATGCAATGCTGCGCAAGATCTTGTCCACTCTCCTGTGCCTGGGGCTGGCGGTCAGCCTGCTGACCGGCTGCGCCCGCACCATCGACGAAATCATCGAAGAAGAACCCTCTGTGCGGGGCACAGTGGCCGGCGTCAACGCAAAGTATTTCCTCCTGGATGTGGACCGGGAAGATCCCGCTTACGAGACCGCCAGCCGGATCAGCGTCTCGCGGGATGTGGAAAACGCCGACAGCTACACCAGCCTGAAGGCCGGGGACCATGTGGCGGTCTATTTTGACGGGGTCATCGCCGAGAGCTACCCCGCCCAGATCTCCACCGTTTACGCCGTCCTTTACATAGGCGAAACCTGAGCGTCACCATAACAAAAGGGGCAGAAGAACCAGCGTTCTCCTGCCCTTTCTTTTTGTCACCACTTGCCCGTTCGGATCCGTTCGCCTACCAGTACTGCCAGAAAAAACGCTGCCACCAGCAGCACTGAGATCCAGATGGGGCACAGCACCCACACCCAGGACCAGGCGATCCGTCCCAGGCATTTCAGGATCACAAAGACAAGGGTCAGCATTGTGATGAATGTGATGAACCCCATAGCAAGCTCCTTTACTCCATCGATTCGTGCAGGCGCAGCGCTCATCCGCCCTGTGTCTTTTTGGCATCGGATGCGCCCTGATTGCCCTCATTATAGCACAGGGCGGGGGCTTTTTCCAGGGGGTGGGCCAGGAGGCAGGCGCCTGTGGCCAGCAGCGCCCAACCTCCCACCAATGTCAAGGGATGAGCTCCCAGCAAGGGGTTGAAAGGACCTTTGCTGAACTGACCCCCCAGCAAAAAGATGCTGAACAGAAGATTGACGGTGCCGTGCGCCAGGGCAGCAGGCCATACATTGCCTGCCCGCCGGGTCAGACGGCAGAGGAACACTCCCAATCCAACGGTGCAGAGGGTCATAGTCAGGATGCCCGTCAGCGGGTAACCCGGATAGGCGGTGCCGTAATCCCAGCCCATCACCAGCAAAGGGGTGTGCCACAGTCCCCAGATCACGCCGCTGAGCACCACAGCCCTGCGTTCGGGCATCCGCTGGCACAAAGTCGGATACAGATACCCCCGCCAGCCGATTTCCTCCCCCAAAGGCCCACTGAATAATGCGGCGGCAGGAGCCAGCAGGATACCGCCTCCAAACAGCAGCGCCAGTAATGCAGGAGCGGAACTCCCCGCCAGCACTGGTTCGCCAGCCGCCAGGGCCAGCATCCGCCGCAGCTGGACCAGGCTGTTGTCAAACCGGCCGGGAAAGAGCAAAAAGTAGGTAATAGCTCCTACTCCTGTGAGCACTGCCGGCAGCAGCCAGCCCTGGAGGTCGTATTTCCAGTTTCTTACCGGGTCGGGCCGCAGCAGTCTTGCTCTCAGGCCCTCCCCTGATACCAGGGTAGCGAGCAGCGCAGCTAGGGCCGGCATCCACATATAGAAGCCCAGCAATCCCAGGCTAAGCAAGTCTTCCCGGGACAACGCATCTGCGGCCAGCAGCTTTTCCATGGTGATCCCACGCCGCAGGGCAACTGCCGCAAGCCCCCAGGAAAGGCCATAGGCCAACAAGACAAATAACAGAACCGAACGCTTTTTCTTCATCCTGCCCGCCCCCTCACTGCTCCAGCTTTGCGGTCAGCTCACGGTAGATGGACTGGGTGGCGCCATCGTCCCGGCCGTTCAGTACCAGCAGGCGGCCGTCCGCCAGCTCCAGCAGCAGACAGGAGCCGCAGCTGTCATAGGTGTAGCGGATATAATCCCCATAAGCATCGTTATGGAAGTTGCCCAGCGACACTTTTTGATTGCCAAAGCCATAGGTGCGCACCCCCGCCTCGGGGGCCTGACCCTCGGGCAGGTACTGCACCGAGGCAATGCTGCTGTATGGGAGGGTCATGTCGTTCCAGCCGTCGGCATCGATGGTCATGGCGCCGCCGTCAAAGGAGACGCTGACACTCCCCGTAACGAACAGCCCCACCAGCAGCACAGCAGCCAGCGCCACCAGAAACACCGCCCATCGGGTCTTGAGTTGAACGGTGAGGGCCGGAGCGCCCGCTTTCCGCTGTTTCCGGTAATAAAGGTACGAGTAGAGGGTGGGCAGGACGATCACCGCTGCTCCGGCCGCCAGCATCAGCCTCGCCCCGGCCGCTGTGGGCAGCAGGGCTGCCACCATGGCGGCCAGGCCCGCCACTACCCACACCTTGCCGCCCCAACGATGGGTGCTGCGCCAGTTTTCCTCGTTGCCCATGGTCCAGGGCAGCCGGATGCCCAGCGTGCTGTTGGGACGGAAACGGGGCATCTGGTTGCCCACCACAAAGAACAGCGCGCCCATGCCAAACATCAGCGCCCTGCTGAAAGCCGTGTAGCCATAGAAGCCCTGCCGGGCCAAAACCAGGCCCAGGCCCATCACCAGCGAGATCATGGGCATCAGCCAATAAACGATATCCAGAGCTTTTTTGCTCTGCTCCCGGCGGGCGTTGTCCCAAAGGACGATCCCCAGGCAGATCCAATGGGCAGCCAGCAGACCCAGGATCTCCCACACCATCCGGCCGCCCAACAGCGCCGGCAGCACCACCACCAGGGATGACAAGATCAGCTTACCCTTGTTCTCCATGATCATCTTCTTCATGGTCAGTCTCCCCTTTCAGATCTGCGATCCACAGCATCACTTCCTCCAGCACGGAGGCGTTCAGCTCATAATAGATGAATTTGCCCTCCCGCTTATCCCGTATCAGGTCGGCGTCTTTCAGCACCGACAGGTGCCGGGAAATGGAGGCCGCCGTCACCGGGAAATGCCCGGCGATCTCCCCCGCCGAGAGCCTGCCGTCTTTCAGCATATTCAGGATCTCCCGCCGGATCGGGTCGGCCAGGGCCTTTAAGGTATGTTGTAAGCTCAAGGCTGCTTCGCTCCTTTCCGAACAATTAACAATTAGTCTAATCGTTAACCATATGATAACACAAAAGCCCCGCTCTGTCAACCCGGCAGAGGAGGCTTTTACGCTTTTACAACACTTTTTTCAGGCCGCGGCCATGCTTGCAGATCTCAGAACCACTTTGCCTTTTCGTCCCGGAAACGGGGTGTGTCCCCTTCCGCATAGGGATCGTAGGTATTCCGATTGCAGCCAAATTCTTTCAGGGCACAGATCCTGCCGTCGGGAGCCCATTGCACCAGGGAGATGCCGTCAAATTCCTCCACCGTGCCGGAATCCATCTGGTTTTTGAAGTACCATTCCACCGCCGTCTGCTCTCCCTTATGAAAGAACTGTCGGATCTCCCACACCAGAACCCGCCCCCGGGTGTTCCATTCGGCAAACCAGTGCCCCACCGCCTTGCGGCCATGGTACTGCGGGCCCCAGCTCTCGGTATAAACCACATCTTCTGTAAACAGCTCCTCCAGGCCTTCGTCCTGCCCTCTCAGCCACATCGCAAACCAGCGCCGAATGGCGGCTTCCCGCCTCTGCAAAGTCTGTGCTTCTGCCATCAAAAATGACCCCCTTTTGACTTTTGCCATGTGATCTTGGAACAGCTCCATCCTATCATGCCCGCCCTCCCCTGTCAAGGCAACAACAGGTTGCTTGGCGGTCTGCCATGCATATGGTACAATACGAGTGGAGGTGATCCAAATCCCATGGAAATCAAAGAGATCTTATACCAGCTTCGCCGCCAAAAGGGCTGGTCCCAGGACCAACTGGCGGAAAAACTCTACGTCACACGGCAGGCCGTCAGCCGCTGGGAAACCGGCGAAACAACACCCAACACCGAAGCGCTCAAACTGCTTTCTCGGCTGTTTGACATTTCGATCAACACCCTGCTGGGCTGTCCCCGCAAGCTGATGTGTCAGTGCTGCGGTATGCCCCTGGAGGACGATGCTTTTCTCAGCAAAGAGCCCGACGGCAGCTTCAACGAGGATTACTGCAAGTGGTGCTACGCCGACGGCGCCTTCACTTACGCCAGCATGGATGCCCTGATCGACTATCTTACGCAACAATTTTCCAGCGAAGCCTGGCCCCCGGAACAAGCCCGCGCCTACTATCAGACCCAGTTGCCCAGGCTGCGCCATTGGCAGCCGTCCAAAAAGGACTAAATCCACAAGCCGCTCAAAAATGCCGATTGAAAGCAGGTACATTATGGCTTCAAGTAAAGATTCTTTGACCTTTGAAAAATAAAAAAGGATAAAGCAAAAAGAGAACTGCCCGATCCATACAGATCCGGTAGCTCTCTTTTTTAGAATCATAAAAAGTGTTGCCACGGCGGAGATTTTAGCAAAAATCAAACGTCAACTCGTTTGATTTTTGCTTTTAAATTCACTCCATCTCGCCGAGTTGCAAAGAGTTCTAAGCTTTTTTGCTTAGGAAATTTGCTTGGACTTATTTCTATTGATGCAGATTATCCAGTTTACTTGGTCTAAGCCAATCTTTGCTATCAAAAAACTATCTGCCATACGCTATCAGGGTAACTTTCCAAGGCGTCGAACAAACAGTCTAGATATAGTATAACAGATGCTGAAGAGCTTTTCCAGAGAATCCGCGTTTTTTCTTTATCTCCCACCGCTTATCAAAAAAGATAATCCATCGACATGTTTCTCTCTATTTCTTTCCATCCTTGTATTATAATGAAGTCAGGCAAATACCACTCACAACGGATCTCAGAACAAAGGAGGATCAATCAATGAGAAAAAAGAGCAAACTGCCGGACAACCTGTACCACTTCACCAGCCTCATCAAGTATCGGATCATTCTCGAGTCCGGCAAACTTGCCCTGACTCCTTCCAATCTGAAATTTGATCCTGACACATTCCATTACGAGCCCATCTACTTCCGGGAACAGGAAATCGGGATGCAGGCGGTGGACAAGTACAAGGACCACCATCCGGTTGTATGGCTCACCGCCAACGACCAGGTGACAGCTCAAAACGCTGGCCTGTCCGAAGACAAGCTGATGTGCCGGATCAACATTAAGACGGATGGCCGATTCTGGAGATATCTCCGGTGGCGTGATTTCTGCGACAAATACCACGCTGACCGCTTTGCGATGGCTGCACTCAAGCAGTCAGCATCCGATCACGCAAACTGGTACATCTGTGAATCGGAGATTCCTCTGGCCGACTTCGCCAAGGTTGAGTTTCTGGACCAGGACGGACTTTACAAGGAAGCGCATCAGATTCCCGGATTCTCACTTGAAGATATAGCGCCGGAGCTATTCGCATAAAAAGATTCAAATAGAGCCAAACAACTTATGCTACCCCGGTATACCCCGTTTCGAGGTATGCCGGGGTTTCTTCAAGTACTTTTTATATTACTTGCAATTTTTCTCATACCATGTTTGCATGTTTATATTAATTATATTTCCTTCATAACAAACTTTTTGATCTATTATCGTAGAGTTAAGAAGTCCTTGATTATCTTCCATTAAATTATTTTTTATACAGCTTGAAACAACAATAGTTTTATGGCCATTTCGACCTGCCTCATTTGCCAAATGACAGGCCGAATTGACGACATCTCCCATCCAAATCACATCGTTTAATCCGCTACCAGAATATCCTGCTTTTACCATAAGTGCTCGACCATAGTCCATGCCAATACCAACAGAAATTTCACCATATTTCTTTTTTTGGAGTTTATAGTTTAAAATTTTAATCACGCTATTTAATTTCGCAGCTACGCTAAATACATCATCAATGTTTGATTTCAAAGGTGTATCGAAAACACCCCAAACACAATCTCCATTGATGCTTATTTCTTTACAGATCGACTCTGCATTCATAATAGCTGTACATTCAGAAATAAAACATCTGTACATTTTAGCAAGTGTTGGTCTTTTATGTTCATCTGTCATATCTGAAGAGCCAACTATATCGATAAACAAAGCTGTAATATAGACATAATATCCATTTGTATAAGTCAAAGATGCCCTTTGAGGGATTGAATCTGAATCCGAAAAATTTTTATTTTCCGTATCAAGTATTTCATCCATTCTTTGAGAGCTTTTATCTACATCATAAGTAACATGATTATTTGTTTCCATTTTTCCTCTTTTACTCCATTCAAAATTTAAAATACAGCCACGCCAATAGACATCATAAGTACGAACAAACTAAAGCCAATAACAGAAAAAAGCAATCCACATTTATATAAGCCGAACTTTTTATCACAAATTAACGAACAAATATAAATTTGACAAATAAGATCCTCCTTTAGTTGTGCATCCGAGCACTCTCTAACTTTAGTTAAATATTTTGGGAAACTTTCGTTCTGAGCAATAGAAGAAAAAAACAAAATGGATTCTGTTTTCACATTCTTTTTTTTAAACGCCTTAGAATTCACTCTTGCAAATAAAGTACTGATAAGCATGCATACTCCAATTATCAAGAGAATTACAGAAATGGCGCTAACCATCAAATAGATTCTAGCCCAAGCATTATCACATTTATACGCTGTTTGAATAATCGAAATAATCTTTTTTACATAGTCAGTAGCCAAAAAAATTCCTGCAATAATACCTGCTCCGCTTAATATTGTTGAGACTTTAGAATCACAATTATCTATCCATCCATTAACTCTGTCAAGAATTATATTTAACTTATCATCGCTAAGGTATTCCTCTAGTACGATATCCTCTGCTATATTTTCAACCATAAATCCTATCACATCCTTTTCTCTTTGTTATTTTTGTGCTTTTAGTCTCTCATACAGCACCGCTCCTACTGTCTCCATGACCTGCCGCATCATATCAGGATCAGAAAAGAGCTTAACAAAGAAGCTGTCATTCTGCTCATAGCGGGCAGCAGCCATATTGGGAAAGTCCTTTTCAAACAGCAGCATGAACGTTTTGCGGTCATTGTTTTGAGCATAACTATGCCACTTGTCCTGGGCGGCATAGTCGTTCTCCATCTGGAGCAAGACCTTGTCCATCTCGGTAAAGTTCGTACCGTACTTCTCGTTGATCTTATCAATGATAACCGTCAGCGGGTCTCGTTGCTTCTCCCTCCGGCCTGCCTCGCCGGTAATCGGTCGGAACCCATCCGGGGTGCTTTCCAGCTGGATTCCACCCTCAAAGTCCTTTTCCAGCCGATAGTACTCCAGAAGAACTTTGTCATCGACATAAACCTTGTCCCGTCCGCCCTTGGGCAGCATGGTATAAAGGAATTTCGCGTAGACACTGAACTTATGAATTTCCTTATCAAACAGGCGGCATACCTGTGTGATAAAAGCATAGATGCGGTTGAATCGAGCCAATGTGGACTTGAAAAGTTCCTGTTTTTCTTCCTCCAGAGCCTCAAAACGATCCAGAGCAGGGCGGATCGTTCCCTGCAGCTTGCCCAAGTCCCCTTGTCCCTGTTCTTTATCAGTATAGAAAATTTCCGCGAAGCGGTCAATCTCCAGCTGCTGATAAACACGAAATTTGTCCAGGGTATTTTTCAGGTCATAGATAACATTGGGGTCTGTCTCCTCTTCCAGGACCGTTTCTTCATAATAAGGCTCAAACGCCTTGCGAATGTCTTCCGCGGAATTGACGAAGTCCAAGACGAATGTATCTACCTTCCCCCGCATCGTACGGTTCAGGCGGGATAAAGTCTGAACCGCCTTCACACCAGACAGTTTCTTATCTACAAACATGGTGTGCAGCAGCGGCTCATCAAAGCCAGTCTGGTACTTTTCTGCCACGATCAGCATCCCGTATTCATCGGTATGGAAGGCTGCAGGGAGTGCTTTCTCCTTGATGGTTTCACCTGTTTTAGTGGTATTGAGTTTCTCCTCGGTATAGGTGATGCCGTTGTCCTCCACTTCCCCCGAAAAGGCCACCAGGACATCCAGGTCCGTGTAGCCTTTTTCTTCGATCTGACGCTTAAACTCAAGCAGATACCGCACTGCATGGAGCCGGGACGGGGTCACAATCATAGCCTTGGCGTGACCGCCAATTTTGTGCCTGGTCACATTGCGGAAATGCTCCAGCATGACCGCTGTTTTCTGAGAAATGTTATGGGGGTGGAGCGTTTCAAACTGCCGGATCGCACGCACACCAGCCGTTGTATCCAGTTCCGGATCATCCGGGATGGACTTGGCGATCTTATAGTACATCCGGTAGGTCATGTAGTTTTGCAGCACGTCCAAGATGAAGTGCTCCTCGATGGCCTGCCGCATCGAATAAATATGGAAGGGGTGATACTTTCCGTTGGCATCCCGCTGGCCGAACATCTGCAGCGTCTTGTCCTTGGGGGTCGCTGTGAAGGCAAAGAAGGACAGGTTCTCCTGAACTCCCTGGGCGGCCAGCTCCTCCAGCAGCTTGTCCTCGTCATCTTTCCGGGCCTCTTCGGCGGCGGCTTCTTCGGCAGCATATTCCTCCAGAATTTTATCAGTGTCTGCCAGTGCCCGCTTGAGCTTGCGGGCAGCATCGCCGGTCTGAGAAGAATGGGCCTCATCCACAATGATGGCAAACCGCTTATTCCCGGAACGCACTTCCTTGTAAATGACCGGGAACTTCTGCAGGGTAGTGATGATAATGCCCGCTCCGTTGTTGATGGCATCCCGCAGCTGTGCAGCGTTTTTGTCGATCTTCTGAACAACGCCTTCTACATGGTCGAACTGGTATACGGTGTTTTGCAGCTGGCTGTCCAGCACACGGCGGTCGGTAACAATGATGACCGACTGAAAAATTTTCTCGTCCTGGTCATTGTGCAGGCTGGACAGACGGTAAGCCAGCCATGCAATGGAATTGGATTTGCCGGACCCGGCACTGTGCTGAATCAGGTAGTTGTGCCCCGCCCCGCGGGCCCGCACATCGGCCAGCAGCTTTGTCACAACGTCCAGCTGATGATACCGCGGGAAAATCATCCGTTCGCTCGTTACCGCGCCAGTCTTGTCATCCCGGTTTACCTGCAAGTGCATGTACTTATGCAGGATTTCCAGCAAGCGATCCTTGCAGAGCACCGATTCCCACAGATAGGCTGTGTCGTAGCCGTCGGGGTTGATGGGATTCCCCTTGCCGCCCACCTTTCCGGCACCATTGCTGCCCTGGTTGAAGGGCAAAAAATAGGTCTTTTCCCCTTCCAGTCGGGTGGTCATGTAAACATTGCTCAGGTCCACCGCAAAGTGGACCAAAACCCGCTGCCCAAAGGCAAAAATCGGGTCTTTACTGGCGCGGTCCAGCTTATACTGCTCAATGGCATTGGCCGTATCCTGCCCGGTGAACTGGCATTTCAGCTCCATCGACACCACCGGGATGCCATTGACGAACAACACCATATCAATGCTGTTTTCATTGTGGAGGGAGTAGTGCAGCTGCCGGGTACAGTGCAGGATATTGGCCGCATACTGGGCCTGGGTGGTCTCGTTAATGGTGGTCTCCGGCTTCCAGAACACTGCCCGAAACTTGATGCCCCGGTCGGTGAAACCCTGCCGCAGCACCTTCAGCAGGCCCGCCATCTTCACCTCCCGGCAAAAGCGCTCCACCAGCTGGCGCTCACTGTCGGCGCCATAGATCTTCTCAAACCGCGCCCACGCTTTGGGCTGGCTTGTCCGCACAAACTGCAGGAAGGCACCCACATCCAACGCCTTCTCCCGGTCAAAAGCCCTGGGGTCCCCTTTCTGATACCCGCCCTCTGTGACCAAATATTCCTCGATGTCCTGTTCAAAGCGTTTTTCTTTTACGTCGAAGTCGGGCATGATTACACCTCTTTTTTCTTATCTTCGTAAACAATGCTATAATCAAAGAAATCAAATTTTTCTTTATTTGCCAAATAATATTCCTGCGCCGCTTCACAAAGTCTCATACAAAGTAACCTTACATTCACCTCATACTCGCGCTCGCAAATTATCCAGTTCGCTCCGTAACAAACACAACTAGTATCTCCTAAGAGTTCCTGTCCCAGTTTCAGCTGAAATTTATCAATTTTACATCTTTCATTCTTAATTTTATCCTTTGTAATATTCGGATTTCCAGAGTGCAGAAAGGCATTTCTAAGGTTATATATAACTTCTCCACTTAAATACGGCATATCTGCACTGTACGGGCTTTCAGCGCCATTCGGCTTATATTTGATTAAAACAAATTGATTATACCAGTTAATATATCTGGTTGTGTTTCCAGCCCGAGGATATTCCGCTTTTCCGCAAATATCAGGAATAGTTAATGAGAGGCCAAGTGCGGCTAGATATAATTCATTATCCAGACATCTCTGAATTTCACAGAGTATCTGTTCTAATGTACTTTTATTGTTTGGCATACTACACCTCCTTTTTCCCAGTCACAGACTCATATATGAGAGATTTTTTGTAGGCAGTCAGTCGTTCAATAATTCTTTGCTTATACTCTATCGAGGATTCAATAGCACTACACTTTTTATCCAAATATTCTGCAATGCCAATCTGTTCGACTTTTGACGGTACAAGAACCGGCATACTTTTCAGTAAATCCTGCCCCAAACTTGCTCTGGTTACTAGATTCATTTGCTTGCCTAAGTAGCATCTATGGTGATTACTTCTGAAATAATATTTTGCGAATTTTGGCATCAAGTCATCTGTAAACGGTCTTACCCGAATTAGAAATCCAGCAAAAGTTGCATCCGGAATGGTTTCTTCACACACAGAGGAGAACCCGACTTCTTCAATAGTTTCCGAAGTCCGTGTAAAGAAAATATCTCCTGACTCAACAGAATAATTTCTTCGTTCTTCATCAGATGAATCAATTAATCCTGCAACTTGCACAGGCAAAGAGAAGTTTCGATAAACATCACCATAACTCACAAATGGAAATCCATGTCCAAAAAACTCTCCACCCTTGCTAATCCCATTTTGCAATGTTCCAATGTTTCGTAATCTGCATATCCTCCATGTTTCTGGAATACTTCCGATAAAATCAATCCCGCTGTCTTTCATGGGCACATTGGGGTCAAGGCCCTTGGTAACGGCCTCGGTGATAACGGACAGTTTGTATTCTTTCAGCTTTTCGATGATTTGCTGCTGTTTGGCGATAATGGCGTCAATTTCAGCGCATTTGCGGTCGAGGTAGGAAGCAATGCGATTTTGGATACAATACGGAGGAAGAAGAACGTTCAATTTGGAAAATGGCGTCAGATTAATAGTGTCTCTTGTCGTCCCCGTACAAGTGTTTCTTAATGCTTGATTAAATTGGTCCGTAGAAAAAATATAATAAAAATAGTCGCAATTGTATTTGTGTGAAATCGAGATTTTTATGCAACTTGAGGCAAGTATTCCATACTTAATTAGTCTATTAATTCCACACTTTCCTATAGTTGCGCCAGTCTTAGCAAAAACAATATCAGATAATCCGATACAACTGCGCCGCACACTTTCGGCTAGTTCTTCAGATATATATACCATATCCTCATCTGACACTTCTCCATTTTTAAGATTACTAATACGGATCAATGGAACTCCTTTTTCTCTATAGTCATTCGTGGAAATAGCCGAGCCAAACGGCCCATCTACAATAGCGAACTTTTTTTCTGATTTAATATCACATAGACGTGCAACATCCCAGTCCTCCGGGATTTGCCCAATCCATTCAACCCCGCTGTCTTTCATTTGCCGAGCCATTGACAGCACCTACTTTCATAAATATTTTTCTCCGCTCTTCTATGTAGTGTTTTATCCAAAGCCACTTTTGGCAAATTTTTGTGTTTCCTTTGTGTTCACTTAATTGTTTTTCTATAAAGCCATTTTTATAATTATTAAAAATAGCTCGAACTGGATTGTCAAATTCTGCAACTATATATTCGACGCGAATCATTCCATCATTATCCCTATGAAATATACCGAACGTACTTGCAAAATTATTTGTACGGTCTGCTATCAAAGTCCAATTGCACTCAGTTGCCAGTTCAGGATTGACCACAATTCTAGGGAAATAGGCCACTGAATTTTCAAGTTTATAAGCATCAACCAGTGCAGGTCCCCATACCATAACATCATCAATAAAGAACTTGCCAGACGAAATGCCACCGCGTGTCAACCAACCATGAGCCAAAAAATTTGCTTGCAGCGCCGCACTCATTACTGCAACAGATATCGCCGCATCTTTTTTGCTGTGGTTGCTATCATAGCGTACCGCTATCACAATATTATCCGAAAAAATTTTAATTTGAGGCGTATCAAAATCGTCATTTTTAAATTGTGCAAAAGTTTCAATCGCATTATCATATATTTTATGTATCAAATCAAGTGATTCGTCCGGCTGTTTCGAAATGGCATTGGTCGCCCCTAAAATGTCAATGAAAGCCACCACATATTCACTTGTTTTGTATTCCTTCTCGCTCATTTGAACACCTCCTCCAACGCCCCGTCCAGTTCCTTTTCAAGGGCCAATATCTCCTGCTTGATCTCTTCCGAAGGTCTGGGTGCCTCATATTTGTAGAAATAACGGGTAAAGGGAATTTCGTAGCCCACTTTGGACTTTTTCTCGTCGATCCAGGCGTCCGGGGCAAAGGGCAGGACCTCCCGGGCGAAATAAGTCTGGATGTTCTCCTTCAGGGGCACGTTCTCGGTGTCCCGGAGGGTAGGGTCGGGCTGGGGCTTGCCGCGTTTCAGGATGGGCTGGCCGCTGGCGTCTTTCAGGGGGCGTTCCACCGTGATCTTGGTGTAGCCGAAGTCGGAAGTATCGAAAATCTTGCTGATCTCGCTCTCGACAAAGTCGCCATACAGCCGGGTGATCTCAGCAATGGCGCTCTCCGGGATGTCGTTGCGCTTGTTACCCAGGGCCTTGCGGCGCTTCTCATACAGGCCGTTGGCGTTGATAAGCTGGACTTTGCCCTCCCGCCGGGTGCCTGCTTTCTTATTGGACAAGACCCAGATATAGGTGGCAATGCCGGTATTGTAGAAGATATCATTGGGCAGGGCGATGATGGCTTCCAGTAGATCATTTTCCAGGATATAACGGCGGATCTCAGAGGGGCCGCTGCCGGCGTCGCCGGTAAAGAGCGGCGAGCCATTGTGGATGATGGCGATGCGGCTGCCGCCGTCCTTGGGCTCCTTCATCTTGGAGATGGCGGTGAGCAGGAACAGCATCTGCCCGTCGCTGGCGGCAGGTAGGCCGGGGCCGAACCGCCCGGCAAAGCCGCGCTTGGCCTCGGCTTCCACGGCGGCCTTCTCGTTCTTCCATTCCCGCCCGAAGGGAGGATTGGACAGGATATAATCGAAGGTCTGCCCGGCGAACTGGTCATCGGAGAGGGTGTTGCCGTCCTTGATGAAGTCGGCGTTATTGCCCTTGATAAGCATATCCGCTTTACAGATGGCGAAGGTCTCGTCGTTCAGCTCCTGGCCGAAGGCCATCAGCTCGGCGGAGGCGTTCAGGCGATGCAGGTACTCCTCCGCCACCGAGAGCATACCGCCGGTGCCGCAGGCAGGGTCGTAGATGGTCTTGACCACATTTTCGCCGGACAGGATGTCGTTGTCATCGTAGAACAGGATGTTGGCCATCAGCTGGATGACCTCCCGCGGGGTGTAATGCTGCCCGGCGTCCTCGTTGTGCGACTCGGAAAAGCGGCGGATGATTTCCTCAAAGATGTACCCCATCTCGAGGTTGGAAATCACGTCCGGGTGCAGATTTGCCTTCGGGGTGGTAAATTCCTTGATGACAATATAGAGGATGCCCTTATTGGCCATGGTGGTGATCTGACCATCAAACTTGAAGTTTTCAAGGATATCCCGGACGTTCTCAGAGAAACCATTCAGGTAATCCCTGAAGTTTGCTTCAATATTGTCAGGGTCATCCAGCAGTCGTTCAAAGGTAAACTTACTGGTATTATAAAAGGCTTTGCCCGAAGCTTTTCGCAACAAAACATCCCGCATGGGCAGTGTCTTCACCTGCTCGAATTTCTCCAAAACTGCGTCCTTGGTATCAGCCAGGATGCAGTCGAACCGCCGGATCACGGTCAGCGGCAAAATCACTTCTCCGTACTCATGGGGCTTATAGACGCCGGTCAATTTATCTGCAATCGCCCAGATCAGGGCGGCTTTTTCGCTTATATTTGCGCTCAGGCTCATGGTTGTATTTTCCTTTCCAGAATAACTTCTATTACCATTTTATCATATCAGTACCAAAATACAACTTTATTTGATTTTAGTAACCTGTTTGCATCTTTTCTGAGCATACTCCACCAGTGCTCTGGCATTGCTTCCCGGCTGCCAGGCATAGGCGATCAAGTAATCCACATGATCCGCAACGTATCGGTTTGCTGCGACAATAGCTGCCCTGTAGGGCACTTTCTCCATACCAGGAGGATAGAACAAACTGTCAAAGCCCTCCGGCTTCTGGATAGGCCTCTTTGCTGGATGATAAGGAAGCAGCAGCGTCAGCTCCACTTCCGGGTGCCGAACCTTCGACTCTTTCACTGCCCTGGCAGCAAGGCTGTCAAACCTGCCATAATGCCCTACAATGAATTCACCTACCCCAAGTTCTGCGATATGGCGCTCCACTTCAGCCAATAATGCTGGGTAAATGGTATCCGGGGCATCTCTATGGCCAATGAAAAAGCAGGTCTTACAGGTTGCACTCATATTATCACCCCTTTTGAGTTATTTTAACCCAAAAGAGTTAATCTTTGCAAGCTAAACCGGGTATCATCTTCTTAGAAGTGAGGTGGTGCCCCTTGTGTATCGGTGAAGCTGTCAAAGAGCGGATTCTGGAGCTATGCCGAGAGAAGAATATTTCCATCAACAAGCTGAGCACCATGAGCGGTGTCACCCAGTCCACGGTCAACAACATCGTCAGTGGCCGCAACCGGAGCGCCACCATTTCCACCATCAAAAAGCTTTGTGATGGCCTGGGAATTACCATCGAGCAGTTCTTTGATTCTGACCTGTTCCGGGATCTAGATCAGGAACTCCAGTAAAATAAAAAAGCCCGCCTGTACCCGCACATCAGCTGTACGGATACAGGCGGTTCCTCATGTTATACGGTGCTGTTCTTTAGATTTTCTCCTTCTGGGGCTTGGCCTTTGGGCGTTCAAAAAGATGCCAGAGTTTGTTCCTTTCAATCTCTGTTTCATAGCTCTGGAGCTTCTTTTTCAGGGCTGTATTTTCCTGTTCCAAGCCTACTGTGCTCAGCTGGCGCCGGACTGATTTATACTCCTGTAATTCCGCATTCAAAGCAGCCACTTTGGTCTTCAGTTCCCCGATCAGCTTATTGGCGGCATCCAAAGCTTTCTTGAAGCCAACCGCTTTATGCTCCTGAGTACAGTACTTCTTGGCAGCGGCTGAAAGCGCCTCATATTCTGAGCGCTCCAGAATCACCTTGGAAGAAAACGGAACGGACCGGGCTTCGATCTGCTCCACTTTCTGGATCTCCACCTGCTGCCGCTGGACTTTCTCCAGCTTCTTTTCCAGAGAGGCAGCCTGTTGCTCTTTCTCCTGGGTCTGCTCGGTCAATGTTGCCAGCCTCTCCTGCTCCTTCTGAACCTTAAACTGAGTTACGGTCAGATGCTCCTCCGAACTGCCTCGCTCCCCGCGCTCGACATCGGTGTATCCGGCTTCCTGCATATACTGAAAGAAGTCATCCTGGAGGACGCTGTAGGATTTCTTGAGGATTGGCTTCCCCTTCTCGGTCCTTAAGGGCTCACCGGTGGTTTCGTCTAAGATGGGTTTGGAGGCCCACTTCTTGCTCATACTGACCTGCATGATGGTCTCCTTCACCTTTCCCACTAGGGACTTATCCTTGCATCGTTTGGTCCAAAGGATTTGCTTTTCTACCACTGGGACATACACCACATGGAGGTGGTAGTGGTAGACATCCTGACCCAGAGCATCTGACATGGCCCGGTTGCGTTCATCGGCATGCATCACTGCGGACAGGATATACTGCTCCCCTCCCACAATCTTGATGGCGGCCTGATAGGCAGCCTCATAGAATTCCTTTGCGAACTCATACCCGCCCCGGTTGAAGAAGTAAGCAGAGTTCACGTCAAAGACTAGCTCTCCATACCGGAAAGCATCCTCCTTGAGGCCGCGGGTGGAGATGATGCCGTCTGCCTCCATTCGCTCAAACTGCTCCAGATAACTGCCATCCGGCTTCTTGAAATGGACGTTCAGGTGGGAGCGTTCCGGGACAATATCCGGGTTGACGTAGGAGTCCTTCTCGCGCTCGTTATGCTGCTGGGCATTTTTCAATTTCTGTGTGGTCAATCTCATATTTCTCGCGCTGGTACGGTCGATACCGTCGCCTCTTGCCATAGCGCTCCTTTCTCGTCCACTGGGCGGTAGATACGGGGAGGCCCGGGAGATGCACTTCTGCGGAAGTGTAATAACCCACTATGACACTTTCAGCCAGAGGCTGCAAAGTGCCGTGGGCTCTCCCGAGGGGCTCTCCGAGGGGGAATTGCGGCTCCTGCGGGAGCCGCTCTGGTCTGCGGTCAAATAAGGAATCCCGCAGACCAGTCAGGGCCATCAGCCCTGCGCAGACTCGCCTCCCCATGGTATGCTCATTCTGCAATCTGTGACGGTTGTGACGATGGTGACGGTACTTTATACACCCCTTTCAGGCATCGTCACAACCGTCACTATCGTCACGTCTGGGCGGCTGCCAGTATCAAACTGATCCGGCTGCCGTTCCGGCCATGGGTATTTTCATACCGGATATTAAAGTCATTGAACAGCTTGGATGCCCGGACATTCAGCCGTTTGGTCAGGGCATTGGCCTGGAGTTCCAGCCCCAGTGCCGCGATCAGCTCGGTGGCACTTCCCTGCCAGGTGGGTGCCTCTGCCGTGAGCAGGGCCGCAACCTTTTCCAGAAGTGGGTCCGGCGGCTCCTTCCAGAGTTCTTTCTCTGCGTGGTCAAACTCCCAGATTAACCGTTCTTCATCCCGTACCAGGTACACCCGCTGGTCCGGCTGATCTCGGCCCACCACATCCAGCGTGGCTGTTCCCTTGGTTCGTTTTTCCTTTTGGAGTACAAAGGCACCGTCTGCACAGCCCAGCAGACCCGTGGTGCCGGAGATCATGTCAAACTTATCCCCCGCCGGGGTTTTCCGGGTATGATGGACAATCAGCAGGCAGATGCCGTGCTTGTCCGCAAACTGTTTGAGGCTCCCGATGATCTGGTAATCCTCCGAGTAGCTGTAGCCGTCTCCTGCCGCTTCCCGGACTTTCTGCAAGGTGTCAATGATGACCAACCGAGTATCAGGATGCTCCTTGATGAAATACTCCAGTTGTTCATCCAAGCCGTTTCCCAGCTGCTTGGCATCGGTGGCAAAGTGAAGTCGGTCGATCCCTTCCACCCCAAACATTCGGAACATCCGTTCCTGCAGTCTGCGGTGGTCATCTTCCAGAGCCAGATACAAGACTGTCCCCGGATTGACCTTATATTCCCATAAATCGTGCCCGGTGCTGACATGGTAGGCAATCTGTGCCACCAGGAAGGATTTGCCCACCTTGGGAGCTCCTGCAAAGAGATACGTCCCCGTATACAGCAGACCTTCGATGACCGGAGGCTTGCTCTGATAAGCGGTGTCAAACAGGGTCTGCAAGGTAATGGTGGGGAGATATTCCGGTGCCATCATCTTCTGCCGCAGAAGTGCTCGCTCCCGCATGCTCAGCTTTGATTTTTCATCGGTTTCATTGATTTTTTCATTTGAAACTGGTATACTTTCTAGTGTAGATTTTTGATTGGACTGCCCTTCATCTGCGCCAACAGATGAGCCCAGGGCAGTCTTTTCTTTTGCGTCAATTTCCATAGGCAGGTTCCTCCTTCATTCCGTCCAGAATGACAGCGATCATCTGGATTACGTCCAGCAGTTCCTGGTCCGTTTTTGTTCCGGCTTCAATTCGTTGAAGCTCCTCCAAAACGGCCGCCAGCTGCTCCCGCAACGCCTTGAATACCCGGGGATTTCCCTGGACGATCACCTCCCTTCCCAGCAGCCGCCGGGTGATATAATCCTGCTTGGTTAACCCCGACAATTTTACATAGGTTTCCAGCTGTTTATCCTCCTCCGGCGACACCCGGAAAGCTACAGTTTTATTCCGCCAGCGGTTGCGTTCATCGCGGTTTTTGTGAGACATATTTATGCTCCTTCCTTGTCTTTTAACTGATCCAGTTGATTTGCCATCTCAGTCTGCCGGTTCGGGAACAGATGTGCATACCGATACGTGATGTCGACGCTTTCATGCCCTACCCGGTCTGCGATCGCCAAAGCTGTAAAACCCATATCAATCAGCAAACTGATATGACTGTGCCGCAGGTCATGGATCCGGATTCTCTTTACCCCTGTCTGCTTACAGCCGCGATCCATTTCTCGATGAAGGTAACTTTTCGTAATCGGGAATATACGATCATTCGATTCAATTCCATACAGCTGTTTCAGGTAGTCCTGAATCTCGTCGCAAAGGAACTGCGGCATCTGGACCACACGAACACTTTTAGGAGTCTTGGGGGTAGTGATAAGGTCTTGTCCATGGATTCTTTGATAAGACTTTGTGATCGAAACAGTCCGTTTCTGAAAATCAAAATCAGAAGGCGTCAAGGCCAGTAATTCACCCTCACGGATGCCACACCAGTACAGCATCTCAAAGGCATAGAAGGACATCGGTTTGTCCATCATGGCATCTGAAAATTTGGTATATTCTTCACGGGTCCAGAACAGCATTTCTTTGCGTTCTTCCTTCCCCATATTCCCGGCACGCTGCGCCGGATTCACCTGCAGCCCATAATAGCGGATGGCATGATTAAAAATCGCACTGAGCTGATTGTGAACTGTTTTCAGATACGTGGCCGAAAGTGGTTTACCATGCCAATCTTTCAGCTCACGGATCTCATTCTGCCAGCAGATAATATCCCTGGCTGTGATTTCCGAGAGCTTGCGTTTGCCGAAATAGGGCAGAATTTTCTTCTGAATGATGCTCTCTTTTGTGATCCAGTGTTAGCGTTCAGCTGAAAAAACCATTTGGGGTTCAATAGAAATCACCAATTCCGGATCAACAGAAAAAGCCATTACCCCAAACCTTTCAAATCCTTTATACTGAACGGTGACCAAAC